>JAEZJP010000055.1 GCA_023415715.1 Bacillota bacterium
CTGGAAATGGCGCTGCATGACGAGGAAATCCTGCGCACCATGGCCGGCGGCATTGCGGGCTTGAGCGTTGTTGCGGACAGTCTCTCGGCCATACGTTACGCGAAGGTGAAACCTGTCCGCAATGACCAAGGCCTGGCAGTGGACTTTCAGGTGGAAGGCGATTTCCCCAAATATGGCAACAATGATAATACTGCGGATGCCATCGCCATCGACGTGGTCAAAAGCTTCATGACTAAGCTCCGCACCCACAGGACTTACCGTGAATCTCTGCCGACTATGTCGGTGCTGACGATTACCTCCAACGTGGTATACGGCAAGAAGACTGGCTCCACCCCCGACGGCCGCAAGCAGGGCGAACCCTTCGCACCCGGTGCCAACCCCATGCATGGCCGGGATGTAAAGGGATGTGTCGCCAGCATGAAGAGCGTCGCCAAACTCCCCTATGATCAAGCGGAGGACGGTATCTCCTACACCTTCAGCATTGTGCCCGGCGCGCTTGGCAAAACGGCAGAACAGAAGGCTGAAAATCTGGTCGGGTTGATGGACGGGTTCTTTTTGGACAGGGGCCACCACATCAACGTAAACGTCCTGAATAAGGATGTGCTGATGGATGCCATGGAGCACCCTGAGAAATATCCTCAGCTCACCATTCGCGTCAGCGGCTATGCGGTAAACTTCATCAAACTCACCAGGGAACAGCAAATGGATGTGCTGAACCGCACGTTCCACGAAAGGTTCTAATCATTTATACGACAGGAAGTGTATTTTATGGGCGTAACGGGCCGGATCCATTCTGTGGAAAGCTTTGGCACACTGGATGGGCCGGGCATCCGTTACGTCCTATTCCTGCAGGGCTGCGGTCTGCGCTGCAAATACTGCCACAACCCAGACACCTGGCAAGTGGGCGGCGGCAAGGAAATGGATTCTGATGAAATCATCAGCGACATCCTCACCTACAAAAACTTCATCCGTTCCGGTGGCGTCACGCTATCGGGCGGTGAGCCGCTTTTGCAGCCGGAGTTTATCCAAGACATCCTGAAAAAATGTGCGGAGCACGGCATTCATACGGCGTTGGACACCGCGGGTGCCGTTCCCCTTTCCGTTTCCAAGCCAGCCCTTGACGTGGCTGATCTGATCCTGCTTGATATCAAGGCGCTGGATAACGAGCTTTGCAGGCGGCTCACAGGCCGCGGCAACAAGGATACGCTGGATACTCTTGTCTACTGTGAAACGCAACATAAGCCTGTCTGGCTACGGCACGTACTGGTGCCCGGGATTACGCTTGACCAAAAGCTTCTGGAAGCATTGGCGGACTATCTCTCGTTTTTTTCCTGCATAGAGCTTGTAGAACTTTTACCCTTTCATAAAATGGGCGAATACAAATGGAAAGAGCTTCGCCTGCCCTATGTACTTGGTGATACCGAGCCGCCGGACAAACAGTCTTTGAAAATGGCCAAGGCGATATTTGAAGCAAAGAACATGAAAGTATTGCTCAAGGAGTGACAAATTCCAATTCAAAAGCGCCCATCTTTAGGGTGCTTTTGATTATAAATTTAAAATCAGCTTCCCGTGCTCTTGTAATGCCTGACGCCAACGCGCCACACCAGCAGAGAAAAAAGAAGAAATAATCCGCCGGCAGGCAGCGCCAGGCATCCCTTCCAAACGCTTTCGCCCCAGCCGCAGGCTGCCGAGGCGGGATAATAGCTTATAAGAAGCATCGGCAGGAAAAAGGTGAAGACGCGGTACAAAAGCCGCGGCATATATTCCACCGGGCAGCGGGTTACCTGGTAGCTGGCATTGGTGAAGATATAGATCCAATCCAGCGCCTTGATGGTGAATATGGCAATGCCGGAGCTGAATACAAAAACGCCGCAATACATCAGCGCGCCGCCTATCAGCGCAAGAAGCAAAATCAGCCCATTGGCCGCGTTCAGTATGATCCCCTGCCGGTTCAAAGACCAGATGATCACCGCCAGCCCGGCAACAACCCTTGAAAGCCTGTGGATGTGAAAATACGATCCCGCCACTTGCACAAACAGCGTGCGCGGGCGCAGCAGCAGCCTGTCAAAATCCCCGGAGCGGATCATTTTCCAGGGGAAATAATCAAAACCCCTGCACAGGCTTTCGGCAATCCCAAAGGATGTGACGGCGATGGCATAGATCAACATGATCCTTTCCAGCGTCCAAGGGCCAATGGAACCAAAGCGGGAGAAAAGAAAAATGGTGGCAATGGGGTCGGTTACAACAACGAACAATACCTGCAGCACCATCAGCCACCAGCCTTTGTATTCCAGACCGGTTAAAAGGTGCATTCGGAGCATACTCAAATAGACTTTGAGTTCCTGCCGCATGTTTCATCCCCCCTGTACGATCAGCGATTTCAGCTTGCATCCCATGAGCGCTTTCCCAATCAGTACAAAAACCATCGTCCAGAACATCTGCATGAAGATTGCCTCAATTCCCTGTGTCCATATCATGGATCCCACATACAGCCGTACAGGTATATCCAGATATCCTGCGAAGGGCTGGTATAAAAGCACCTTTTGCAGAGCGTCCGGCCATAGCTGCAAGGGCAGATATCCGCCTGAAAGCACGCCGCTTACGAGAAGCAGCATGTAAGTGGGGCCTTCCCCCCAGGTAATGTTCAGCCGTACAGCGGTGATCAGCATTCCGTAAGCTGTGCAAAGCAGGAACGCGCCTGTGGCGGAGAAGATGAACATCAATAAGCCGGCCAAAGAAACCGGCGGGGAGAGATGCATGGCGCCTGGCATCAAAAACCCGGCCAGCACCGTCAATATTCCACGCACCCAAAATCCTCCCAGCCGCCCGGCAGCAGTGTGCGCAAACCACTGGCCATACAGCGTAAGCGGACGGCATAGTGCAATGCCCACGTTTCCGCTGGTGATCTGGGAAAGAATATCCCCGTCGATGCTCATAGGCTGCAGCGGTACCAGGAACTGTGCGATCCACACATAGGAGATCACCTGGGAAAGTGTCAAGCCGTTCATGCTGAAAGCGCCATTTTGCGCATGCTTGTAAAAGACAGTAAATACAACGATCTCAATCAATGCCCAGAAGATGCTGATGCTGGCCGATGACAGCCCGGCCAGGCGGTACTGCAGGCTTTGGGCAAACTGGATGCGGAAAATAGACAGGCAGGCTTTCAAATGATTTGCTCTTTTCATGATGCCACCTACAGCGCCATTTCCCGGTACATGGCCGCAATGGTCTCGTTGATATCCTGCCTGTCCCCGGCGGAATAGCGTGCCTTGAGCGTTTCCAAAGTGCCGTCGAACAAAATGGTCCCGTGGCCTATCACCATCACCCGGCTGCATAGCGCCTCAATGTCGTCCATATCGTGGGTGGTAAGGACCATGGTAGTGCCGCGCTTTTTATTTTCCTCCTTGAGAAAAGCCCGCAGAGCCAGCTTGGAGACAGCATCCAGGCCAATGGTGGGCTCGTCCAGGAATAGGATTTGCGGGCTGTGCAAAAGGGAGGCTGCCAGCTCGCAGCGCATGCGCTGGCCCAGTGAAAGCTGCCGCACGGGGGTTTTAAGAAGGTTTTCGATATCCAAAGCCTCCGTGAGTTCCGTTAGCCGCGTTTTGTATTCCTCTTTCGAGATGGCGTAAATATTCCGCAGAAGGTCGAAAGAGTCTTTTACCGGAACATCCCACCACAATTGGCTTCGCTGGCCGAAAACTACGCCTATCTGTGCAACATGGGCTACCCGCTCATTCCAGGGGACGCGCCCGCAGATATGGCATTCGCCGCTGTCAGGTACCAGGATTCCGCTCATAACTTTGACTGTGGTGGATTTTCCTGCGCCGTTAGGGCCTATATACCCCACTAGTTCCCCCTTGTGAATGGTCAGGCTCACGTTGTCCAGCGCCGTGACCCGCCGCACGTTCCGCATAAACGCGCCCTTCAAAAGGCCCCATTTGCCCTCGGGCCGCT
Organism: Bacillota bacterium; assembly: GCA_023415715.1. Classification (GTDB taxonomy): domain Bacteria; phylum Bacillota; class Clostridia; order Christensenellales; family Aristaeellaceae; genus JAEWAH01. The sequence continues at coordinate 3,955 of JAEZJP010000055.1, forward strand.
CGTACACGCGGAAGTGCTTGCTGATATTGCTTAGTATGATCTGCTCCATTTACTTCCCTCCTTCGCCCATGGCGGGGATTTAGTATAGAGGGAAATGTAAATAAGTGCAAAATGCAAAAGCATTGGCCTGGAAGTTTCCATACAGCCCCGAAGGCAAAAACTCCTTCCTGCTCTTTTTTTCGCAAATATGCTTGACAGGTTGCCATTTTTCCATTATTATATATTTACAATTGATGAAGCACATCAAGGGTGTTTTTCTTAGTATCTAGCTCAGATATAAATCAACATTTTGCTTCCTATACAAAGGAAGGCTTTTTTGTTTTTGGAAAACCTTGACATGAAACTTCACATCACTCATAATTGCTGCAGAGCATCTACAAAGGACGTGTGAAAAATGAAGCATATCGATTCCATCATACTCGTGAACGACATGGAAGTATCCAAGACCTTTTATGTAAGGCTGATTGGTTTGGAAATCCTTCATGATTGGGGTAATATGATTGTCTTCAATGAAAGGTTTGCTATCCATAAGGCACATGCCCTTCAGCCTCCGGAGCTCATTGACAGATTCATACATGACGGAAGCCAGGGGCACGGTAACGTGATTCTTTATTTTGAGGCCAGCGACCTGGAAGCAGAATATCAAAAGCTTGTTCAAGCCGGCGTCAACGTGATACATGGTATTGTTCAGGTGCCATGGCAGAAGCTTTTCCGCGTCTATGATCCAGATGGGCACATCATAGAAATAGGCTCCCCTTTTGAACCGGTCTGATTGCATGGCTGCGCCTAAAAAACCGCCCGCGCAGCTTCCTATACTGCAAGGGCGGTTTTGAAATAAATTTTCTTAGCATACAACTCTTGGAGGCACATTATTTGCCTAAGATTTGGTATTGGAACACGCATGGTTCGCTCCCGCCGCTGCTTAACGTGGAGGAAACCACCTTCTTCAGCCGTAGTTTTATTCCCAATGCCTTTTGGTAGTGAAACATGAAATGACCGCCGCAGCAGGCGCAGTAGGACAGCGGCATGGGTCCATCGGCAGGAGTCAGGCTTTTTAGCCGCCAGCAGGGACAATACATGCCCGTAAAGCCATGGCCACCCACCGCAACTGTTTCTATATCCCCATCCTCATTGAGAAAAGGCTTGCCCATGTACTTGAGCTCTCCCAGAATCTTCAGCTTTTCGTTAAGAGGTTTATCTGCATGTTCCTTAGCCATTTGTTTGGCGTTGTTTAATCTGTAGCCGCTCTTGCAGCAGGCCCGGTCGAACATGGCTGCACTGAATGTATCAAGGTCCAGCAATTCATCGCATTTGCGCAATACTCCGGCCATGTAATCCGCGTATTCCTGCGTACCCTCCTGGGGTTCCACCTCGGCATCCGGCCCGAAAATCGCCTGAATGGTCTGCTCATCCGCATTCGCCTTGCGCAGATGGTCTATAAAAGCCATATTCATTCCTCCTATAACCATTTTTCTTTCGCTGCATAATACTTCCATGCATAATGATAACAGACTTCTATAATGGGAGGCAAGACCATGAAAGCAGAACTGCGCCAGTTATCCATTCATGATGGCAGGGATATATATGACATGCTGCAGGAACTTCCCAAAGATGAGAACGGCTTTATCAACGGCTGTTATGGCAGTAGCTTTGAAGAATACAAGCAATGGCTGGTCAAAAGTCATAATACTGCCAAAGGGACCAGCCTTGCGGACTGGATGGTGCCACAAACCGTCTATTGGCTGTATGTCGACGGCCAGCCCGTAGGAATTGGCAAGTTAAGGCACTATTTGACGGATAGGCTGAGGGAGGAAGGCGGCCACTGCGGATACGCTATCAGGCCGGCATTCCGCAGTATGGGATATGGCAAATTGCTGTTGAAATTGCTAATAAAGAAAGCCGTTTCTTTGGGGATTGACAGACTTTTGATTACCGTGCTGAACCACAATACTCCTTCCATCAAGGTTGCGCTTGCTAACGGCGGCGTGATCGAGAAAGTGAGTGAACAAAGGCACTATATTTGGATTGACTGCAGCCGTATTAGAAATGCACTCTAAAAGGAGAAAAATGAAAAACAAAACAGCTTCCTTCCGGATCCTTCTCATTGCCGCAATGCTCTTGTCAGCCTTCAATTTGATCCAGACACATGCAACCGCTGATGTTCTGGCATCCACGTCCATTCCAAGTCAAACTCTTACCCTAGAACCGGGCGATTTCTATTTTAGCGAAAACGGAAATCAAGTCTTTCTTTTCTCAAGGAACGTTGCAGGATATAAACAATCCCACTATTCGATCTTTCTGGATTGGGCCAGATCTGGCGGCAGCAGCTTTGTGCGAATCCAACTCGACATTTGGGGTATGGGTTACAAAAGCACAGGGGCGGTGGATGAAACCTGGGCTGCTGCGTGGGAGTGGGTCTTTGATAAGGCGAAGGAGGATGGTATCTACATCCTGCCCGTTTTTTCCGGATGGTTCGACTGGAATGCAGGCAGCGGCTACTCCACATGGACTAGGAACCCGCTCAACCAAGCGAACGGAGGGCCTGTGAAATCGCCGGCTGAACTATTCAATAAAGGTTCCGCGACCCAGACCATGTGGCTGAAATGGATGCAAGATCTTGTGGTACGCTGGCGGGGATATGATAATATCCTTGGATGGGAAATTTTCTCCGAGGTAAATCTTTCCACCGGGGCTTCGGAATCGTCGGGGATTGATTTCGTCAATGCCGCAGCAGCGCTAATCCGGGCCGCAGACCCTAACCGGCCGATTACCGCCTCCATTGCGGATACGGGAACCTGGTCTAATTTTTACCGCAAAGCGGACATCGATTTTTGCAATATTCACCCCTACCCGCCATCCGCCAAGCTGGACCGGACGATTGTTGAAGAAGTCGGGAACTGTCTTGAGAAATATAGAAAGCCTGTCCTGATTGGCGAATCCGGCTTGAATGCCGAAAGCCCGGACAGATATCCGCAAAATGCTCAGACTGGCATAAGGCATGCCATCTGGGCAGCTATTGTTTCAGGTGCCATGAATGGGCGTGCGCTATATTGGGAAGACAGTTTTGGACTATTCTTTCCCAGCAAGGGCATACCTTGGATGCAGGAATTTAAAACGGCCGAGCTTCCGGCAGCTGAATTTGTCAAAAACGTTGATTTCACAGGCTTTAAGCCACTCAAAAGCAATGCTTCCAAAGGCGTATGGGGTGCTGCAATCGGCAACGAAAGCAACCTGCTGGGTTGGTATCGTGATGCCGGCTGCGAACCGCCGCAATTCACGATGAAGGCGGTCGTTTCCGGCCAAAGCGTGAAAATCACCGTCACGGGCAATGCAGCAAATTGGCAAGTAGATTTCTATAGCCCGGTGGATGGCGTCACCCTCCTCGGTTCAGCAATGGTTGTCCGAACGGGCAAGACCATCCTTGTTCCCGTGCCAGAATTCCATGATGACATCGCCTTTAAAGCAATTGCCCGGTAGATGGCATATGTGCCTTCAAGTACAGGCTGCCGCCTATAAATATCGCCGCACCTTCTTCACATAACTTATATAATCCTCACCAAACTCCTTTACGCACCATCTTTCTTCGGAAAGTATGATCCAATGAGCGGATATCTGAAATACAATCAACGCTGCAAGCATTACGATCGAGTTTGTGAGCAGCACGCAGCCCAAAAAGTATATAAAGTAACCAATGTACATCGGATTTCGGGATATCCGGTATAGCCCGTTCTGATTGATCCCGTTCTTTCCCGGCTTGGAAAAATGGAATATGGATGCGGTATAAACAATTATGCCTAAACCATATATGGGCAGGCCTATGCCAAACAAAGGACCATCCGTCCCGATTCTAAGGAAAAACGGATAAATAAACATAAATAGAGTCGCAATCTGATAGATCAGGTAAGCCGGCTTCTCTTTCCCTTCCATTGGCGGAAAGAAGGCCGCACGTTTTAATGAAGCCTTATCCAAAAACCCCAAAACACCATATCTGATCAGCAGAACAGGGACCAGCAGCCAGAATGCGTTCATCATACACCTGCTTTCTTAAGAACAAAAGGTCTGTAAAAATTAGAAACAGCAGGAAGGTCTTAGCAAGTAAGCGCTATTTCCAAGTTCCGCCGGAAAAACGGAAAACAGATTTGTTTCCATCCTGATAAATCAATACAATATCCACTCCCGTTTCAGCCCATGAAACGGATGTTTGGCTGGCATCATCCACAAAAACGCGGTGCGCTGAACGATACACCACTTGACCGCCTTTCTTAACTCGAAAAAAGACAGAGTCTTGTTCCTCCAGATAATCGAGCTTCATAACCTCCAATAAATACCTGTCCCGTGACTCGGATATATAAAGGTTTTCACCCGCATTCCGCTGCCAGATATCATCCAATAGGGAGTATGAAGACGTACCGACATCGCTTGAATCCACGATGACCGAGTATCCATCTTTCGCCCAGCCAATAGCAGATAGATCCCAAACACGCCAATGATCGGGACACGCATATAACAGTTTACCGGTTTCCATATCAGAAACGGAAAAGTTGACGATCGTCATTCTGCTGCTTCGTGAGCCCTGCTCAGTTGAATATACTTCCAGAACGTATGGAGCCTTCATACTTCGGATAGGCGTAAAGTCTGTGCCGGAAGAAGAAGCTGATGCATCCGTGCAAAGCAATAAGGCCGAAATTAGTATACGCAGCAAAAGGTACATCATTCTTCTTCCTCCCCGTTCTACTGGATTATAACCTGGAAAATACAAGGAAATCAATATAAATATAAGATGTCCCGCATTCAAGCTGTTGTCAATTGAGAACTGCTTGCCTTTGACCGTTTGCCATTCACATGGTAGAATAAGGTAAGTTTTATTCAGGAGGATATATGCAGACAAGCATTCATATCATGATGGATAGAATTATCGAAATACTATCACACAACAATCCGTCTATCTATTTGTTTGGTTCTGTTGTTTTGGACGACTTCAAGCTTGGATGGAGCGATATTGACATCGTATGCCTAACAGAAAAGGCGATGACTATAAAGCAAGCTGAAGAACTGGTCAGATTGCGGCAGTCCTTGTTGCTTGATTCTCCCGAAAATCCATATTTCAGATCATTTGAGGGCGGATTTATCACTTGGAATGCCTTTTTGAAAAAGGAAAAGGATCTCGTTGTTTATTGGGGCACAAGCGGGCAACGGATTACGGATGTATATCATTTTGATCCATTTTCCACGATAGAACTGCTTACGCGAGGCAGATTGCTTCACGGGCCTGATCATAGGGAAAGGATCGCCTATCCGACACGGGATGATATCGTTCAAGCGGTACAGGAGCACTATAGCACCATCAGGCACTATGCAAGGGAAACATCAAAAAGCCTCTATTCGGCGGGCTGGCTTTTGGATATCGCGCGGTGTTTATATACCCTGAAAAACAATGATGTCATTGCCAAAACGCAAGCCGGCAAATGGGCCATCGAGAATATGCTTGTCCCTGATGTTGAGATTATGCAAAGAGCGATTCAGGTAAGGGAAAATCCAATGAAAGCAAAAGAAGATGAGGAGACGCTTGATTGGCTGGCAACGTTAGGACAGTACATTCAGCAGTTTGCCAATGTGCTGGAGTGTTGGCTTGATATTGCGTGAATGCGTTCTTACACAATGCAGCAATAGTCTTACAATACCTTAGGCAACAACATGATCTGTTATTATTTTACGTTTTCACTGATGGCCTTAGTGAAAAGTTTAGTCATCTCTTTGGCGCAGGTATTGCCGTCCATATTGCCTTGAAGCAGCTGCCACAGTAATTTATGGGTGGCTTCACCGATGATCGAATCATCCTATCCCGCCTTTTCAAGCAGGAGGGGGGTGGTGTTAGTAGTGAATTTGTATATCCTGCGAAGATAAAGCGTACTCTGAACCCAAGTGCGAAGTGGATTCAACATCACACTGGCGAAGTTAATAAACTTCGCAAATCACAAACTGTTGTTCTTTTAACTGAAGTGATGGCAGAACCAATTAACAATATGGACAAAACGTTCTTCTGTCATGGCATGTCCACCATGATATCGTTTGTGCTGTAATTGGTTTCCGGCATTGTGCTTTTCATATATTGGCTTAACTTTTTGGCAGATATAATCAGCGTCTTTTGAGTATTTATCATTATCGGCAGAAACTATCAATAGTTTACGTGGGGCTATACATTTTATAAGGTCATCAATGTCATATTGCTCATTAAAACCGGGTATCACGCTTGCCATTTCAATCCCGACGTTATTATCCATCCTGTTTTTATAAGTGCAGGCGCTTCCGCTTGCGCATCCAAATGAAATCCGTTTATCTACTGCCATATGAAACAATAAATTATTTCCGCCATAAGAATGCCCCAGAGTGCCTATTCTATTTTGGTCAACAAAAGCTAATCTCAATAAAACACTTATACCTGCCATTGCATCCGAAAGAACAGTCCGTTGCAGTGTATCTCCTTTGATAATTCGATAGCACATTTCATTATAGTGCTGGAGAAAGTCTCCATCGTTTTCAAGTGGATGTATTCCGGTCACGCCGGTTCTTCTATCTTCAAAGCATATGGAATCAGGTGATAAAACAACGAAGCCTTTCTGCGCCAACGCTGGACCAAATGCCTGTAATGGATTCCCCGCCAAGCCACAGACCTCGCTTTTCCCCAAGTGTCTCTCTCCGTTATGCTGATGATGGATCAAAACAGCGGGGCAGTGCTGATGGCATTCCGGTATTAGAAGATACGCTGGTATGCGGTTTCCGTCATTATAGTATTCGATGAGCTGCTGCTCATAACCATCTTTTGCTTCAATGTAGAGCACTTTATAATCTATAAATTCAGATGGTTCTTTTTCAAGCCCTATTAGTAATTTAATGTTCTGTAGCAGCCAATCATGTTCCATATATGTATCACCACCTCAATAATAGATTCAATTTTACTATATCACATATTACGGAAGAAGTCGAAGGCATATGCCTTCGACTTCTTCCGATAAAATCTATGGACAGACTTTATGGAAACCATAGGCAGAATGAAAATATGCACAAAAATCTATGCAGAAACCGGTCTTTGGAGTGATAAACATGGGCATATATAACAAAAATCCGTCTGAAAACTATCGTTTTCAGACGGATCGTGGTGCTGAAAGCGGGACTCGAACCCGCACGCCCAGAGGACAGGGGATTTTAAGTCCCCGGCGTCTGCCATTCCGCCATTTCAGCAAAAGTTACGTGCATTATCATACCACGTCAGAAGAAAATGTCAAGCCTTGATCAAATACAGGAGAAATCCTATTAAGGGGAGAATTCTATATTTCAATTAAAGGAACTGCATCCAATGCCGTATCATATGATGTTCATCCGTGCAGATGTGTGAAGTTCCACGTTTTTATGTATCGAGCATCATGCACTTTTGGAGGTATAGCCGTGGAATTGCAATTTATTCATGCGGGCGGTGAACGGACAACAATGGAGCACGACACGCCCGCGCCGTACTTTCGCCGTGTCTTTCAGGCATCTGCGGGAGAGGCGGCGGAGTTGATCATCACTGGCCTTGGATTTTACGAGGCATATTGCAACGGCGTCAGGATAACCAAAGGGCAGCTTGCGCCCTACATCAGTGCGCCCACGGATCTCGTCTATTACGACCGCTACGACCTTACCCCGTTTATTTGCGGCGGCGTGAACGTGCTGGGTGTATGGCTTGGAAACGGCCTGCAAAACAATCCTGGCGGCTATGTGTGGGATTTTGACCATGCGCCCTGGGTGGCCGCGCCCAGCTTCGGTTGTCAGCTAACGGTTGGCGGGCGTGTATTGAAAAGTGATGAACAATTTCGCACTGCACCCTCGCCGCTTTTGATGGACGACTACCGTTGGGGCGAGGTTTATGACGCACGGCGGGAGCTGAACGGTTGGAACGAGCCTGACTTCGATGATCGTGCCTGGCTGCTTTCAAAGCCATGTCCGAGGCCTGCCGGCCGGCTCGTCCCATGCGATTGCGAACCCATAGCCATTACCGGGGAGATTGCACCGGTCTTAATCACCCGTGAGCCTGATGGCTGGCGATTTGATTTTGGTGTGAACACTGCCGGCGTTTGCCGCCTGCGCGTGCAAGGCAAGCCCGGCCAGCGGATCGAGCTATATCACGGCGAGCTTTTGACAGACGGCCTCTTCGATAACAGCAACCTGAATTTCGGCCGCAACGCCAAGGATATCAATGTGCAGCGGGATATCTACATCTGCAAGGGCGGTGCGGAGGAAAGCTACACGCCCACATTCACATACCATGCATTCCGCTATGTGCTGGTCAAGGGCCTTGACGATACGCAGGCCACGCCCGAGCTTTTGACGCTGTGCGAATTCCATTCGGACCTCAAAATGCGCGGATCGTTCGCCTGCTCCGATCCCATCGCTGCAAAGCTGCAGGAGATCACGCTCCGCTCGGACCTTTCCTGCTTCCAATACTTCCCCAACGACTGTCCTCATCGCGAGAAGAACGGCTGGACAGCCGACGCGGCGCTCTCCTGCGAACAAATGCTGCTGAATTTGGCGCCGGAGCGCAGCCTGCGCCAGTGGCTGCACAATATTCGCATGGCGCAGGATGAACGGGGTGCGCTGCCCGGAATCGTACCTACGGGCGGCTGGGGCTTTGCATGGGGCAACGGCCCGGCTTGGGACAGCGTGCTTTTTTATCTGCCCTATTTCATCTACCAATATCGCTGGGACGATCTTATTTTGCGGGAAAACGCCCATGCGATGCTGCGATATCTGCAGTACATAGGTACAAGGCGAAATGAGGAGGGCCTCTACGAGGTCGGCCTGGGCGACTGGTGCCCGGCGGGACGGCGTGCGGACGACTACAAGTCTCCACTTCGCGTAACCAATACGCTCATGGTTGCGGACCTGGCACGCAAGGCTGCCGAAATGTTCGCCGCTATTGGCCTTACACGCGAGGAAGCCTTCGCGAAGGATTTGTATGCCAAGACCCGCACTGCCTTCCGCTCGCTTTTAATCGACCAAGTTTCACTGCTGGTGGAGGGCGCATGTCAGACTTCCCAGGCAATGGCACTTCACTGCGGCATGTTCAATCAGGAAGAAACCGCTCAAGCTTTTGACCAGCTTTTGACGCTGGTACACACGGCGGATGATCACATGGATGTAGGCGTACTTGGCGGGAGGGTGCTCTTCCATATCCTGACTGATTATGGTCAGAGCGATTTGGCCTATCGGATGATTACGCGGTCTGACTTCCCGTCCTACGGCAATTGGCTTCAGCGGGGCGCGACTACGCTGTGGGAAGCATTCCAGAGTAAGGAAAGCGATGCATCTTACAGCCATAATCATCATTTCTGGGGCGATGTAAGCGGCTGGTTCTATCAGGCATTGGGCGGCATCAGAGTGTCGTATCGCCGTGTGGATATTCGCCCAAACTTCATTTCTCAACTAAGCGAAGTGGACTGCCAGCATGAAACGCCCGTCGGTAAGGTTCAGGTTCATTGGAAGCGCAGCGGCGGTATGGTTTCCCTGAACGTTTGCGCTCCGGAGAATCTGTCAGGGCGTATTATTCTGGAAAAACCATGGTGCTTTGTCAGTGGTGACAACGAACGCGATATTTCAAACGGAAGCTGGCAATGTGTAACCCATAAATAAACAGGAACAACAAAAAACCCGCGCCATAACGGAGCGGGTCTTCTTAATGGAGGCGCCATCCAGATTTGAACTG
>JAEZJP010000120.1 GCA_023415715.1 Bacillota bacterium
ATCTGGCTCAATCGTCGCGGTGCTGCGCTTCGTTTGTACTGCTCGTTTCGCCAGCCTCCTTCACACCGCCCATTTTCGCCACTGGCGGAGGCAGTGTTCCGGGGCCACCAGAGGGAGGCTCTCCAAAAGGCTCCCTCTGGAGGGAGCTGTCGCCGCAGCGACTGAAGGAGTAAAGGGCTGCTACTTTCATTCATCGGGCTGATACTTGCATCCTGGGCATCTGATCATAAGTAATTACATCTTTGCTAGCGGCTTTGGATGCAAACTATGCCCTAAATATGATATTATTGGCAGGAGGCTTATCTTATGAAATTAGATGTGGTATCGTTGGATGATAAGCTGGTGCCATTTGTCAATGCAGTTTACGAACAAAACAGAGAAATTTTGCATGGACCTGTTATCAATATAAACGAATGGCATGAATCGCTTTTTGGCAAGGAAGCCGACCCGTATGAGGTTAGCTTTATAGTGATGACAGATGGTAAACCTGCTGCCTGGTTAAAAATGAACGGAATGAATAACGATAAGATCTGTATATCAATGCTTGTCGTTGATGATGCATATAAGCGCAGCGGCGTAGGAAGTTTTACAGTTCGTTTTGCAGAAGATTTGGCTAAAGCGCATGCTAAAACCGCTGTACGCATTCAAACAACGAAAGATAATATACCGGCGACACAGTGCTACCTTAAGCAAGGATATATCGCGAAGGAAATTGTTTATGCAGTAGGTGACGGCATAAATAGAGACGGTTACGAGTTTACAAAAGAAATAAAATACTGATTACATCAATGAATGGGATAGTATTCCGTTTAGTGTCAACAGCGTCAAATAATACTTTGAAGCATGAATGCATCTATGAGCATAAGCTTTGAAAGCAAGTCAAGCTTCGCCTGCTGTCATCCTGAACGCAGTGAAGGATCTTACTTTTTATGCTGAGCCAAGATCCTTCGTCACTGCGTTCCTCAGGATGACAGCGGGCAGGGTTTACTTGTATTTTATATGCTTGTATTTATCGGCGCATTTATTCTTTGAATCAGTATAGGTACGGACTCCCTTTTCCATTTGTATGACGAATGCAGAAAAGGGAGCCTTTTCTTTTTGGTGAGAAGTTAAGAAATGCAAAAAAATCCTTGACAACAGTCATTTCATCCGTATAATACACGTATAATTATTCACAAATACGGAATGATTATGCTTCTTGGAGGAAACCGCATGGCAAATGTATTCATCGATGGCCAGGAGGGCACCACGGGGCTGACCATTGCCCGGCGACTTGCTGGCCGGAACGACATTCATCTGATACCTATTGAGGATGCGCTGCGCAAGGACGCGCAGGAGCGAAGGTGCAGGATGCAGGAGGCGGATGTGGCTATCCTGTGTTTGCCGGATGAGGCGGCAAGGGAAGCGGTGCTTCTTGCAGAGGGCCTTCCCGTACGCATACTGGACGCCTCCACAGCCCACAGGACGCTAAACGGCTGGGCGTATGGGTTCCCCGAATTATCTAAGGAACACAGGGAAGCGGTTCAAAAGGGAAACAGGGTTTCCGTACCGGGATGCCATGCCAGCGGGTTTGCGGCGCTTGTTTATCCACTTGTCAAGGCGGGGGCGCTGCCGACTGATTATCCCGTTGTATGCCATTCGGTGACGGGGTATTCCGGCGGGGGCAAGAAGATGATCGCGGAATACGAATCAAAGGAACGCTCCCAAGCACTTTTAAGTCCCCGGCAATACGCACTTTCCCAGGCTCACAAGCATCTTCCGGAAATGCAAAAAGTATGCGGCCTAACTTATGCACCAATATTTGATCCCATCGTGGCAGATTTTTACGGCGGCATGGCGGTATCGGTGCCACTTTACTCAAGGCTGCTCAAAGGCAATCCCACCCGCAAGGCGGTGCATGAACTGTATTCCACTCATTATCAGGGTGAAAGGCTGGTCCGGGTGCTCCCGCTTGAAGCAGGCGATCAAATGGGCGGGTTTCTGGCCGCGAACACACTTAAGGGAAAAGATTATATGGAAATTTTGATCTGCGGTAACGACGACAGGCTGCTGCTAATAGCAAGGTTTGACAACCTGGGCAAAGGCGCCTCAGGGGCTGCGGTGCAGTGCCTGAACCTGATGACGGGGGCGGAGGAGTACTCCGACCTGAACTGTTGGGAGGAATAGGGATATGGAATGGATTAAGGGCGGCGTATGCGCTGCCAAAGGATTTTTGGCATCCGGCGTTCATTGTGGGATCCGTAAAAACAAAACGAAAAAAGACCTGGCATTGATTGTCAGCAAGACAAGGGCCGCGGCAGCCAGCATCTATACAACCAACCTGGTCAAGGGCGCGCCGATTTACGTGACGAAGGAAAATATACAGGATGGCTACGGCCAGGCCATTATCTGCAACAGCGGCAATGCAAATACCTGCAACGCGGACGGCATGGATATTGCCAGAGGCATGTGCGGACTTGTGGCAAAGCATTTGTCCATTTCGGCGCTGGATGTGATTGTGGCTTCCACCGGCGTGATCGGCCAGCCCTTGTCCCTTACGCCAATAGCGGAGCATATGGCAGCGCTTGCGGAAGCCTTAAGTGCCCATGGGGAAGGCGCAGCGGCGGAGGCCATCATGACCACCGATACCATCAAAAAGGAAGCGGCAGTTTCCTTTAAGATCGGAGGGAAAACCTGCCGCCTTGGGGGCATGGCCAAAGGATCCGGGATGATCCACCCCAACATGGCCACCATGCTGGTGTTTCTGACAACAGACGCGGCCATTTCACCCGAAATGCTTCAAAAAGCGCTGACCCGCGATACGCAGGATACCTTTCACATGATCAGCGTGGATGGGGATACCTCCACCAACGACATGGTGAGCATACTGGCCAATGGCCAGGCCGGCAATGATCCCATCTGCGGGGAAGGGGAAGCGTTTGAAACTTTCTTAAAGGCTTTGAACGCCGTTACTTCAGCGCTTTGCAAGGCCATCGCCAAGGACGGCGAAGGAGCCACCAAGCTTTTGACATGCATTGCAGCCGGAGCTGCCGACAAGGAAACAGCCCGCAAGGTCGCCAAGTCCGTGATCTGCTCCAGCCTTTTGAAAGCGGCCATGTTCGGCGCGGATGCCAACTGGGGCCGGGTGCTGTGCGCCATTGGCTATAGTGGGGCGGCAGTTGATGTGACGAAAATCGATGTGTCCTTTTCCTCGGCGGCTGGGCATATTGCAGTTTGCAAAAATGGTGCCGGCATCCCCTTCAGCGAGGAAACGGCCAAGGATGTGCTATGCAACGGTGAGATCACGATTCTGGTCGATTTGAACGACGGGGATCAAACCGCAACCGCATGGGGATGCGATCTGACTTATGATTACGTGAAAATCAACGGCGATTACCGCACGTAGTACCAATGAGAAAAATGAATGCATCCAAAGCTGTGAAAGATTTTGGCGCAGTACAAGGAGACGGAGCGACGCGTGGCAGCGCCACATGGAGCGGAAGACGACGCAGTAATGCGCAAAAGATCTACAGCGACGATGTATTCAGGTTTCGAATTGGTAACATGATGGGAGGATAAACGTCATGCATCTTGACAACGCCCAGCGGGCGCAGGTTTTGATTGAGGCATTGCCGTATATCCAGCGCTATAACGGCAAGATCATTGTGGTCAAGTATGGCGGAAACGCAATGATCAATGAAGATCTGAAGCTTAATGTAATGAAGGATATCGTTATGCTGTCCCTGATTGGCATCAAGGTGGTGCTGGTGCATGGCGGCGGACCGGAAATTTCGCAGATGTTAGCCAAAATGGGCAAGAAAAGCGAGTTTGTGGACGGTCTTCGCGTAACCGATGCAGAGACGGCCGACGTTGTGCAGATGGTTCTGGCGGGAAAGATCAACAAAACATTGGTCGCCCAATTGGTAAACATCGGCGGCAAGGCAATAGGCCTGTGCGGTATGGACGGCGGGCTGATTGAGGCGAAGGTGCTGGATGAGCGGCTGGGCTATGTGGGGGAGATCACAAACATCAATACCCAGCCTATATTGGATCTGCTGGACATGGGGTACATTCCGGTTATCTCCACCGTGGGGTATGACAAGGAAGGCCATGTGTACAACATCAACGCCGATACCGCGGCCGCCCGCATTGCGGGAACACTGAAAGCCGAAAGCATGATTTCCATGACCGATACCGTGGGCTTGCTCACAGACAACGATGATCCCAAGACACTCATCCCCAAGGTGCATGTCAGCGAGGCGCCGCAGCTTATACGGGAAGGCATCATTTCCGGCGGCATGATCCCCAAGGTGGAGTGCTGCATTGAGGCCATCAGGCGGGGCGTAAAGAAGGTATTTATCATTGATGGGCGTGTGCCGCACGCCATATTGATCGAAGTTTTGACCGACGAAGGCGTCGGCACCATGTTTGTATAGGAGGGCCTCATGAATATACGGGAAATGGATCAAACCTATGTGGCCAATACCTATGGCCGCTTCGACCTGACGCTTTCGGAAGGCAAAGGCTCCATTTTAAAGGATGACGCGGGCAAAACGTATATCGACCTGGGCACGGGTATTGCGGTCAATATCTTTGGCGTGGCGGATGAAGTATGGCAGCAGGCGGTTATGAAGCAGATGTCAATGCTTCCTCATGCCTGCAACCTGTACTATACCGCGCCCCAGGCGGAATTGGCAAAGCTCCTTTGCGAAAAGACCGGCATGAAGAAGGTTTTCTTCGGCAACTCCGGGGCGGAGGCCAACGAGTGCGCCATCAAGGTGGCTCGCAAGTACGCCTATGATACAAAGGGTGAGGAAAGCCCTGTGATCGTTACGCTAAACAACAGCTTCCATGGCCGGACCATCACTACCCTTTCCGCTACGGGGCAGGAAAGCTTCCACAAATACTTCGGCCCCTTCACACAAGGGTTTGCACATGTGGATCCGGATGATTTTACCCAAATGGAAGCGGCCCTGGAAAACCCCAAGGTTTGCGCCGTGATGCTGGAAACGGTGCAGGGGGAAGGCGGCATCCACGTTCTGAACAAAGGCTATGTACAGAAGGTGGCCGCACTCTGCAAAGAAAAGGGCGTACTGCTCATGGTAGATGAAGTGCAGACGGGAAACGGGCGCACAGGGGAATTGTACGCCTACATGCATTACGGAATATCCCCCGACGTTATATCCACCGCCAAAGGCTTGGGCGGCGGGCTGCCCATCGGTGCATGTATGATGAACGAAAAGACCGCCGGCGTGCTTTCCTCCGGCACCCATGGTTCCACCTTCGGGGGCAACCCCATATGCGCCGCCGGCGCTTTGAGCATTGTAAAGCGGTTGGATGATACGCTTTTGAAAAGCGTGCGGGAAAAGGGTAATTATATTGTAGAAACGCTGAAAAACGCGCCTGGTGTAAAGAGTATCAGCGGCCTTGGCCTGATGCTGGGGATTGAGACTGAAAAGCCGGCAAAGGAAGTGGTGGCAGCCTGTCAATATAAAGGCGTGCTGGTGCTGACTGCCAAGCAGAAAGTTCGGCTGCTGCCCGCCTTGAATATTCCCATGGATCTGCTCATACAAGGCATTGAGATATTGAAGGAGGCTGTACAACAATGAATCATCTATTGAAGCTGTCCGACCTTTCCTCAGAGGAGGTTCTGGATATTTTGAACCTGGCGGACCAGTTGAAATATGAAAAAACACATGGCATCGCCCATAAATACCTTCAGGACAAGACGCTCGGCATGATCTTTCAGAAATCCTCCACCCGCACCAGGGTGTCCTTTGAGGTAGGCATGTATGAGTTGGGGGGATACGCGCTTTTCTTGTCCGCGGGTGATCTTCAAATAGGCCGGGGCGAACCTGTGCAGGATACGGCCAGGGTGCTTTCCCGGTACCTGGATGGCATCATGATCCGCACCTACAAGCAGCAGGAGGTGGAGGATCTGGCCAAGTACGGCTCCATCCCCATTATCAACGGGCTCACGGATCATGAGCATCCCTGCCAGATGCTTGCTGACCTTATGACAATCCGGGAACTGAAAAAGAGTTTCAGGGGCCTCAAGATTGCCTTTGTGGGGGATGGCAACAACATGGCCAACTCATTCATTGTGGGCGGCGTGAAAATGGGCATGTCGGTTTCCATTGCCTGCCCCATAGGCTATGAGCCGGATGAAGGCATTGTAAATTGGGCTAAAAATACGGGGCTGTTCACAATGACCAAAGATGTCCTCACTGCCTGCAAGGATGCCGATGTGGTGTATACCGACGTGTGGGCCTCCATGGGCATGGAAAAGGAAGCATCCGCCCGCAAGACTGCTTTCCAGGGCTACCAGGTAAACGATGCGGCCATGGCTGTGGCGAAGAAGGATGCCATTGTGCTGCACTGCCTGCCCGCCCACAGGGAAGAGGAAATCACCGATAAGGTGATGGAAGAACACGCGGAAGAAATTTTTCAGCAGGCGGAGAACCGGCTGCATGCACAGAAGGCTGTATTGGTGAAGCTGCTGGGGAAATGAATCATTTTCCGTTAACGGAATTGGCGGGCAATTCGTCTAAAAGCCGTAGGGGCGATTAGTAAGTGCCCATCTGGCTCAATCGTCGCGGTGCCGCGCTCCGCTTGCTCCGCTCGTTTCGCCAGCCTCCTCCACACCGCCCATTTCCGCCACCGGCGGGGGCGGTATTCCGGAGCCCGCCAAGTGACATTCTGACCGCAACATGCGGGCGATTAATAATCGCCCCTACGGTGTTGTTTGTTTATTTGCTATTCTTCCGGAGGTCGTGATTGGTCATTGAGCGCCCCAACAGCGGGCGCTTTTTTGATTTTGTATGTAAGATTGTTTTTGTTTAAACAATCCATATTTTCTCTTGACAATTGAAAACAATTCCTATATGATGTTCATGAAAACGTTACCGCGAACGTTTACAGAGGAATAGGGATGTGATGGGATGCAAATCGTCACCATCAGGGATGTGGCAGAAAAAGCCGGCGTAAGCATATCTACGGTATCCCGTGTGCTTAACGAGCGCATGGACGTGGATCCAGAAACAAGGGAAAAAGTACAGAGCGCCATAGCAAAGCTGCATTATGTACGCAACAACAACGCTCGCAATTTGAAGCAGCGCCATACCGACTTCGTGGCCGTTATTTTGCATGGCCGCAGAAATATATTCCTTACGGATATAGCTGAACGCATTCTGGAGTACGGAAAAGAGACCTCGTGCCAGTTTCTTTTGGAATTTATTGATGAAAAGGCAGATGAGTTTAAGGCCGCCCGCATGTTATATCTGGAGCGTAAGCTTTCCGGAGTGATTTTCTTGGGCAGCAATATCAGCGGAAGGGAAAAGGAAATCGTACAACTTGATCTGCCCTGCGTTTTTTCCACCGTTGAGGCTTCTTCTTTGAAGATTCAAAAAGTGAGCTCCGTCAGCGTGGATAACCGCAAAGGCGGCATGGATGCTGCAAACAGGCTGTTTGATTTGGGTCACAGGCACATTGCTGTGGCCGGTTATCAGGGAGAGAGAAATGACGGAACGGGCCAGCGTTTTGCCGGAGCCATGGACAGCTACCAAAAGCATGGGGAAGCATTTAATCCGGACCTGTTTATTCATACTGACTTTACGCTCAAAGGCGCATATGACGCCACCGTAAAGACGCTGGAAAAGACGCATGATTTTTCGGCGGTGTTCGCCATATCCGATATGATTGCCATAGGTGTCATCAAGGCGCTTTATGATCATGGGCTGCGCGTGCCCCAGGATGTATCTGTCATCGGTTTTGACGGAATCGAATTGGCATCCTATATCACCCCTTCGCTGGCAACCATGCGACAGCCGGTGGACGAGATTGCAAAAATGTCCGTTTCCCTTTTGCTGGACAGCATTCAGGGGAAGCCGTCCCGCCATGTGCTCTTGGATACCGAACCTGTTACGGGGGATTCTATCCGGTCCATATGATTTATGTATGCAACCGGCATGTCCGGTTTCATAAAATTGCAAGGAGGTAGTATCTATGAAGAAGATCCTGTCGGTCCTGTTGGCGCTTACGCTTATGCTGGGCGCTATGTCCCTCACCGCTGCACTGGCTGAAGAAAAGGTTACGCTGCTGGTTTGGGAATCCGAAGGCGTGGAACTGGATTTTATCAAAGCCGCCGCTGAAAAGTACACCGAGCAGCATCCCAATGTAACCTTTGAGTTCAACTCCATCGCCCACACCGACGCGGTACAGAAGCTGGAGCTGGACGGCCCCGCCGGCGTCGGCCCCGACGTATTTGCCGCCCCCCACGACAAGCTGGGCCAGATGGTGGTAGGCCAGTTGGCGCTGCCCAATCCCGCCGCCGAAGAAGTGCAAAAATCCTTTATGGCTCCCGCGTTCAATGCTGTTACTTATGGCGGCGTGACCTACGGCTACCCCACCGCTATTGAGACCTACGCGCTGTTCTACAACAAGGACATCATCCCCGAAGCGCCCAAGACCTGGGACGAGGTGGAGAAGTTCTGCGCTACCTACAACGATGTGGCTAACAACAAGCTGGGCATCGTTTGGGAAGTTTCCGCTCCCTATTACAACTACATCTTCATCAGCGCCTATGGTGCGGACTTGTTTGGACCGGCTGGCGATGACCAGAGCAAGCACGACATCAACAGCGAAGCATCCATCAAGGGTATGACTTACTTCTCCACCCTCAAAAACAAGATCCTGCCCGTGGCCGCCGAAGATATGACCGGCGCCTTCTGCACCAGCGCCTTCTTTGAGACAAAGACGGCCGCCATGTACATTACCGGCCCCTGGTCTATCGATGCGGCTGTCAAAGCCGGTATCAACCTGGGCATCGCTCCCCTGCCCGCCCTGCCTGAGACCACAACCCCTCCCGCTTCATTCTCCGGCGTGCGCGGCATGTATGTGTCCGCCTTCTCCCAGCATCCTAAAGAGGCTCAGGACTTCGCCGCCTTCCTGCTCACAAACGAAATGCAGACGCTGCGCAGCCAGATGACCAACACCATCTCCCCCCGCACCGATGTCGTTTCCGACAACCCCTACTTTGCGGGCATCATGGAGCAGGCCAAGTATGCCAAGCCCATGCCCTCCATCCCCGCCATGGACGGCTATTGGTCCAGCATGGGCCCCGCCTTCAACAACATCTGGAACGGCAGCGATGTAAAGACCGAGCTGGATGCCGCGGCTCTTGTCATCGAATCCATCGGCAAGTAGCATTCAGCTAAACCGAGGGGGCCTTTGCCCCCTCGGTTCATTAAAAGGATTTCCGGAGCCTGATATTTTGAGGGGGTGGCCCGCGTGGCGCAGCTTGCCGTACAAGCGCCTAAAAAGGCTGAACGGATTTCGGACAGGCGTCCTGTCGCTGCTTCCAGCCTGTTTATGGGGCTGGGACAGATATTGTTTCAAAAACAGTACATCAAAGGCGCATTTTTCTCGCTGGCGGAGATTATTGTGCTTTTGAACTGCACTACCTTTTACTCAAAGATCCGGGGATTCATCACACTGGGCGACGCGCGCCCCGAACTGCCCATTTTGCAGCGCGACAATTCCCTATTCATGATGGTGGAAGGCATCATCTATATCATACTGTTCATTGCATTCATCGGCCTGTATATCGTCAATATCGGGGATGCCATAAACACGCAGCGCAAGTATCAGCGTACAGGCAGCTATCCCACCAACCGGCTTTTTTTGAGTTCGCTGGCAGACACATCCTTTGCCGTGGTGGGGCTTTCTCCCATTCTGGTGATGATCGTGTTTTTCATACTCATACCGCTTTTATTCTCCGCATTGATCGCCTTCACGAATTACTCCTCGCCCAAAAATATCCCGCCCGCCAATACCGTAGACTGGGTCGGCCTTGACACATTCAAGGAAATCGCAAACCGGCCCTTGTGGTCCGGCGCTTTTGCGCGCACCGTCATCTGGACGTTCCTGTGGGCGGCGCTGGCTACAACCACCAGCTATGCGGGCGGCATGCTTATGGCATTGACGCTTTTAAACCGTAAATTGAAGCTTCCAAAGCTGTTCCGCAGCATCTATGTGCTTCCTTATTCCGTGCCTGCCATGCTATCGCTGATGGTGTGGCGCAATCTGTTAAACGGCCAGTTCGGTCCTATCAACGGGCTGCTTAAGCAGTGGGGGATCATTGTCCAGGATATCCCCTGGCTGTCGGAGATCAGCGTGGCCCGGTTCTCCTGTGTATTGGTAAACCTATGGCTGGGATTCCCGTACTTTATGATGCTGATCACAGGCGTCATGACATCCGTGCCCGGCGACTTGTATGAAGCCGCGCAGATAGACGGCGCCAGCCGCCGCCAGCAATTCATAAAGATCACGCTGCCGCTGGTGCTTTATCAGACAATACCATTGTTTATCATGAGCTTTTCCTACAACCTCAACAATTTCGGGGCCGTCTACTACCTCACCCAGGGCGGGCCTACCGATACGGCCACCACCCAGTCAGGCGCCGGTGGCACCGATATACTGATGAGCTGGATGTACAAACTTACCTATGATCTGCGCCAATACAACAAGGCGGCGGTGCTTGCCATTTTGCTGTTTGTGGTAGTCGCGCCTTTTGCCATCTACAACTTCTCCCGCACCAAGGCGTTCAAGGACGGTGAGCTGTAATGCAATCATCCCGCTTCATGCAGGCGCTGCGCTATGTGGTGTTGTACGCCTTCCTGATTTTTGTGGTGATCCTGGTGATCTACCCACTCCTGTTCACCATATCCAGCGCCTTTTCCCTGGGGGATTCGCTGGCGGGCCTGGGCGTCTATCCCTTCCCGCAGCAATTTTCGTTGCGCCAATTCGACCGTTTGTTCCATGACACCAAGTATTTGAACTGGTATTTGAATACCCTCAAAATTGCAGCCATCAACTCGGCACTGTCGGTGTGCATCACAACAGTTGCGGCGTACATCTTCTCAAGGTTCCGTTTCAAGGCGAAGAAGCCAATGCTCATGGGTATGCTGATTTTGCAAATGTTCCCCTCCTTTGCGGGGATGATTGCGCTGTATGTGCTTGTCTGGCGGCTTGGGCTGCTGGACACGCACCTGGGATTGATCCTGGTGTATGCCGCCGGGCAGATCCCTTACAACACCTGGCTGATCAAAGGGTATCTGGACACCATTCCCCGATCTCTGGATGAGGCTGCGCGTGTGGACGGCGCGGGGTATTTCCGCTCCTTTGTAAAAATCATACTGCCCATCGCCCGGCCCATGGTTACATTCCTTGCCGTTACCAGCTTCACGGGGCCGTGGATGGACTTCATACTGCCCCGGCTGCTGATTAAATCTGATGCCAAGAAGACACTGGCCATCGGCCTGTTCGATATGATCAACGGCCGGGAGAGAGTAAACTTCACCATGTTTGCAGCGGGGGCTGTGCTGGTGGCTGTGCCGTTTATGATCCTGTTCGCCATCAATCAGCAGTATATGACACAGGTATTGGCATCCGGCGCGGTAAAGGAGTAAGCGGATATGAAAAAGCGTATTTTCCTTCTTTTGCTGGTGCTGACGTTGCTTTTTTCGGTTCAGGCCCTGGCCATAGACCGTGGGGTCTATTATGAGATATTCGTGCGCTCCTTTGCGGATTCCAACGGCGACGGAATCGGAGACCTGAATGGCTTGACTCAGAAGCTGGATTACTTGAGCAACCTGAATGTGAAGGGTATCTGGCTCATGCCGGTATTCCCGTCACCATCCTATCACGGCTATGATGTGACGGACTACCGCAACATCAAGGCGGATTACGGCACGATGGCAGACTTCGATGCTTTTCTTGCAGCTGCCCATGAGCGGGGTATGAAGGTTCTTTTGGACATCCCCTTCAACCATACTTCCTCAGAACACCCATGGTTTATAGAAAGCATGGATCCAACCAGTGATAAGCGGAGCTGGTATCACTGGGCGGATGAAACGACCGCCGGCGTTAACCTCAAGCAGTCAGTATGGGGCGCGAATGTTTGGAAAAAGTCCGAAAGCGGTTGGTATTACGCCCTTTTCTGGGAAGGAATGCCCGATCTGAAC
>JAEZJP010000097.1 GCA_023415715.1 Bacillota bacterium
CAGGTACATAGTAACACTGAGTAGCAGCCTTGTCAATAGAGATTTTAAAAAATTTTTATAACAGGAGGAAGAACAGAGTGATAGCAAAATAAAGGGACACAAGTGAAAAAGTGCCGTGCCAGAGTTATCCGGCGCGGCGCGAATTTATCTTGTTTTATTATTTAAGCTTTATGCTGCTTTGCGTTTGTAAGCCCTCATTGCGAACAGATGCGCAACAACAAGAATACCCAGGCACCAGGCAAGCGCGATCCAAATATCATTGCCCACAGGCTGACCACTGAGCAAAGACCGTATCGCGTTTACAATGGAGGTGACCGGCTGGTTTTCGGCAAAGGCGCGAACGGCGGGCGGCATAGACTCAGTCGGCACAAACGCCGAGCTGATAAACGGCAGGAAGAGTAAAGGATAGGAAAAGGCGCTGGCGCCATCCACCGATTTTGCTTTAAGCCCCGCTATTGCCGCGATCCACGTCAAGGCCAGCGTAAAAAGCGCGAGTATGCCGGCCACGGCCAGCCATGACAGCACCCCCGCCGATGAGCGGAAGCCCATAAGAAGCGCCACGAGAATGATGACGACAACAGAAATCGCGTTGGATACCAGGGAGGTCATCACATGCCCCCACAGCGCGGCCGAACGGGCTACCGGCATGGAGTGGAACCGTTCGAAGATGCCCCTTTGCATATCCATAAACAAGCGGTAAGCCGTATAGGCGATGCCGCTTGAAATCGCCATCAGCAGGATGCCGGGCAGCAGGTAATTCACATAGTTGTTTGTGCCTGTTTGAATCGCACCGCCGAACACATAAACGAAAAGCAGCATAAACATGATCGGCATGATGGTGACTGTGATGATGGTGTCCATGCTGCGTAGAATATGGCGCATGGAACGCCCAAGCATGATGCCCATATCGCTGAAATAGTGTTTCTTTACCGTCTCCATTTATTTTCCCTCCTTATTCCCACCCCGAGCGGCAGGCCGCGCGGGAGCCCCGGCGCCGATGATCGCGAGGAATATTTCCTCCAAGCTCGGCTGTTTTTCTACATACTCCACCTTTGCGGGCGGGAACAGCTTTTTCAGCTCCTCAAGTGTACCGTTTACGATAATCCTGCCCTCATGCAGTATGGCGATTTGATCGGCAAGCTGCTCAGCTTCGTCCAAATACTGCGTGGTAAGAAACACCGTTGTACCATGATCAGCAAGCTCTTTGACAGTCTTCCAAACCTCGAGGCGCGCTTCTGGGTCAAGCCCGGTGGTCGGCTCGTCGAGAAAAATGAGCTGCGGTTTCCCTGTCAGGCTCATGGCGATGTCGAGCCTGCGGCGCATACCGCCCGAATAAGTAGACACCCTGCGGCCGGCGGCATCGGTTAGACCAAAGCGTTTTAGCAAATCGTCAGCCACTTGACGCGGACTTTTCAGGTGCCGCAGCTTGGCGATCATAATAAGATTTTCCCGCCCGGTCAATATCTCGTCCACGGCGGCGAATTGCCCGGTCAGGCTGATCGACTGCCGTACATTGTCGGGCTTTAACGCAACATCAAATCCGTTAACAGTGGCAGTTCCGCCATCTTGTTTGAGCAGTGTGGTGAGGATTTTGACAATCGTTGTCTTGCCGGCGCCGTTGGAGCCGAGCAGGGCGAAAATACTGCCCTTTTCCACCTCGAAATCCACGCTTTTTAAGACGTGAAGCTGCTTGTAGGATTTTTGCAGCCCTTTCACTTGGATTGCTTTGTTTTGCATATTCTTCTCTCCTTATATAACCGTAACCTTTGACAAATCGGCCTCCATGCCTTTGAGTGCGGCATAGGTCAGTTTATCCATCATCGCGCCGTCAAAGCAAATGGTTTTTATGGCGCGGTAATATTTCTTCGACAATGTAATCGCTGCAAGGAAGGACACATTTTTAAGCGTCGCGCCCCTGAACGAAACTCCGTTCAGATCCGCCTTGTCAAACTTGACGCCGATAAATGTCTGCCCGTCAAGGCACAAACCCTGCAAATCGGAATAATGAAAGTCAACGCCGTCAAATGTACAGCTTGCGAATATTGTCTTTCTAAGGTCGGTCATGGTAAGCTTGGCGTTAGTCAGTTTCACGCCAGTGAATTGTGCTCCGTCAAGCCCCGACATGCTGAAGTTGGTGCGCACAAGGATGGATTTGCGGAAGCTCGCACCCTCAAGGGCAATAGCGGACATGTTGCAGTCTGTCAGATTTGTTCCGTTGAAATTGGCATCACTCACATCGCTGCCCATAAACGTGCTGCCGGTCAGGTCCGCGCCCGAAAAGTCGGAGCCGCGCAGCGCGCTTGCTGTAAACTTGCTGTTATGCGCGACAACGCCCGCGAAATCACTCTTTGGCAAGTTGCTCGCGCTGAAGTTAGTTACCACCTGCCGCTCCAATGAACGGGAGAGGTTGGCGACTTCCTGCACCGTTTGCTCAATATCGCCGATGCTGTCAATGGTCATCTCAAAAGCTGTTTCATCATCTTTGCCCTCGGCTTTGAGTTCACGATACCGTTCCTGCAAATCCAAATGCAGTTCAGCCTTTAGTTCGGCAACGCTTTTTGCACCGTCATATGGCGCAAACACACCATTCAAATAGTTTTCCAATTTATCGTTCATCATCATTTTTCCGTCCTTTCTTCAAAGCAGCCGGTCAAGTACGTGTTTGGCATATTCCCAGTTGCTTTTGTTTTCCTGATAAAGCAATTTGCCTTTTTCCGTGATTTTGTAGTATTTTCTTCTGCCGCCCTGTGTTTCATCGCCCCAATACCAAATGATGTCGCCCTCGCTTTCCAGACGTTTGAGGCTGGAATACATGGTGGCCTCTTTCAGCTCATACTCGCCGCCTGAGTTTTGCTGTATCAGCTTGACGATTTCGTATCCATACTGGTCGCCGTCCAGCAGAATCCGCAAAATCATCGTATCTGTATGTCCTCTGAGCAGATCCGAGGAAATTCTGCTATCAATCATTTGATCATCGCCTCCGGGTATAATATACATCAAAGTACTATGACTGTCAATGTACTATATTAGTTGATATACACCATGATTGTTTCAAAGAACAGCACATATGAATACTGAATTTGGAATATACTTTGCTGACATTTAGTGATATTATGAAAGATGTACACAAGCACCACGAAATGTAGAGAAATAACTCGCAAAAATATAAAAAATTCTGACCAACCAACCAGATGAGGTGGAAAAAATGCCGTATCTTGAATTGCTGACACTTGTATTCTCAATACTGATCGGAATCATCCTGCTTTTGTGGATCATAGGCCTTAGGATCATCCCTAACAACAAGATCGCCATCATCGAAAAATGGTGGTCCCACAAAGGTTCTCTTGACATGCAGATCATTGCCCTGAATGGCGAAGCAGGCTTTCAGCCCCAGGTCATCAGAGGTGGTCTTCATTTTCTGACGCCGCTTATGTACAAGGTTCATATTTGCCCCCTTGTTACCGTTCCACAGGGGCAGATTGCTTACGTGTTCGCGCGGGACGGTATGCCTCTGGAGCCAATCCAGACATTGGGCAAAATCGTACCTGAATGCGATAACTTCCAGGATGCGCGCGGCTTCTTGCAAAGCGGCGGCCAGAGGGGCCCCCAGAGAGGGATCATCAGGGAAGGAACTTACGCTTTTAACCTTGCGCAGTTCATCATCATTACGGAAGACAAGATCTATTACCTGCCTATGGGAACCAAGACCGAAGAATCGACCATCATGAACATGGCGGCGCTGCTGAAAGACAGAAAGGGCTTTACACCCGTCGTTATTAAAGGAACGGACGATAAAGTAGGCATTGTTACGGTCCACGACGGTCTCTCGCTGGCCCA
This sequence comes from Bacillota bacterium, assembly GCA_023415715.1. Taxonomy (GTDB): domain Bacteria; phylum Bacillota; class Clostridia; order Christensenellales; family Aristaeellaceae; genus JAEWAH01. The sequence continues at coordinate 3,838 of JAEZJP010000097.1, forward strand.
TGACGACATTATTGCTCCCGCTGTTGGCAGCGACCCAAGCAATCCCGAAACGTATCACAACAATTTCCAGGATCCCGAAAAATTCTTAAAGGCCGGCGGGTTCAGGGGACGGCAATATCAGGTTCTGGTGGAAGGCACGTATTTTATCAACCGCTTTTTCGCAACCGTGGAGCTGATTGAAAAGACGCTGATAGAAGTCGGATATGTGGGTGTTGTGGTATCCTTCATCGGACCCAAAGGCATAGACTCCACCGGGGACGATTACAAACACGGCGAACTGGTGGAGAAGGGGTTCCGCGGTGTGTGGAGGGAGCCTCTCATGCCTGGCAAATATGCCTTCAATACGTATGCCGGGAAAATTATCCTTGTTCCCACGACAAACATCATTCTCAAATGGATCAGCAACCAAACCGGTTACCATAAGTACGATGAAAACCTGACGGAAGTCAGCCTGATTACCAAGGATGCCTTCGAGCCTTCCCTTCCCTTGTCTGTCGTCATGCACATCGACTATAAAAAGGCTCCCCTGGTCATCCAGCGGTTTGGCGATGTTAAAATGCTGGTGGACCAGACACTTGACCCCATGGTCTCCGCCTATTTTAAAAACATAGGCCAGACCAAGACATTGATTCAACTCATTCAGGACAGAAACGAAATTCAAAAGGTTTCCTCCAATGAGATGAAAGCAAAATTCGAGCATTATAACCTTGAGTTGGAGGAAGTGCTCATCGGCACCCCGGCCGCATCCAAGAGCGATGACAAGATTGAGGTCATACTGACCCAGCTCCGTGAGAGGCAGATCGCCGTTGAGCGGATTGAAACCTACTCACAGCAGGAAAAAGCGGCCGGCAAGGAAAGAGACTTGCGGGAAGCCGAATCCAAAGCCTCGCAGCAAAAGCTTTTAACTGAATCCGACATCAATATTCAGGTACAAAGCAACGTCGGTAAAGCCGAATATCAAAGATCGCTGCAGGAGGCCTCCAAGATCAAGGCCATTGCCGAAGCGGAAGCAGAAAGGGAAGCCAGGGTCGGTATAGGCCGGGCCATTGCCATCGAAGAACAGGTAAAGGCTTATGGCGGGCCCCAATACCAGGTCGTGCAGGATGTGATGACCAAGTTCACATCCGCCGTCGAAAAATCAAAGGTCGATATCGTTCCCAAGACTGTGCTCAGCATGGGCGGCGGAGATAAGCAGAATAGTTCCGTTAACGCCTTTGAAATGCTGTTGAATCTTCTGGTCAGTGAAAAGCTGGGCGTTGCACTCAACCAGGGAAGCAAAGAAGAAGATGCCCGTGTAAAAAGCATCAAGGAATCCATCATGAAAGCAATGGCACAGGAATCCGGCCAGGAGCCGGCTGCACCCGAAAATTAAAGAACTGTCAAAGACCGGAAATTCGAGCGCCGGCGGATACGGTTCTTAAGCGGCGGAGCATCCCGGGAAGGGAAAGCTGCCGTAAGTCAATCAAGGACAAAACCGGACAAAAAAAGGCCCGCACACCCAGTAAAGTCAAGGGTTTGCGGGTCCATCTTTTGCTTCGTGCCCAATTTTGTATCCAATTATCTCCACGATGATTGTATCCAGTATGATTCAGATGAAAAACCCTTGATTTTCTCAAGGGTTTCTCTGGCCAAAGGGACATTAGTTGAAATATATTCTATGATTTTGTATATTCGTCCCATCACCAAATGCGGGTCAGCATTAGGCCGCCTTGTCAAACTGGCTGTTGTAAAGTTCGGCGTAGAAGCCCCCCGAAGCCAGCAATTCATCATGGCTGCCGCTTTCAATGATGTCGCCATCCTTCAAAACAAGGATCAGGTCGGCGTTTTTGATGGTGGACAGCCGGTGTGCGATCACGAAGGAAGTCCTGCCCTTCGTAAGCTGGTCCATGGCGTTTTGCACGATGCGCTCTGTCCTTGTATCCACGGAGCTTGTAGCCTCATCCAATATCAGCAGCGGCGCGTTTTGCACCATGGCCCTAGCAATGGTGATCAGCTGCTTCTGCCCTTCCGACAGGCTGGCCTTGTCGTTGAGTATGGTATTGTACCCGTCCGGCAGCGTGTTGATGAAATGGTGCAGGCCCACCGCCTTGCAGGCGTCAATGACCTGCTTGCCGGTCACGCCCTGCTTGCTGTAAATGATGTTTTCCTGTATGGTTCCCTCAAACAGCCAGGTATCCTGCAGGACCATGCCAAACTGCTCGTGCACGTTTTCCCTGGGGACATCGCTTAATGGCACGCCGTCCAGCAGTATTTCGCCGCCGTTTACTTCATAAAACCGCATCAGAAGATTTACAAGGGTGGTCTTTCCGGCACCGGTGGGGCCGACGATGGCGACCCGCTGGCCTGCCTTTACCTTGGCCGAGAAGTTACGGATGACGGTCCTGTCTTCGCTGTAGCCAAAGTTCACGTGCCGAAATTCCACATCGCCGTTCACGTGTCCGATTCTATTGACTTTATTGCTTTCGTCTTCCAGTTCCTTTTCAGACAGGAATTCGAACACCCGCTCTCCCGCCGCCGCAGTGCGCTGCAGGTTGTTGAGCGCCTGGGCCAACTGCGTCAGCGGCTGGGTAAACAGGCGGACATACATCATGAATGCGACGATCACGCCAAAGGAGATGGTACCGCCGGTTAGCAGCACGGCGCCGACCACGCAAACCATGACATAGCCCAGATTCCCCACAAAGCCCATCAGCGGCATCATCAGCCCCGACAGGAACTGCGATTTCCACGCGCTGCCGTACAGGTTCGCATTCATGATCTCGAAACCGGCCTTTGCGTCCCTGCTGCCGTTGTAGGCTTTCACGATGTTGTGGCCGGTATAGACTTCCTCAATGTGGCCGTTGATCCTGCCCAGTTCCCTCTGCTGGGCGACAAAATGCTTTTGTGATTTGCCCATGATGAGGATCATCAATACGAAACCGATGACGCTGGAACCAATGGCGGTGAACGCCAATATCCAGTTGTTTAAAAACATCATCACAAGCGAGCCCACCAGCATGGTAAGCGAGGTGACCAGCGTGCCAAGGCTCTGGTTCAGCGTCTGGCCGATGGTATCCACATCGTTGGTTACGCGGCTTAATACATCCCCCTGGCTCGCCGTGTCAAAATAGCGAAGCGGCAGGCGGTTGATTTTCTGCGAGATACCGGTGCGCATGTTTTTGGAGATTTTCTGCGTGGCCCCGGCCATGATGATACTCTGTACAAGGTTCAAAATCAAAGCGCTGGCGTAAAAGAACACAAGTGTCAGTGCGAAGCTTTTGACGGCGTTCATGTCAATGCTGCCTAAGGCCGGAACACCTTTTACGATGGCCGGCAGGCCTTTGGCGATCTCATTTGTCAGGTCCTTCAGCCGGTCGGGGCCTATGATTTGAAGTACTGTGCCGGCCGCCGCTGCAAGGAGCGCCACGGCCATGGCGGGCAGGTACTGTTTGCAGTACGCGGCCAATTTTCTCATGGTTGCACTAAAATTTTTCGGCTTTTCCACAGGAGCGTTAAGCCCCCGGCCCCCGCCCATGGGGCCGTGCATGGGCCCTTGATTGCGTTTGATCTCACTCATGAGGCAAGCTCCTCCTCGCTTAACTGTGACATGGCGATTTCCCTGTAAACGGCGCAGGTGCGCAAAAGCTCACCGTGGGCACCCTTACCCGCGATCCTGCCTTCATCCAGCACAATGATCTGGTCGGCATCCATGATGGTGCCTATACGCTGGGCGATGATCAGGGTGGTGACCCCGGCCGTTTCTTTTTTGAGCGCAGAGCGGAGCAATCTGTCCGTTTTGTAATCCAGCGCGGAAAAGCTGTCGTCAAAGATGTAGATTTCAGGCTTCCGGCAAACGGCCCGCGCAATGGCCAGGCGCTGCTTCTGTCCACCGGACAGGTTGGACCCGCCCTGGGCAACGGCCGCGTCAAACTTCCCATCCATGCGGCTTACAAAATCCTCTCCCTGGGCGATACGTACAGCACTTTGGATTTGCTTTTCATCAAAGCTGCCGCGCCCGTTGTCGCCGTACCCTACATTGGCGCCTACCGTGCCGCCGAACAGAACGGCTTTCTGGGGAACGTAGCCGATCTTGTTATGCAGCGCCTCCTGGGTATATTCCTTTACATTGACGCCATCCACAAGTACTTCCCCGGCAGTTGCGTCAAAGAACCTGGGCACCAGGTGGACCAAAGTGCTTTTTCCGCTGCCGGTGGAACCGATGAAGGCAACGGTTTCCCCTTTTTTTACCGAAAAGCTGATGCCGTCCAGCACATTTTCGGCCGCGCCCGGGTAACGGAAGCAGACGTTACGGAAGGTGATCTCGCCTTCGGAGCCCGGCAAACCTTGTGTTTTTCCGCCATCCAAAAGGGAAGGCTTCGTATCCAGCACCTCATTGATGCGCCTGGCGGATACGGCAGCCCTGGGCAGCATCACAAACATGATCATGACCATCATGAACGACATGATCACCTGCATGGCGTAGGAGGAAAATACCACCATGTTGGAAAACAGCGTCAGCCTTTCCATAGCCTGCGCGTTGTTTATGAGCACCGCACCGATCCAGTAGACCGCAAGGGACAGCCCGCTCATGATCATGGACATTACGGGCATCATAGATGCCATGGAGCGGCTGGTAAACAGCTGGGTGGAAGTGAGCTCCGCGTTGGCGCCTTCAAACTTGCTTTGCTGATAGCTTTCGGCGTTGTAGGCGCGGATGATGCGCAGGCCCGATAGGTTTTCCATGGCCACGCGGCTTATATTATCGGTCAGCGTTTGCATTTTCCTAAATTTCGGCATGACAAAGACAAGCATCAGTGTGATCATCACGATCAGGACCAACAGGGCGATGCCGGTGGCTTCCGTCCATTCAAGACCCTTCCCGGCAATTTTGGTAATGGCCCATACGGCTGTGATAGGTGCCTTAATAATCATTTGCAAACTCATGGTCACCAGCATCTGGATCTGGGTCACGTCATTGGTGGACCTGGTGATCAGGCTGGCGGTGGAGAAACGGCCCACTTCCTCCATGGAAAAGGAATCCACCTTGGAAAAGAGCAGGCTGCGGAGCCTTTGGGAGAAGGATGCGGCAATGCGTGAAGCATAAAAGCCCACCAGAACGGCCGCGGCAAAACTCAAAAGGGTGCACAGGAGCATTTTCCCGCCGGCAAGCAGGATATCGGCCATATTGCTGCCAGGCGTTTGGGTAAGCCTGGTTATTTCAGCCATATAGTCAGGCGTTTTCAGATCCAGCCATACCTGGGCCACGATAAAGACAAGGCTGACGGTAATTTGCAGCCATTCCATCCGGCTCAGGCGTTTCAAAATTTTCAGCACGGTTTTCCTCCATTTATATCAATGATTTCAAAGGGAACATCGTTAGAGTTGCACCATGTGCAGGCTAAGAATAATTTCAATTACTTCGTTGTCATTCTGAGGAGCGCAGCGACGAAGAATCTTTTTGCAGCAGAAGGGAATAAATGCGTGCAGAAAACAAGGCGCTGCTGCTTTTGTTTCAGCAGCGCCGCTACCTTTTACGCCTGTTATTGCCTTCGTTGATGGCGCTCCGCGAAAGTGGAATTTCGCTTTCGCAGGTTTTCGATTTTTCGTATAAAAAGCCTCAGGATTTTGAAACGCCTGTATTGCCTGCAGGATTATTCTTCTTCTCGTTCTTCCCCGTCTTCGTTTTCGGGATCCTGGGGCTCATTTGGTCCAAAAGGCCCATGAGGATGGTGCGGAGGATTGCCCGGCCGGTGGCAGCCGCCAAAATGCCCGCCGAAAAATCCCTCGAACCCTTCCCGGAAGGGAAAGCCGCCCCGGCGCATGGCCATCAGCCGTTCCATATGCTCCTTGCCGAACTTCTCCGTCGCGTTGCGGATCCAGTCAAAGGCCTCGTCGTCGGATTCCTCGCCAAGCTGCGCTTCCAGCGCCTCGATAATCTTGTCAAGAGTTTTGCCAAAGGCGATGCGCTCGTCTTCGCTCAGGCAGTCGAATACGCCGCCGAAATCCATCGACTCGCTTTTTGCGTTCTTACCCTTTTCGGTAAGCTTTACCATCATGACCCGCCGATCCGTTTCGCTTTGCGTGCGGGTCACAAACCCGCCCTTTTCCAGCTTGTTCAAAAGTTCGTTCAGGGACTGCTGCCTGATGCCCAGCAGGTAGGACAGGTCTTTCGTGCTGATTTCCTCCTGCATCTTGAGAATGGCAAGCACCCTCCCCTGACCCCTTGTGGGATCGGCCATAGGGCCGAACTCCGCAAAACTGCGCAGGTGGCGCCGCTTCATCAGCCATTGGAGTTTGAACAGTTTATCATAAAGATCAAAGTATGTATCCTGCATGGAAATTGCCTCCTTTTTTTTGAACAGGTACCTTTCGATCATGATTGTACAGGTACCTTTCGAAAATGTCAAGCATTTTTTTGCAGGTACCTGTAGATTTTTTTGAGAAGTGATTTTTTAGTTTTCGCTGCGTTTCGGAGCCGCAGGCAGGGAGGGGGTTTCGCATGCAAGAGCAAGCCAAAGGTATAAAAAAGCGAGACTCCCCGTGTCACGGGCGTCCCGCTGTACGCTAGTGAAACAGATTGTCGGTTTGCCGATACCGTAACACTACAGAGTACTGAAATGTAAATCACAGTATTCAAGCATGATTGATGTCGTATCCAATTTCACATACATTGGTATAGAGCACATCCTGGGACAGGAGAGAACCTGTCTTTTGGTCAATCGTCCGCCGGATTACGTCTACCGACTCGTAGGTTTTTCCGGCACGCTGAATGTACTGAAGGTTTTGATTGATGACGTCATACCGCTTTTCGGGCGGGCGGCTTACGAGAATTTTCCCATAATAATATGTATCGTCCTGTGTAAGTTCGATCTGCATCTCTTCTTCCGTATCATTTCGCACCCTAAGATCAAGCCAGCCCTCGAGGATTGTGGCATCCACGCCGCAGGGATCATCCTTTGATGGATTGGGAAACTCCTTCACCCCATGCATGTGACGCTCCACGATCGTAAGCGGCGTATGCAAAAACAGCCAGAACAGCATATTGCTCAACTGGCAAAGTCCGCCGCCATAGACTGCGACAAGCTTCCCGCTGTGCACGCACAGTCCGTCTTTGTACGCCTCCCGCCTGTCCGCATGGCGCGTAAGCCACCACAAAGAGAACGTCTCTCCCGGGCGGATCACGATGCGCGACACGGTCTCGGACGCCAGGCGAAGGTTATGCACCTTGTTATATTGATACTTGATATCGGCCCCCGTGTGCTCGTTGATGAGGAGAGACCTGTCGGATGCGAGCTCATAGGGGAATATCGCTTCTTTGTGCGCCGCGTACCTGTTCCCATCGAACCTCATTTTAAGATAATACCATCTTTTACGCTGCCACAGGCGCAGCGGCAATAGAAATGGAAAGAGCTGAGTTACCAGTTTTCTGGACATATCAAAAACCTCCCGCATTTAGTCCGGATTGAATATTAGCAGAATGCGGGCGCGCAGCTTTTAAGCGCGTCTTTTTAAAATCTTAGGTTTTTCTGAAGAAGCGGCGTCATAAGGAATTCTTAAGAATTGCCTAAGCCAAATCCTCCGAATGACGAACCTCAATCGTGGTTTAATGTCGTCGTAGGAGGTTCAATATGGCTGATGAAATGATATCCGTCTTCGGATCGCAAAAGATGAACGGCAATTGTTTGAGCGGTATGCCGCGCGCTGCGGCGTAGATATTTGTTGTTTCGATGATCCGCTGAAACATGAAAACGCTTACGATGTTCCGCCTGAAAGTACGATCAGCGTAAATCATAAAGCCAAGGTCGACGCATGGCTGATCAGGACGCTGCAAGGGCGAGGCGTCAAATATCTGTCGACACGCAGCGTCGGGCTCGACCACATCGATCTAAAAGCGGCGGAATTGGCAGGGATTTATGTAGAAAACGTGGCATACTCGCCGGAAAGCGTGGCGGAGTATACGGTCATGATGATGCTGATGGCCATCAGAAACGCGGGCTCCCTATTGCGCCGCGCAAATCATTGCGATTTTCGCCTGGAAGAGAAGCGTGCGCCGGAACTTCGGGACATGACGGTCGGCGTGGTTGGAACGGGGCGGATTGGAAAGGCGGTCATCGAGCGGCTGCACGGCTTTGGGTGCTCCATCCTGGCTTATGATCCGCATCCATCGCTGAATGTACGGTATGTGGAGTTGGACGAGCTTCTTAAGCGAAGCGATCTTATAACGCTGCACCTGCCGCTTAACGCTGCCACACGGCACCTTCTTAACCTGGCGCGCATCGCACGTATGCGGCGCGGCGCGATACTTATCAACACCGCGCGCGGCGCGCTGGTTGATGTGGCTGCCTTGACAGACGCGCTTGAACACGGCATCATCGCGTGTGCCGCGCTGGATGTCGTCGAAGGGGAAGAAGGCTGGTTTTACCGGGATTGCTCCGCCCTTTCGCCGCCGCCGTTCGCACGCCTGCTGGCGCTGCCAAACGCAATTGTCACGCCCCATACCGCGTTTTACACCGAGCATGCGCTGGATGATATCGTAAGGAACACTGTTCGGAATTGTCTTGAATATAGAGGAGGATTCAATAAATGGATAAGCTGAGATTATTGGTGCTGTACGGTGGAATATCGGAGGAACATACCGTATCCTTAAAGTCCGCGCGGGAGCTTTCCAGGAATCTGGATGCGGCGAAATACGATCCAATCTACGTGTTCATCGGCCGCGATGGCCTCTGGCAGCTTCGGAGCTCCCCGGAAGAAGAACTTCAAAACGGCGCGCTTGTCGCGCCATCGACCGACCGGAAAAACAAAGGGCTTGTGTTGCTTACGGATGGGCGATACGAGATGCTGCCCGTTGATGTCGCCTTTCCGATGCTGCACGGAAGGTACGGTGAGGATGGCACGGTGCAGGGTATCCTCGAGATGGCCGGTATCCCGTATGTGGGATGCGGAATCGCCGCGTCGGCCATATGTATGGACAAGACGCTTACCTATCTTGCCGCGGAAAAGGCAAATGTGCGCGTGCCGCGCCATAGGGTGATTTTTCGAAATGAAGAAATTACGGAAGATAATTTGAGATATCCCATATTCGTAAAGCCCGCGCGTTCCGGCTCTTCCTTTGGCGTGAGCAAGGTATGTGAACCGGCCTCGCTTCCCTCCGCTGTGCGTGCAGCCTTAGCGTATGACGACAAGGTGCTGCTGGAGGAGGCCATTATGGGACGCGAAATAGGCTGCGCGGTGCTGGGAAACGGATCAAACCTGTTTACGGGCGCCCTTGACCAGATCGATCTGTCGGGCGGATTCTTCCGCATCCATCAGGAAGCAAAGCCGGAACAGGGCTCCGAAAACGCGACCATCCTCGTGCCGGCCCCCATTCCGGAGGAAGTACGTGCTCATGTGGTCGAGACGGCGAAGACGGTGTATCGCGCGCTCGGCTGCCGGGGGCTCGCGCGCGTGGACCAGTTCCTGACGCCGGATGGGCAGGTGGTGCTCAACGAAGTCAACAGCATGCCCGGTTTTACCTCTTATAGCCGCTATCCGCGCATGATGGCAGGCGCGGGCATCCCCTTGCGCGAATTAATTGATCGGCTGATTGCCTTGGCGCTGGAGAACGGGGGTGACGCGGAGTGAAGGTGCTTTTCAAGGGACTCCTCTGCGCAGCGATGGGCGTTCTCTTGCTTTCGGCAGGTGGCAAGCTTCTTGTGGATCACGGCACGAAGATCAGCGGCATGCCAATACAAAACGCAATCGCGCAAACCGTATCGGATGGTGTTCTGCTAGTCAACGCATCCAGCCCGTTACCGGGCGGCTTTGCCGCAGACGAGCTTGTGGACCTCTACGGTGAGAAGCGGTCCTTTCAACTGGCGTCCAGCAATATCAGCCTGACGCGGGAAACGTTCGAGGCAGCCAATGATATGTTCCAGCAGGCGAACAAGGACGGCGTGAAAGGGTTTACCATTACCAGCGGCTACCGTACGGAGGAAAAGCAGCGGGAGCTTTACGAAAATGACGAGGATGGAACGGCTGCAAAGCCCGGCACAAGTGAACATCAAACAGGCCTTGCCTTCGATGTCACAACGCGCAGTGACAGCGGGGGTTTCGAGGACACCGAGCAATTCCGCTGGCTGAGCGAGCACTGCTGGGATTTCGGTTTCATTCTTCGATATCCCGAGGGCAAGGAGGATATCACCGGCCTTCCCTACGAGCCCTGGCATTACCGGTATGTGGGCGTTGAGATTGCGCAGGAAATTCATGAAAACGGCTGGACGCTGGAAGAATATTGCGAAAGGAACGGAGATTGAGATGAAAGAAGGTTTTGTCTACCTGGACGCTGTACTGCCTGGTGTGTTTTGGGACGCGAAATACGCTACAGAGGACAATTTTGTAGGTTCGGTGGTGGATGGATATTGTGCAAACCGAATCGTGGGGACGTGTGAGCTGGCTGCTGCGCTTCTTAGCGCGATTTCGCTTGCGGCAATGTCGGGATACGGCCTGCTGCTTTGGGACGGCTACCGCCCCCAACGCGCCGTTGACTGCTTCCTGCGCTGGGCGGATGATCCCGAGGATGGGAGAACAAAGGCGAAGCACTATCCGAACATTTCCAAGGGCGACATCATTCCCCTGGGTTACGTTGCGCCGAAGTCCGGGCATAGCCGGGGCAGCACGATCGACCTGACGCTCTGCGATATCAAGACTGGACAAATGGCCGATATGGGCGGCGCCTTCGACCTGATGGACGTTCGCTCGCACCACGGCGCGGAAGGCCTGTCCACGGTTGCAACCGGAAATCGCCAAATCCTGCGGGAAATTATGGAGAAATGCGGTTTTAAAGCCTACGAGCTGGAATGGTGGCACTATACGCTCAAAAAGGAACCCTACCCGAATCAGTATTTTGATTTTCCGGTTGAATAAGAAATATAGTTGACAGCCCTTAAGTATTACCCTAACATGTACTTTGTGGTGATAAAATGAACGAAAAGGTTCTAGTCGTGGATGACGAACGGGAAATTGCGGATCTTGTGGAGTTTTATCTAAAAAACGAGGGATATGACGTTTACAAGTTTTACAGCGGAGCAGAGGCGTTAAAGTGCGCGGCGGAGCGGCAGCTCGACCTGGCCATACTGGACATTATGCTCCCGGATATAGACGGCCATGAAATCTGCCGCTCCATAAGGGAAAAGCACACCTATCCGATTCTCATGCTGACGGCAAAGGAAGAGGAGATCGACAAGATCACCGGCCTTGCGCTGGGCGCGGACGACTATGTCACCAAGCCGTTCCGGCCCCTGGAATTGGTGGCGCGCGTCAAAGCGCAGCTTCGGCGCTATACGCGTTACAACGACGGGCAAAGCGATCGCCGCGAGAATGTATTGGCGGTGCGCGGGCTTACGCTGAACCTCGATACGCACGAATGCACGCTGGACGAGAGGCCGCTGCAATTGACGCCGATCGAGTTCTCGATTCTGTGGCTGTTATGCGAATCGCCGGGCAAAGTCATACCGGCGGAAGAGATATTTGAGCGAGTTTGGGGTGAAAAATACCTGAACAACGCCAACAACACCGTCATGGTACACATCCGGCACCTGCGGGAGAAGCTGCACGATTCGTCCGAACGGCCAAAGTATATTCGAACCGTATGGGGAGTTGGATATAAACTTGAAAAATGATGAACGGAAATTCCTCCGCAAATGTTTGCAGACCTCGTTTCTCATCATTACGGCGGTCTTGGTTGTGGTGTGGGTGATCGACACCATGTTCAACGGCGCGCTGTTGAATTTCCTCGGGTGGTTATCCAGCAATCTGGTCACGGGCAGGTGGTTCAACCGGGGTGTACTGCTGGGCATCGGCCTCCTTTTCATGCTGCTTGTTGCGCTGGTTGGCATTGTAACTGCGTACAGAACCTACATGACACAGCATACGCTGTATATAGAATCCAGAACTGAGGCGGAGCGCGCCAAGACATTGGCAGAGACGGAGATGCAGCGCAAAAGCGATTTGATTACCTACCTCGCGCACGACCTTAAGACACCGCTCGCGTCCGTCATCGCATATCTGAATCTGTTGGACGAATCGCCGGAGCTTACACCAGATCAGCGTTCCAAATATGTCGGCATTGCGCTGGACAAGGCGTATAGGCTGGAACAGCTCATTGGGGAGTTATTCGAAATCATCCGCTTCAACCTCCAAACGATCACGTTAAGCGAAGAGCGGATCAACCTGAAATTCATGCTGGAGCAGCTGGCTGACGAGTTCTATCCCATCCTGCTTCCGCAGGGCAAGAGCATCCTGGTTTCATGCGAAGAAGGCCTCGTATTGCGCGGCGATTCGGATAAGCTGGCCCGCGTATTCAACAACATTCTGAAAAACGCAGCAGCCTACAGCTATGAAAATTCTCAGATCACTGTTTCAGCACTTGCGAATCAAGACAGAACCGAGATTCAAATTAAAAACCACGGTGACCCGATCCCGAAACAAAAGCAGGAGGTCATCTTTGAGAAGTTCTACCGGCTGGACGAGTCGCGCGCCACAAAAACAGGCGGCGCCGGGCTGGGGCTTGCCATTGCAAAGGAGATTGTCGAGGCGCACGGCGGATGCATATCGGTAAACAGTGATGCGGCAGCCACGGTTTTTACCGTGTCCATTCCATGCTTGCCAGGCAAGGATGAATAATACCATTGGCACCGTTAAGCGGAAGCGCAATTGTTACCGTAACGAGCGGTCCTGTTGTCATTGATCTATTTGGGGGTGATATATCTTTTTCCTTTATCAAAGTGTCGGTAACAGTGATTCGTATTGCTTAACGTCATTGGCGGCGATGCCGACATAATGCAGGACGTTATGTTTCCCTTAAAAATGAAGCGCATGGTTCCGTCCTTCATTATCCATACCTGTGCCCAACTCATGAACACTCTCCAAATTACCTTCCCTTATCAATTCATCTTTGTCTGCATATAAAGATCGCAAGAAAATTAGCCTGGCGATGGATACTTTAATGAGGAGAACGCGCAAAAGCTCTATAAAACAACCATGGGATTGTTAAAGACAGGCAGTGATTAGTAAAGCATACATTAACGGATGACTTCGGCATATTTGAGTGCGCAGTCATCCGTTACATCTCTATCCTTCTACCTCAGCCCCCCTGTGTTCTTGCCACCAGAAGATGTTAAGAAGCTACAACAGGCTCAAGTCATTCTCTTTCAACAGAGGCTGTCCAGCTTATTTCGCTTTAACCGTAAGTTTCTTTTCTTTTGTCCACTGTTCCCAGATGGCGTTATCCCAACCGATGTCGCTGTCGGGGAAAGGATATGTCTCTTTGATGGTTTTGCCGTAAGCTTTTCCAGAAATCGTGTAATTCTCGGTATGCTCGGTGATTTTCTCAACATTCTCGGCCGAGTAAGTGATATCGGCTGCCACCTTCAGATCCATTTTGTTCAGTTTCTGCGTTCCATTCAATTTCAGAACACGCCAGATCCGAATCTCTTTTTTATCAGTAAGCAACGAAAAATCGGGATAGACCGTATACTCGGCGGCTTGGGCACTTTGAGGCTTTCCAGCAAGGATATCAATTGAAAATTTGCCGTCAAGATGCAGCCAGCGCGAGATTTCGGTCGGCAGGCTTTCCCCCGTTTCCACCAAAGCCGACTTGCTGCTCAGCATCATCATCTTCTGCCACAAGGAGGTGACGTATCCAGCAAATCCTTCATCAAATGCTGTCAGGTCGTAATCGACCATAAAAGCTACGATCCCCGTATAGGTCCCGCTGGGGCCTTCGGGGTCAGCCGGCTTTTTGTCGATTTTGTTCAGGAGCATGGTCACGGTCCATTTTTCATGGTTGCCGCCGATCGTAAAAAAAGACAGATTCTTTTCCGTTTCCGTATCAATCTTCAATTCCCAGCCGTGGACTTTCGAGGTTTGAAGGTTGTAAATCTTGCTGTTCACCTGATAATAGAATTCCTGCATTTTGCGCCAGGTATTTGCAGCCTCAACCCTGTTCTCCTGTTTCCAAATGTCTTTTTCCATCTGATCCAGTACGATAACAGCAATATCGGCGACTTTGTTTGCCGTATCTGCGGCTGAAGCCAGGTCACTTCCTTCCTCGATCAGCTCATCTAACACTTTGTCCCTTATATCGCCTTTTACGTCGTCCACTTGGCCTGATAGATAGTCTTTTATGATCTCTTCAACGGTTTTCCCAGAACCGCCGGTCAGCAGGTCCACAATATCCACTGCCGTATCGGCACCCATGACCGTTTTCAAGTTTTCTTTGAATGTGTCCACGTCTTCCCGTGTGATTTGCTCTTCGCTTTGCGCCTTTTCCACCAAACGCTGCATATCGGCGACATCAAGTTCCGTCAGCTCCATGTCTTTGAGTACTTCCCGTATCGCCTGTTCCACCTGTTCATCAGTAACCCGGTCGATACGTTCCAGGGTTCCGTCAAAAGATATCGTGCCGATGGTAAGCGTTACTGTGTAGACGGTTTCGTCTGGCCTGCGAATCCGGCTGCGGTCAATGCCTTTGTTCTGGGAAGATGCCGGCAAGATTGGCTGCATGAATAGGAGCACGGACAGCAGCATCATTATTGCGATCCTTTTCTTTGCCATAACACACCCACCCTTTCTGTTTATGTTCCGGTCTTCTGTTTAGGATATCTGCGGCATTTGCGGTCCGTTATCCCTGCTTTTCCGCAAGCCGGCGTACGCAAAGATGACCACCAGGACATCGCCAACCAGGGAAAACGGAGACGTTTGTATATTACATATTGTTTTCGGCATGGAATAAGAAAAGAATACCCGTACTATCGCTCGGACATTCCCCCGTCAGTTTCGTGCCTGCAAATAACCTCACGACCTTCCAGCAGATGCAGAACGAAAAGGAAGATGTCAGGTAAGGTAAAACAATGTGTTAATATTATACAAAGACGCAAATGGTCTGTCAATCGCATCATGTTAGGTTCAGGCCACTTTCCATGACCCAAACCTGACACGATTTTGCATTTCACGTAAGCTTTCCAGGCAATAGATAAAAGTCCGAAGCCCTTGAAAAACCTCATCTTTTTCGTATTTCCCAGTCCCTTCGCCGTTGGGGCTAAACTTAGCTCGCCCTACAAATTGGGGTGTGCATCAATACACGTATGTATCGGCATCGTGTCGCTGCAGCAAAGTGCCGTATTCATATCTGTTTCTTTGACTCCGGCTCATTCCGACTGAAAAGCCGGATTGAGACGCAGAGCCATCATCTACTGAAAGACCATGTTTCGAGCAGGGCATCGGGAATGGCGTAATAGGAGCCATCTGAGAAAGTAACGCCGGTAATAGTAATAATGACCTTCGTGGCATAACCTGCACCAAAAACTGTCCTTTTGATGGTTTTGGTACTATGCGCGCCAATTAGCATAATCCGTATGAAATTGTCAAGGTTTAGTAATGGGGCGGGCGGACTGTATTCTGCGTCAACTGTGTTCCTTTTCTCTTTATATGCTGCCACCGGTATTGTATTTGACCTCTTATTGCGTATAATCATATTACATGAAGCATATTTTCCAAAATCAGGAGGGTGAAAGATGTTACGGCCAAAAATACTGTTGGTTTCTTTTTTTATCCTGATTCTGTGCATGGGATGTTTTTCCCAAGACGCAGGCCTCGCAAACAATGCATGCGGCGCCATTTACCTGACCAACTGCCATTTGATTGACGGCACAGGTGCGCCGCCTGTTCATAACGCAGTCATCGCCTTTGAAGGCGGTGTCATTACCGGAGTCGGAACAAGTGATTCCAACGCTATACCCAAAGGAGCCAAAGTGATAAACTTGAACGGCGCCACGGTCATGCCGGGATTCATCAACGCTCATGTGCATAATGCGTATAACGAGCAAAACCTTGAAAGCTGGCTCATGGCAGGGGTCACGACAGTCCGTGACGAAGCGCCCTGGGCGTCTGGCAATTTCCTGGCCGAAAGAGACCACCTGAACAAAGACCCGGCGCATGCAAGAATCGTATCGGCTACCCCAATCCTAAGCGTACCCGGGGGTTACGGCGGTGATTCTTTCAACTCCGCCGATACGGCAATCAAAATGGTGAACCAATATATAGCCGAGGGCGTGGACATCATTAAAACTTCCATCGAGGACGACCTGCAGGGGCGTACGTGGAACATGCCCACATACGAAGAGGTAAAGGCTATTGTGGATACGGCCCACGCGGGTGGCCGCAAGGTTTCGGTGCATATCAGCCATGAACGCAACCTGAAGTGGGCTATCGATGCCGGGGTAGACGATATCGCGCACATGGTGGTGGAACCCATCAGCAAGGAGACGGCCGGGCAGATGGTGCAAAAAGGAATCTACTGGGTACCAACGCTGGAGCTCTGGAACGGCGTGAGCAAGGATTATGGCCTTGATTGGATAGATGTGGCCATAGAGAATCTTTCCACCTTTTACAAGTCCGGGGGAAAGGTGGCTTTGGGAACGGATTTTGCCGGATACACAATCAGTTTCGATACCGGCTTCCCCATTACTGAAGTAAACTTAATGAAACAGGCCGGTATGACCCCCATGGATATCATTATTGCCGGCACCAGGAACGCCGCCCACGTTTGCGGACTGGACAGCACATTGGGCACTATAGAGGTGGGAAAGATTGCAGACCTGCTGGTGGTGGCTGGCGACCCGCTCTCCGGGGACATATCCTCCGAGAACCCGTTCTTATCCGTAAGAATGGTGGTGCACGAGGGTGAAATCGTGGTAAACAATGCCGATGCCTCATGAACGAAGAGTTATTGTGTGGCTGGAGTTTTGATTGGGTGAAATGAGCAGCGGATATTCATTGAGTTCTAATTATTGGTTCGGAAAAAGTATATAACCATTAACCATAACTCCTATAATACCCCACGCTGTACCAAGTATAGCACCAGCTAAAACATCTCTTGGGTAGTGCATCCCAACATAAATTCGTGTAATTCCAACCAATAAAGCAGCAGCGTACAATAATATCCATAGATAAATATTAACATGATAATAGTGCACAATCAATGAAGCCAAGAAAAATGCTTGACCCGTATGGCCGCTTGGGAATGATCTTCCACTTGCCTTAGAACCGACAATGCGTATCTTTTTCAACTTGATATATGGTCTAGCACGGCGAATATATAATTTTATGATATCAATCATTAGCCCTAAAGTGATTACGCCAAAAATAAGTGAATAGGCAAAAAATTTGCTTTCGGTAAAATAAAATATGAGTGCGAGTATTAATGCAAAAATAAAATGTCCAAGCTGAGTAAGCCCCAACATTAACCAATCTAATAATGGAGGGCGTTTCCCGCGTGAATTAAAAAACAAGAAAACCCATTCATCAGCTTTTTGACCTTCATTCCAGGTAACCGAGATGGTTACTATACTAAAAAATATTAACAGAGTTACTAAGGCTGAATTTGCTTTTATAGCAACCCATAATTTTGCCCAAAAATCATGGGGCATTTGCATTGAAATAAATACCAAAATAATTACAAGAATTACTATCCAATAAAAATGCTTAACATGACTCGTCCAAGCAATCAGTTTTTTGAAAACATCCGGAACTTGTAAATCTGGAATGTTAATCTCTTTTATTGGTTTTGTACTTCTATTTCTCAAAACTATCACCTGATTTAGTTATGTCTTTGGTTTCCCCTGCAGGCACCATTACTGACAGAGCACGTTTCTGAATATCTATTTTGACTAAACCCTCACCAATCTTTACACCATCTGCCATTATTGGCATAGAGGGGACGGTGTCAATTATTATACTGCGTGCACGATAATGCTGTATGCGAGGATCCCGTTCAAAATCGGTCCCCGGGCTTTTAATCGCGTGTCGTATTAAATCTAATTTTGATTGATCTGCAAAAAATAAAACATCAATTAATCCGTCTTCAAACGAATCTTTGGAGCCTACTTGAAAATGACGGAAAATATAAGGCATATTGGAGATCAATACCACATGACCAGTAAAATTGAAATCTATTTCATTATCCAACAATATTTGTATTTCAGATGGTGGAGTGGTCGTTATCGTAGCTATAAAATCACCAATCCGTGTTAAATCACCATGTAAAATATCATCTGTAGATGGAAATATAGATGAAAATAGCCCAACCGAGCAAACTTCAATACAAGGTGTACTGTGATTGTTACAAGTACATTTACCAATATCAATTTTTATGTTTCGACCTGTTGAGAGAGTAGCAACCGATGATGCAATATCTGTTGAAATTCCCAGACTATATGCAATATTATTCTGAGTGCCGGTAGGAATAATGCCAAGAATTGCATTTGTCCCAATCAATTCTTTAGCTACAGAAGAAACAGTACCGTCGCCTCCACAAGCTATAAACAAACGAATTCCTTGTCCAATAGCCTCATGTATGACTTTTGGCAAATCACAGTTTGGTTCTATTAGATAAGGCTCTGTTTTAATATCCGTAGCCTGTAACTCTTCAGTTACTTCCATAAGCTTCCTGTTCGCTTCATCAGCTGCACCGGCATTGGGATTAAAAATGAGTTTAGCATGCAAATTGCGCTTTCTTGCCCTGTAGATTTCCATGCCAAATTCTCCTCTTTTATCAATTGTTAGTCGCTATCAATAAAAGTTTGACCAAACAACCTTCAGTTTAGACATTATATTTATTTCCAAATTACTGAGGATGCAAGTAAGTAAGCCATTGCGGAAATCCGGTTGGGGCCGGATTTTTCGTTGCCTCTACTGTCCATTCTACAGGGTACATTTTATAAGCTGCTCGTCCGATAGATTGTACATTTTTTTCAAAAACATCAATTTGAACATCATCTCCGGTTCTGTAGCAGGTCGCCCAAATTTCTCACAATATTGCTCTCGTAGCATCGGGTTAACAAAGCTGAAATCTGTATTATCCTTTATCCTTCGCAGCAAGTTGTCTTCTGGCACGACGATGTCATATAGACTCCGATATTGCGAAAGCTTGATTTGTTCTTGTTTCCTTAGCATTCTCCATCGCCTGCTTCCCTTTGTCGTTTGCATAATTATACCATTTTGCAAAAAAATCCACCCGCTCTTCACGGATGGACTTTTTCAGCGACCTTTAAAATCAGGGGCTTCGGGGTTTCTGTTGTGTCTAAAGCGGCATTAGTTGATATAAATACACGAAGATCTGGGATGCGTGTAATTATTCAGAGCTTTTCAGGGGGATGTGCATAAATACACGAATGTGAGGGTGTTAATACTTACTTCTCCATGAAGTACAATGCATCCTTTGTGGGATCATTCAACGCTTGCTTCCCTGATAACCATAGGAATCGTAAAAATATCTTTCTCGTCTACACTGTGGGTGGAAAATTCAGATACGATACAGCCTTCGGCACCCGCCTGGAACCAATGCAGCGTATCCTCCTCAAGCGTATACTGCTCGCCCGGATGCAGAACGGTTTCTTCAAAAACCGTGAAATAAGGCGCGAGATCCGCGGGGATTCTGCCGTGAATGGGCTCTCTGGCCGGCGCGGGCTGCCTGCCCGTGTACAGGTAAACCACACCCTTCCGGCAGCGGAAGGTTTCCTCCTTACCGGGTTTCCCGTCAATGGGAGGATGCCGGTGCTCCGGGCATATCTGCCAGGGCGCCAGTACCAGCTCTTTAGCGCAGCAGCGGTCGGTGTTCACATAGGTGATCACGTTCAGACCGATCTCCGCAAGACGGGACAGGCCCATATCTGCCACTTCCACTTGCTGCTTTTCTTGATCCGTCAGGGCAATCCCGGCCTGCTCGAGGCAGTCCAGCGTGTACTTCTTGTATTTTTCATATTGCTCCCTGGTGACCATAGAGCATACCTCCTCACTCACAGCAAAGGGATTTCGAAGAATTTTCATTTCAGAAGATGCGGCGGTTGGCTTCCGATTCGTACAAATCGGGGTTGGCGCCCATCTTTGTTTTAATTGCCTCGCTTATGCCATCGATGCGCTCAATCACGTCTTTTTTCAGGGTAACGTCCAGCGCCTTTAAATTATCAAAAAGCTCGGCGGTGGTGCGGCTGCCGGCCAGCACGGAGGCGATACCTGGCCGGTGCAAAAGCCATGCGATGGCCAGCTGCGCCATGGAAATATCCATGGAGGCTGCAATTTCCCTCAATTGCCCGAGAGCCGCGAACATTTCGAATTCCACGCCCGTGGAGTCGTGCCGCGATGTGCCCTTGCCGCGCTCGAAGTGGAAATGACGGGAATGAGCCTGGTTGTGTGGGATATCCTCGCCGCGCTGGTAAGCGCCGGCGAGTATGCCCTGCTGCAGCGCCATGGAGCAGACGACGCCGATCTCCTTTTCCATGCAATAAGGCAGAATCTCGTATTCGATGGCGCGTGTGAATATGTTGTAGGGCATTTCGTTCACATCCACGGCCACGCCGGTTTGAAAAGCCTCCTCCATCTGCCGCACTCCGAAGTTGCTGATGCCGACGGCACGGATCTTTCCGTCCCGCTTCAGCGTTTCAAACGCCTCAAACGCTTCCTGCACCGTGGGCGGGTGGGCAATGATCCCCTCGTCGTCTGTAAAGTGCCTGATGGCTACGGGGTTGATAGGCCAGTGTAGCATATAGCAGTCCAGATAATCCGTCTGAAGGCGCTTGAGGCTCATCTCGCACTGCCTGATCATCTCATCGCGGTAGGCGACGTGGGGGCCAAGCTTGGAGCAAATCACGGCCTGGCTCCTTTTGCCCTTCAGGGATATGCCCAAGGAGATTTCGGAATTTCCATCGTTGTACATGGCGGCCGTATCAAACAGGTTGACGCCGCGCTCTAATGCTGAAGCGACGATTGCGTCTACGGATTGCTGGCTTTGCTCCCCCCAGTAGGCACCGCCGCCGAATGACCAGCAGCCTACGGCCAGGGGGGATACCTTGATTCCGCTCCCGCCCAATGTACGCATATGCATAGGACTAATCCTCCTGCCTTATGTTCAATCAATATCCCGGCAAGGTTCCCTTCCATAATAAATGATGTCAAATCATACCGCCCGTTCCTTCGCGGGCGGATGGATTACGCCATGGCTTACGCCTCCACCAGGCTGCGCAGCCAGACCAGGTCCTTTTTGGCATATTCCATTTCCTTATTGTTGTGTGTTTCGGTGTATTCCGCAGGCATGCACCAGGTTCCGGCGTAGCCCTTTTCCTTCAGGTGCTTTACCGCACGGGGCCAGGAACACTGCCCGTCCGGCCCGGGGCAGAAGAAGGGGATAAACTCCGCCTCACCCGCCGGGGCGCGCCCGGTCATTTGGTAGCGGGCATTTTTGAAGTTCACAAGGCAAAGATGGCTGAAAACCAGGTCGATGGCCTGCTCGCACTGCTCGCCGGCCAGGCCGGAATGGGCTGCATCCCAGATCGCGCCGATGTGCTTCGGGTCAAAATGCCCAACGATCCGCATCATGTCGCCGGTAGTGGAGGGACCGGTGCCGTAGTGCATCTGCAGGCCGATTTTCACGCCATACTTTTCGCTGAGCGGAATATAGCTGTCCAGTTGCTTGAGGAAGAGAGCCTCCTGCTCCGTGTATAGAAGGCCCATGGGCGGGGTGAACATGATCCGGATCATGCCGATGCCGCTTTGGGCGCAGGCGGAGAACACGCTTTCCGTGGGGGTGGAGGCGACGTTTTCAATACGTACGCCGTTGTCCTTGAGGTGTTTTGTGAATGATGGCAGCTTTTTTTCGCACTCCGCCGGTGTCACCTGAAACCCGTCCCGCAAAGGGAATTCGATGGCATTAAAGCCCATCGAGGTCACGATGCCGATCAGTTCGTCGGCGGAAGCGGTTTTCCATGGCTTGGTAAATACCGAATAGGATGGCATAATGGATCCTCCTTATTATTCATCAGCGTACAACGCTGATCATCATCCATCAAGGCGAACGATCCCTTTTTTCAGCAGGATATTGGCAAACCTGGCCTTTTCGCCCGTGGCCACGATGACGTAGGCTTTTTGGGCGCGGCTGTAAAACGCCTGGCGCGAAATATGCCCGATGGCAAATTCCTCCCTGCTGCGCTGGGACAAAATAGAACGGTATTTGTCCCAGACCGGGGGCTCGGGCAATTCGGCGGGCTTTTCCATCATCACAACCGCGTGGGCCTCCGTGTAGTCCAATGGAAAAAACTGCATGATGGCATCCAGAAGCTCCGGGATATCCGAACCGTCGCAGCGGATGACGCGGCTGCCCAACGCCTTAGCGGGGAAATTGCCGTCCGAAAGCACGATCTCATCCCCGTGGCCCATTTCCATTAATATTTTCATCAATTTTGGGGGGATGGCGGGGGGAATATTATACAGCATGGCACACTCCTGCCTTCTTGTTTTACAGCCTTCCTTTTACAGCCTTCCTTGCTCGATCAGGTCCACCATTTCCATGCTACTGACCGCCTCAGCAATATCCGCAAGGGGTTTTTCCCCCGTCAGCACACTGTCCAAAAACGCCTTATCCTCCGTGAGGTAGCCATAGTAGGCAAAATATTCGCTCCGCCCGGAGATTTCGCAGCCATCCAGTGACACAATGTTTTGATCCCTTCTCCCGCGGGAGGAGATGGAGAAGGTGCCCTGGCCGTCAAAGTGCAGTATTTTCGCGCTGCAATTCATATCGCCGAACCCGATGTTGATGAACGCGCTGGCGTTGGGACCGTGGATTTCAAAGCCGTGTACCCGTCCGCCGGTGTTGTAGTTGGCCTTGATGATGCCGCTGACGCCGTTGTCAAAGCGGACCACGGCGTTCCAGGCGTTGTCTACGGGTGTCTGCCCATAGCGGTTGATCAGCGTGGCAGCCTTTTGGGGCGTTCCCCCGGCGATCCAGCGCACGCAGTCAATGGCATGGATGGTATCGCACATCAGCGCGGAGGAACAGCCATCGTAAAATGATGCCTCGCTGTGCTTGAGGAAATAACCCTCCACTTGCTCGATGGGCGTTATTTCCCGCATGATCCTGACTACCTCCTGAATCAGGGGGATATAGCGCCGGTTGAAACCCACTTGGCAAACGGCATTAACAGCCCGGGCAGTACGTTCCAGCGCCTTCGCCTGGTATACGGTGATGCCGGCGGGTTTTTCGATAAACGTGTGTATTCCCCTTTTCAGGCATTCCAGCGAGATGCGGAAGCTCTGGTCCGGCTGTACAAGCACAAAGACCGCCTCCGGCTTTTCCTCATCCAGCATCTCCATGTAATTGTGATAGGAATGGGGAATTGCAAAGCGCGCCGCGCTTTGCGCCGCCTTATCGCCCGCGTTGTCACAAATGGCAACGAGCCGCGCCGTTTCGATTTCGCTTAGCGCCGGCAAGTGGATGCTGTTTGCGATCCCACCTGCGCCGATGACGGCAACCTTTACTTTTCTTTGCGCAGTATCCATGGACATACACCTCACAAAGCGGATTTGACACCGCATGAATCGCGCCTGACAAGATTGACGGGGATGCGCACCACATAAGGTCCGCTGGCGTTGATTTTTCCTTCGGCAGCCGCCAGAAGGTGCTCCATGGCCACGTTGGTCATCTGCTCCAGGCAGACATCCACCGTGCACAGGTGGGGCAGCACGTAGTCGCACATGGGCACGTTGTCAAACCCCGTCACCGAAATATCCCGGCCTATGGTCAGCCCGGCCGACTGTATGGCCTCGTAGGTGCCAAAGCCCATCATGTCGCTGGCGCACATCACGGCGGTGGGCCGTTCCGGCTCCGGCAGTGCCAGCAGTTCCTGCATGGCTTCCTTCCCGCCCCGGAATGTCCAGTCCGCCATCTTGATCCAGCGTTCATCCAGGGGTAGGTTCTTCAGCCAATAGGCGACGCGGTAGGCAAGGTACCGTTCCTTGGCGTTGACGTAATGCTCGCTGCCGCCAATGTAGCCGATCTTTGTATGCCCCATGGAAAAAAGGTCCTCCATGACCAGGGCGATGCCGCTGAAATTGTCCGGCATGATGGAAACCACATGCCGGTCTATGGAATTGATGGCGATGACGGGAACGTGCGCATCCATAAGGTATAGGCTGATTTCTTCCGGGGTATGGCTTACCAGCAGCGCGCAAGCCGGCGGATCATTTTCAATATGCGGCCGAAGTTCTTCCACGCTCAGTATAGGCAGAAAGAACAGCGACAGCCCGCGGCTGCGGCACGCCCGCTCCATGGTAAAAAACAGCTGGCTGTTGTAGGCGTTGCTGTTGCTGCGTACGTCGTTTAAGTTGCGCGTCATGATGAACAGCACCTTGTTCCGGCTCTCCGGGCGTTGGGCCTGTTCGCGGCTGCCGGGCGCCATGGGAGCATCGGCCACGAACGAGCCTACGCCGGGGCGCTTTTTGATCAGCCCGTCCTTGGAAAGCAGGTCAAGGGCGTGGCGTACGGTGATGCGCTGCGCTGCGTAATGCTGGCACAGCTCGCGTTCAAAGGGGAGCATTTCGCCGGACCCGTAACCGCCGGATAGGATTTTATCCTTCAAAGCCTCGTAGATCTGAACGTACTGCGGAGCGGTTTTCTCTTTCATCATGACGCGCTGGTCCCTCTTTCTCCTGTGCGTGGGTTTTAATCCACTTATCCTATTATATAGAATATATGCAGAATGAATATAATGGAAAAAATGCGCCATGTCAATAATAGTACATGTTATAAATCCATTGCTTTCTCGAAGAAAAAATTCCTTTATGTTTCGGACTTTCGATCCGCAAAATAGAACATGTTCTATCCGCTTTTCAGTTCATATTATAATTCTAATCTCTATGCCTGTCAATACATTAAGCAGCCCAGAAGGTAGATTGATAAAAAAAATTAAAATGACTATTGCAAACTTGACAAAGTGGATGTATAATCCAGGTGAAAAGAACTCAGATCGTTTGAATATTGCAAAAGTATTTCAAGAAAGGCCGTCTTTTCGTCTTATCTCTCTGGTGCTTAAGATATATAGTACATGTTATAATTTCTTAAGGAGTGGTGTTATGGCAACCAAGATGTCAATGCCCGCCTTCACATATGTGGATCATAAGGATGAGAACAGCCAGCGCGTCGCGGTAATGACCGCGCCTTATCACATGGAGATTCGTTATGCGCGCATTCCCGAAATTGCAGAGGACGAGGTGCTTATCCGCCTGAAGTATGTGGGAATCTGCGGCTCCGACCTGGAGGCATACCGCGGCACACGCGCGCCTGAATTTATTTCCCTTCCCGCCAGGCTGGGGCATGAAGTGGCCGGCGTGGTAGTGAAAACAGGTCAAAAGGTACAGGGCATCAGCGATGGAGACGTTGTCACCTGCCGCTATGTCTGGGGGGCGTATGCCGAGTACATCACCTGCAAGGCATTTCATATCATCGTCATGCCCAAGGGCTTTCCGATGATCGCCACCAGCCTCACGGAGATACTGCCCAGCGTTTTGCATGCGTGCGAACTGGGCGGGATTGACGCAACGAAAAACGTACTGATTATGGGGCAGGGCGTCAGCGGGCTGACCCTGACCCAGGCGGTAAGCCTGTACAGCCCCCGAAACCTGGTTGTGACAGACCTGCGCCGGCGCAACCTTGATCTGGCGCTTCAGTTCGGCGCTACGCATGCGTACCAGATGCCATCAAAGGACGCCTCCACAATGGATGTGCTGGGCAAGGATTTTCCGGAGGGGTTCGATGTTGTCATTCCTGCCCTTTTGGAAGGCGACGGCATTGTGGATGCAATCGACTGCTGTGCCCTATGCGCAAAGATTGTGCTGTACGGGTGCATTGGCGTATGCAACAAGCCCATCGATTTTTTCAAGGTACACCGCAAGCGCATCGAGATCTATTCCACCGAGCCCAGGCGGGATGTGGATAACAGGCGCTTTTTCAAGCAGGGCGTGGACTATGCAACCCAGGGAATCATCAACACCTCGCGGATTGTTGATCAAATTTTCCCTCTCAGCCGCATTGACGAGGCATTTCAAATGCGCAACGCCCAGAAGGATGATGTGATTCACATACTCATTGACTGCGAAGCATGATTTTGAGTGCAAGGAGGAACACACAATGCTCAAGAGTGCTGTCCCGTCCGTTCGAAGGCAAACGCTGTTTACAAGGGTAAAACGCCGCTGGGGCCTCTGCCTGCTGCTTTTGATACCGATCGTATATGTTTTTATATTTAATTATACGCCCATGTACGGTGTGCTTATTGCCTTTATGCGGTTTAACCCCAAGCTTGGTATCCTGGGCAGTCCATGGGTGGGGCTTTATCAGTTTGAGCGCTTCCTGGGGAGCGTGAAGTTTGGGCAGATCATGGTCAACACGCTGTCGGTGAGCTTATACAGCCTGCTGGCCGGGTTCCCCATCCCCATCCTGCTGGCGCTGGGCCTGACGCATCTGAAGAGTTCCAAATACCGCAAAACAGTGCAGATGATGACCTATGCACCGTATTTTCTGTCCACTGTCATTATGGTCGCGCTTTTGAGCCAGCTGCTGAACATGCGCAGCGGCCTGCTCAACCGCTTCATTATGATGCTTGGGATGGACCCGGTGAACTTCATGGGCAGCGCCGCCTCCTTCCGCCATGTATATGTTTGGAGCGGCGTATGGCAGGAGATGGGGTATGGCGCTATCATCTACATTTCCGCGCTGTCATCCGTTGATCCGCAGCTGCATGAGGCGGCGTCCATCGACGGCGCTTCCATGTGGAAACGTATCCTGCATATCGACTTGCCCGGTATCACGCCTACGATTGTCATCATGCTGATCCTGCGCATGGGTTCGCTGCTGAGCGTTGGCTTTGAAAAAGTGTATTTGATGCAGAACCCCACCAATCTGGCCGTATCTGAGCTGATTGAGACCTATGTGTACAAGGTGGGCTTGACCGCAGCGCGGCCCGACTTCTCATACGCCACCGCGGTGGGCCTGTTCCAGAATGTGATTTCTTTCATTTTGGTAATGACCGCAAACTTTGTTGCGAAAAAAGTATCGGACAACGGCTTTATTTAGGAAAGGAGGTGCTCTTGATATGGTTCATGTTGGCAATATCGGTAAAATCAAGGGTGACCGCTCGTTCCACGTGATCAATACCGTGGTTCTGTCCTTGATCATGCTCATTGTCCTGTATCCGTTGGTGTATGTGATCTCCTGCTCTTTCAGTTCCGCTTATTCCGTGGTCACCAACCGCGTCTGGCTATGGCCGGTGGATATGACGCTGGACGGTTACAAGGCGGTTTTCGAGCATCCCCTGATCCTGACCGGGTACATGAATTCCCTCATATATATGATCTTTGGCACGATGGTCAACGTGATCCTGCTGGTTCTGTGCGGCTATCCCCTGTCCCGCAAGGACCTTCCAGGCGCAAAATTTTGGACGCTGTATTTTATGCTCACCATGTTTTTCAACGGAGGAATGATCCCCAATTACCTGTTGGTAAGGAATCTGGGCCTATTGAACTCCCGCCTGGCCCTTATCATCCCCTTCGCGTTTTCAGCCTACAACATGGTAATCGTGCGGACCTTCTTCAAAAGCAACCTGCCTGACGACCTGCTGGAGGCGGCTAATATTGACGGTTGCGGCGATATCCGCTTCTTCTTTAAAATCGCGCTGCCCCTGGCAAAGCCGGTCATTGCGGTCATGGTTCTTTTGCACGGTATCGGGCATTGGAACGGTTATATGCGCGCGTTGCTCTATGTGACGGACTCCTCCAAGTACACACTGCAATTGGTTTTGCGGGATATATTGCTGCTCAATAACATGCCGGCGGAGATGCTGGCGCAGATGGGCGACCAAAAGCTGGAAGAAATGCGCAACGCCATGGAGCTGATACGCTATTCCGTCATCGTTGTGGGTTCGCTGCCCGTGTTGATTTTGTATCCCTTCGTGCAGAAATACTTCGTCAAGGGGATCATGATCGGCTCCGTCAAGGGTTAATGGTGAAATCGCTCGCAATGCGAGTGAAAATAAGGAGGAAACAGCATGAAAAAGTGGGTATCTATTTTCCTGGTACTGGCCATGACGCTCTGTGCATCAACGTCCCTGGCCAATATCAACCCTCCCGAGGGGAGCACACGCATTGCGCCTGAAGGGCAGACCATTGACCTTTCCATTTTTCAGCCTCTAACCCCCCTGGTCACTGATCTGTCGGCTGAAAACAACTTGGCAACCAAAATCATTGAGGATGCCACAGGCCTCAAGCTCAACTTTGTTACCGCGCCTGCCACTGATGTCAAGACAAAACTCAACCTTCTGTTAAGCTCTGGTGATTATACTGAGGTCATCAGCGTAAAGGGTGTCATTGACAACGCCTCCATGGACCAGTATGCCCAGCAGGGTATCTTTGTCGCGCTGGATGACTACATCACCCCCGAAATCGCGCCGAACATTTATAAGATCTTCCAGGAGAATGCCGCAGCCAAGGCTGTATGCACAGGCAGTGATGGAAAGATTTATTCCCTGCCCGACATCAACGAATGCTATCACTGTTTATACGGCAACGGCCGTGCATGGTACTACATGCCTTGGATGCAAGACATCAACGGCGGCAAGTTGCCCACCACAACGGAGGAACTGCGCACATACCTGCAATACATCAAAGACAATGATGTGAACGGCAACGGCGATCCGAACGATGAAATTCCCTTGGCATTCAACAGCACCAACAATGATGGTATCAACCGCTTTATCGTATGGGTGTCCAACTTCTTCATGGCCTACCCCTACAAGCACTACGCCGTAGGTGATGGCGGCACAATCAAAGCCTGCTTCACCCAACCTGAATACAAGCAAGCTCTGCAGTATGCCCATGAGCTGTACGAGAGCGGCCTGATCTTAAGCGATGCGTTCTCCATTACCGTCGACGACCTGCGCACCATCGGTGAAGATCCCAACGGCGCGCGCATTGGCATGACCGTCGGCTGGGGCCCGGAAGATGGTGTTGCCAAGGCCGGCACCACCAAGCGCTGGTTCCAGTACTTCCCGCTTTCCCCCGTGGAAGGCCCCACTGGCCAGCGGAATCAGACGTATACCGGGCAATGGGGAAGCGTGATGCCTGGTTTCTTCGTCACCGACAAGTGCAAGAACATCGAGGCGGCCGTACGCCTGGCTGACCTTTTGATGGACCCCTACTATACCTACACCGTGTACTTTGGACCCAAGGGTTTGACCTGGGATGATCCCGAAGAAGGAAGCGTAGGCTTTAACGGCAAGCCCGCTCTGTTCCGTGAGTTGATGGCCTATGGCACGCAGCCGCAGAACTGCTCCTGGGACCAGGCCAGCATCTCCAACCGTCCCGCCAGCTTCCGGCTTGGCCAGCAGGCACAGGGCGCGGATGTCATCTACAAGTATCTGGACGGCGACTTTAGTCTGTTGGACCAGGCTTCCCAGCTTGGCTCCTACAATGAGATCATGAAGTACTATGGCTGCCAGAAGAACCTCGATCCCTATAAGTTTGACGAAAAGTATATCGTACCGCCGCTTCTCTACAGCGCGGACAAGGCGGACATCGTCGCCGACGCAAACGCCGCCGTAGATGCCTACCGTCTGGAAATGATCGCTGCGTTCGTCACGGGCACCCGCTCCCTGGATGAGTTCGACCAGTATGTCAGTGAACTGGAAGGCATGGGCCTGAACGATATCCTGGGCGCCATGAACGAGTCGTATCAAAAGACCCTTACTCTCAAGTAATTTGGTATACAACCTCCCCAGGCGGGAAGGGGCGCGTATCAGCCCCTTCCCGCATTTTAAGAGAAATGATCGAGGTGGATGAAGCGTGAACAAGCCCTTCAAAGTTGCCATTCTGGTGGAAAACGGGCTGGCCCACAGCATTTTCCGTGAAAAAGACCTTCAGTTTCTCGGCACATTTGCAGACTTTAATCCAATTGATGAACTGCCTCAAGCCATCACACCCGCGTTCATGACAGAGAAATTACAAGGCGCTCATGCCTGCATCACCTGCTGGCGGACACCTTCCTTTACAGAGGAGATGCTGAATGCCGCTCCGCAGCTGAAATTTATCGCCCACGCCGCGGGGGCCGTGCGCCATCTTGTTCCCCCAAGCTTTTGGACCAGCGGCCGCCGCATTACCAGCAACGCCCCCATCATTGCCGAGGATGTCGCCCAGACGGTCTTGGCGCTGGTGCTTACCTCCCTCAAGCAAATGTGGGGCTTTGCCAAATACACCGCCTCCGGCGAATGGGGCGGCGGAGAAATCGGCTTGTTCAGCACCAAGCGTCTGGATGAGATGAATGTCGGCATTATTGGCTGCTCCCAGGTTGGCAAGGAAGTCATCAAAATTCTGCGGCCTTTCCGCTGCCACTTGCGTGTTTGGGATCCTTACCTTTCTCCCCTGGAAGCCGAAGTGCTCGATGTGCGCATGCTGCCCCTGGATGAACTGATCCGCACCAGCGATGTGCTTACGCTGCACGCTCCTGCCAACCCCGATTGCAAGCATCTGCTCAACGCGGGCAATATTCCCCTCATCAAGGACGGCGCGCTGGTGATCAATACCGCCAGGGGCCTTCTGATCGAGGAGGCGCCCTTTATCAAGGAGCTTCAAAAGAAGCGCTTCTTCGCCTGCCTGGACGTCACCGACCCCGAACCGCCCGCCAAGGACCATCCCTTCCGCACGCTGGACAACGTGATCCTGACGCCCCATATCGCGGGCGGGCATACCATCAACGGCAGGCATATGCTTGGCCGCAACTCCATCAAGGAAGTTTATAACTATCTTACCAAGGGGCTGATCGCCTATGAGGTTCGGGGCGAAATGCTGGACCATATGGCCTAAAGCTGAACTCTTAATCGGCCGCCGGAGGTGGAAGGGCATGCGCGGGCAAAAGCTTATCCGATTCATTTTGGGGTTTGCACTGTTCTGCCTTGCCCTTTCCGCCTTGCCGGGTCTTGCGGGCAGCGCGCCGGTACGATTCTTTTACCAAAAGATCTGCGAATCCTGCAATCCGCAGGTGGAATTTGTGGAAACATTTTTCAGCCTGACGGGAGAAAGCCTGGACAACTACGAGTATTTTGCATATGATGCGGACACGCAGATTGGGAAGCAGGAGCTTGACCGGGCGCTGGCTGGCTTTGATGTAGAAGAATCCGATATCAGCTATCCGGTGCTCGTTTTCGGCGGTCAGCTGTATATGGGACAGGATCAAATTCTCACGGACCTGCCCGAATATATCCTCAAGAGCGGCGCTAACACCGAAAGCTTCCTCTATTATATATCCGTCACCGGCTGCGAAAGCTGCATGAGGGTGGATAGGATGCTGAGTGACCTGCCGGACACTGTAACCGTCAAGCGGGGCGGCATCACCTTCAATTCGCCTGTTCGTGTACAAAAGATCAACCTGCTGACAGATTCCGGTATGGCGATGGCGCTTTTCGATGCATTCCACGTGGAGGAAGGCAGCCGGTCGGCCCCTATCCTTCTGGCAGGGGATGCGTACTGGCAGGGGGAAGAAAATATCAGTGCTTTCCTTAAGTATTCGCTGCCGGCCGGCCGGGCTGTTAACACCCCGGAGATTCAACTGCAGGCGAGGGCTTCTTTCCTGCCTGCGGCGCTGGCCGGCATTGCCGGTGGCCTGTACGGGTGCCTTTTCCTGCTTGCGCTTCCTCTTGCCTTGCCCGCTGCCCTCCGGGCCGGACAAAAAAAGGCCGCAGCCCTCTTTATCTTCCTGGCTGATGCCGCAGCGGCCCAGTATACGTTTCTTTTCATGCCGGAGGCACAAAGGATGCGCCCGGTTTTCTTTTCCGCCTTTTGCCTGGGGTGCCTTATGTCTTCAGTGTTGTTTATAGGCGCGGCCCGCAGTCATGTTCGTTATCCTATTTTCAGCCTTGAAAACCAAGCCGGTTTGCAATGCACGCCGCCTACAGCCAAATGAAAACAAGGATCAGCAGCATCACCGCTGCTGACAAGAGTTTAATCAGCGGCATTTTTGCACGGATGAATTCCGAAAGCGAAAAGGCCGCTTTTCCGCGCACCACGGCAATGACAAGAAGGATGGAGGGAGCAAGGAAACAAAGGCAATAAAGGATAAGCATCGGTAGCATGCGAACCATATCGGCGCCCGATTGCAGCCCGTTTAGCAGCGTAGCCAAGTATAGCTGCCCCGCGCACAAAAATTCACCCGCCGCGACAAGGACGCCCAGCAGGGTCGATACCGGTAACAAATGCTTTGCACCGCCCAATGCTTGGATTTTGTTGTGAAGAAACTTCCGCCATTTTCCCGGGAACTGGTTGCGAATGCTGCCATACCGCTCCTGTTTCGCCGCGTGGAAGTCCCACAGATTCAGAACGATAACGGCCCCGCCAAGACCGGTCAGCAGCCACTTGACAGCACTGGGGAGCCAGGTTGGGTTCCATAGCTGGAAGGCTCCAAGCAACACCGTGCCAAGTAAAAGATAGGTTACAAACTTCGCGCCAAGGAAGGCCGCCGCATATATTCCGGCGCGCCTGCCCATATTGGCCAGCACCATCAAAAGCATAAGCAGCATGGACAGCGCGCAGGGGTTCAGCCCGCCCACCAGTCCCGCCCCAATGGTTCCAGCCAAAGTGAGCGCCGATACATCCGTCTTCCCGGTGTCATGCAAAATCACGGGCGTGCCCAGGGCCATGCCTTGCACAACAGCGTTTTTAAGGTCTGCCTCTATGGTCTTAGCACCCGCCATATAGTCGTCACCCAGGAATACGATGGGCGCATACCGCTTGTCTTGCGGAACGTGATACCGCTCAAAAAGCAGCTCCGCCATTCCGGGTTCCTTGCTCATATCGATGGCCTTCACCGTTAGGACGGATTCAAATGACTCGCCATTTGGGGTGACCGTCACGCTGCCGGGTAGCTTGTCGATGACCGTATGGGCGTTAGCGCAGCTATTGCAGGCCGGGAGGAACAAATAATAGATCAGGCTGCTGGTATCCCCTGCGGCGCCTGTTTCAGTAAAGTTGGGAGTATCCTCCCGGCTGCCTGCCGCCTTAGAAAACGCAGGTGCGGTGAAAAGCATGAGCAGTACAGTCAAAAAGATCATAAACAGCAGGCCGCCGGCAAACCGTTTCATCCCTTATCCTCCTGTGTGATGGAAATAGCATGCACGCCGGAATACCCGGAAAGGCAGCGGCAGATATCCGCAGGCAAGCTGCCAAGCGGTACCTTGGCGCAGGTGGAAAGAGCGTATTCCATTTCCATCATCAGCCTGGACAGTACAGCGGTGCGGTGAATCATGCAGGGAGCGGGATCGCCAAAGAATTCGATGCTTTTCTCGATCACGATCCCTTCGGGAACCGTAAGGTCCATCAGGCGTATTTTTTCTATAATGTTTCCGGCGCTGTCATAAAGCGTCAGCCAAGGTACAGCCTTTTTTTGTTTGCCAAACATATCCGGCTCCTTTGATATACTGAATGGCAGCGGTATTCCTGCCGGGACATACACCATGATATCAATTGCATACCATTATAAACCGACAAATCTCTCCCTCATCTTACAGTGAGGGGACAGCCTTGTCAATCTTATATCTTCGATTCTTCCAATTGATATGAAGAAAAGATAGCTAAGAATACCGTGTTCCGGCAGCGGCCTTGTGATGAACAAGCTACCATTATACAACCATTCCTGAATATTTTTCATACCAATTGACTCTCTCCCATAGGCTGTGATACACTCGGAGCAGAGATGGTCAAGGAGGGTTGCATGTGATCGACCGCACCGGCAGCACGCTGCTGTACATGCAGTTCTACCAGTTGCTGAAGGAAAAGCTCCATGAATACATGCCGGGAGAAAACCTGCCCCCGGAAAGGCTTCTATGCCAGCAGTACGGCGTCGATAGGACAACCGTGCGCAAAGCCCTGGCAATGCTGGCCGATGAAAAGCTCATCGACCGAAGGCAGGGGAGCGGCACCCGCGTGCTGGCTGAGGCCAGCGCCGCAGCATCGGGCTCCTGCATTCTTTTTGCGCTCTATCAGGGTACACGCTTAATCGACCGCCTGGGGGAGCCGTTTTATGCGCGGTCGCTGGATGCTTTTGAGCGTAGACTTCATAAAATGGGCAAGCGCCTGGTTTACAGCACGCTTCACCCCGGCGACAAACTGGCGCTTTTATGTGAGAAGATGGAAGCGAAGGGCGTCATCCTGGCTGGTGCGGTGGATGAGGCCATCATCCGGCAATTAGCGGCGCTGCCTATCCCGTCGGTAACATACAACAGCCGCGTCAGCGGCCTGCCCGCGGCGCTGGCCGACAATGCCCAAGGCGCGGAAATCATAGCGAAATATCTTTTGTCCCTTAAGCACAGGCGGTTTGGTTTTATTCATGTGCCCGGCTACAACAATGCGGACGCCCGGCTGGAATCCTTCCGGCGTACGCTGCTTACGCACGGTCTTCAGGAGAGTGACCTGACTATCGCGGAAGGCGACTGGTCTGAACTCAGTGGATATGCCTCCATGAAGGTGCTGCTGAACGCAAACCCGGCAATCACCGCTGTTTATGGGGGAAACGATTCCATGGCTGCCGGCGCCATCCGCGCAGCTGCGGAAGCTGGCCTTCGCATCCCCGGGGATATCAGTATTGTCGGGTTTGACGATATCCCCCAGGCCGCAGGCACCATCCCCCCGCTTACGACGGTGCGGGTGGACATTCCGGCCATGGTCGAAGGCGCGTGCATGCTCCTTTTCCATACCTACAGCCAGGAAAAAATGACGAACATCAATGCGGTTATTTCCCCCATGTTGATTGAGCGGGAATCGGCCGGGCCGTGCAAAACCGCTTCCCGGGGAAGATGACGGCGGAGGGCAATATGTCTGTGATGCACCGATTTGCGCAGCTTGAATTGGATGATCACCAATGCAATGCCTGGGTCAGCGTAACGCAGGCGCGTATGGTTGATTACAAGCGTTCGGCTGTCATACTTTGCGATGTGTGGGACCGCCACTGGAACACCGGGGCACAGAAGCGGCTGGCTGCGATGCTGCCAAGGATACAGGAACTTATCAACACCCTAAGGGACAAAGGTGCTTTCATTCTCCACGCGCCTTCCGATACCATGGCGTTTTACCGGGATGACCCCGCCCGGCTCAGAATGCTGTCTGCCCCCCCACTTGAACCGTATATTGTGCTCAATATAGATGAAAAGCCGTTCCCGCTGGATGTATCCGATGGCGGCAACGATGCCAATATACCGCCCGAATGCGTTGACCGGCCCGTTTGGTCGCGCCAGCACCCGTTTATCGAAATCAATCAAGAAACCGACGGCATCAGCGACAGCGGTGCGGAGGCTTACTCCTATTTCAAGGCTCACGGGATCAAAAGCGTTTTCCTTGTGGGCGTGCATACCAACATGTGCGTGATGAACCGCAGCTTCGCCATCAAAAACATGGTCCGATGGGGGTTTGAAACCGCCCTGGTGCGTGATCTGACAGATCCCATGTACAACCCGGCCATGCCCCCGTATGTGAACCGGGAGCAGGCGCTTGAACTGATGGTGGGCTATATCGAAAAATTCTGGTGCCCCAGCGTACTTTCTACCGATCTTATGGAGGTGGACGAATGAAAATCAAATCTATCGAGCTGTTTCAGGTCCCGCCGCGCTGGCTGTTTCTGAAAATGACCACGGAATCCGGCATTGTGGGCTGGGGCGAACCCATAGTGGAAGGCCGCGCCGCGACGGTTGCTGCCTGCGTGAAGGAGATGAGCCAGCATCTGATCGGCAAAAGCGCAGGGGAAATCGAGGACACATTTCAAATGCTGTACCGCACCGGGTTTTACCGCGGCGGCCCCGTGCTGACCAGCGCAATATCGGGTATTGAGCAGGCCATGTGGGATATCAAGGGCAAGTACCACAACATGCCTGTATACGAATTCCTGGGCGGCAAGGTGCGGGACCGCATTGAGGTCTACCGCTGGATCGGCGGCGATCATCCCAGGGATACGGCGGACGCAGCACTGGAGGCGGTCAATCAGGGCTACCGAGCCGTGAAAATGAATGGCACGGATGAATTGAAATGGATCGATAACCATGCGAAGCTGGATGAAACCGTCGCCAGGGTAGCGGCAATCCGTGAAGTGGTGGGCAATAAGCTTGGCATCGCCGTCGATTTTCATGGCCGCGTTCACAAAACCATGGGCAAGGTGTTGATGCACAAGCTGGAGCCATACAACCTTCTGTTCGTGGAAGAGCCCGTGCTATGCGAAAACGAGGACGAGTTCCTGGAGCTTGCCCGCGCGTGCCACATCCCCATCGCCACCGGCGAGCGGAACTTTACCCGCTGGGGCTTTAAACGCATGCTCACACGTGGCGGTGTGGACATTCTGCAGCCGGATGTGAGCCATTGCGGCGGCATATTGGAAACCCGGAAAATTGCAGCCATGGCCGAAGCCTTTGACGTGGCCATCGCGCCTCACTGCCCGCTGGGCCCCATTGCTCTGGCAGCCTGCCTGCAGGTTGATTTTTGCACGCCCAATGCGTTTATTCAGGAGCAGAGCGCCAATATCCACTACAACAAGGGGTATGACCTGCTCAACTATCTAAAGAATCCTGAAGTCTTTACGTATAAGGATGGATACGCCGAGCTGCTCACGGGGCCCGGGCTCGGTATTGAGGTAGATGAAGAGTATGTGCGCAGAATGGCCGAAACCGGCCATGACTGGCACAATCCCATCTGGCGTGATTCAGACGGCGTAATCGCCGAGTGGTAATTGCATACTTTAGGAGGGAAAATAGCATGACCGGAAAATTCAAGGTTGTATTCATCGGCGCCGGCGACCGGGCCAACGCGGTCCATTACCCGTCCTTTCACGACCTTCCGGATGTTGAGATCGCGGGCATCTGCGATATCGATCCCACGCGGCTGAAAAAAACGGCCGACAAATATGCTGTGCCGGAACACCTGCGCTGGGGCGAGACCGTGCTTTCCTATCAGGATATGATCAGGGAGGTTAAGCCGGATGGCGTCGTCTGTGTCGGCCAGCCCACATCATGTATGACATCTGGGCATGGTGCCTGAAACAAGGCTTGAATTTGTACGTGGAAAAGCCCCTGGGGCTCAACATCCACCAGGCCCGCATGCTGGAAGCCATGGCTATGGAAAACGGCTGCATCACCACCTGCTCCCTGCAGCGCAGAACAACGCCCTCTGTTATAAAGGCCCGGGAGGAGTGCTTAAAGCGCGGACCCATCACCCACGCGCTGGTGCGCTTTTACAAGTGCGAAATCAAAACCCGCTATGACGCCCGTGATCATATGATGGATGATACCGTGCATTCCATCGATGCGCTTCGCTGGGCATGCGGTGACAGCGAAATCAAATCTATCGACAGTGTGACCAAGCGGGTAGGCGTCAAGGACATCAACTTCATCTCTGCCACGCTGCACTTTGAAAACGGTTCCACGGGCTACCTGATCAACAGCTGGTCAACCGGCCGCCGCGTTTTCGATATCGAAATGCACGCGCCCGGTATCTGTGCCGAAATGGAGCATGAGGTGGGCGGTTATGTGTATGCCGATGGGGATACCAAGGGCGTG
Source organism: Bacillota bacterium (assembly GCA_023415715.1). Lineage (GTDB taxonomy): Bacteria > Bacillota > Clostridia > Christensenellales > Aristaeellaceae > JAEWAH01. Next base: position 41,253 of record JAEZJP010000097.1, read on the forward strand.
TATATCGATTCGGCGGAGTGTGCCGGCGGCGCGGAGCTTCATGTCCGCACAGGCGTAAAGGTGCTGGCGCGGGATTTTGTGGACAGCTGCCGCGCGGGCAAACAGACTTGCTCCTCCTTTACCAGCGCGCTCAAGGGCATGGAGATCGCCGAGATGATTCTGGCCCAGGCTACGCTTGCCCGGCGGTAATAGCTATATTCGCCGGCTTCATTTATAGCTTTGCAACTGGAAAGGCCTAGAATATGAACGACAGTTGGCGCAGGAACAGTTCTTACTATGGAACAGCTGGATCTTGCACGATTGTCCGGAGCGTCCTACATGGTTTCTCCCAATGTTGATGTTCAGATAATACGGCAAGCGCGGACTTTCGATATGTCCACCTTTCCGGGCGCATTAACGCCTACAGAAATCGCTGCGGCCTTTAACGCGGGCGCGGATGCCGTCAAATTGTTTCCGGCTGCGAATTTCGGTCCCGAATATATTCATGCAGTCAAAGCGCCGCTGTCACACATCCCGATCATTGCGGTTGGCGGCGTTGATACCAAGAACTGCGCGGCGTATATGGAGGCTTGCGCGGCCGGAATCGGCATCGGCGGCAGCATTGCGAACAAGCAATGGACATATTACTGGTGAAGCCTGCAAATTTTTTAAATGCCTGTTTCCTCCAGCAGGAAGATGCACTTTACTTCTGGCATATCCGAGCCGCAGGCCCGTATTCGAACCTGCGGCTGCTGATTTGGCCTTACCCCTCTACCTTAGCCCCATCCTTGAAAATGAAGCGAATGGTTCCGTCTTTCAATATCCGTACCTGCTCAACGGTGCCGCACCATAGAGTTTCGTTGAACGTCCTGATTGTTCCCTGCTTACGCAGCATATCAAGATACCCTATTAGCTTCCCGCGCTTGACGGTTTGGGCTCCTCGGCACGCCTCCACTTCGTAGATACGCCGCTAGGTTTCGTGGTAGCGTGACTCATACTCTCCGCACTGCAGCTGATACTCAGCCTGATCCATTGCCACATGAGCGTTGGCAGTGATGTGGCGCTGCATAAGCTCCGTAATAATTCCCAATTCAGTGCTCAGCCCGGCCTGCTGCGCTACCAGCCCGGATATGTCGCAGCGTTCGCGCATTGTATCTTCGCAGATTTGGATAATCTCATCCTTGCGGTCAACAACCTGATTGAAGACCCGCACAAAGGCGTCCTGCATGGTTTCATTGCGTAGGGCTGGCGTGCCACAGGCGGTAATCTGCTTGTGCTTCGCATTGCATTGCCACACGGTATGGGAATGCCTTACTTTGCTCCCGTACATCTCACCGCACTCGTCGCAGTAAATCCGGCCAGAGAAGCAATGCGGCGTGTAGTTCCTGCGGCCCGTCTGCTTCCGGCTCTTCAATTCGACCTGAACCGCATCGAATATCTCAGGCTCAATGACGGCCGGGTGGCTGCCTTCCACATAGTATTGCGGCACTTCGCCCTCGTTCTCTTCATCTTCTTGGTCAGGAAGTCTGTACAGAAGGTCTTTTGTAGTATGGCGTCACCCTTGTATTTCTCGTTGGTGAGAATGCTTATGACGGTATTGGGCCGCCAGTTAGGTTTGCCGCCTGGCGATAGAATGCCGCTCTCAGATAAATGGCGTGCGATGTATGCGGGCGACTTGCCTTCGAAAAACATGCAGTAAATGTCCTGGACGATTGCCGCTTCCTCGGGCACGATCTCCGGCAGGCCACGTTACTAGTCAACAAAAAAGCGTCACCTTCTCGGGAGGTAGTGATGCTGGTCTTGCATCATTGCACGATTGCACGATTACACGGGAGCCAGCGGACTTTGATATGTTTTTTGATTTTCTGAGGCGCTTTTTTCTATCACCCGCTCACGTCAAAATGCTGCATGTGAGTCCACCCGTGTAATCCTGCAAAAAGAGCGCGAAAGACCGACATTTCAAGGCGAATTTGCAGGTAAGCAAAAAAGCTCACCGCAATGGGTGAGCTTCTTTGCACCAACTAATGTCGGTATTCATGTCTAATCCGACATTAGTTACGCGGGTGCGTTGGGTGCATGGGTGGGTGCATTATTACACGACAAGAGGTTCTTCGTGTATCATCCCAGATCACCTGTCTTCATCAGGAACACTCATGGATGGCCCGCATATGTAGAGCAAAGCATTCTAAGAACCTTTGTGTCTAAAAATCGCTATATCGGACAATGCTAGTACGTCTCGTTATATTCAGATCGGTGGGGCGGACTTATGTGGTTTATAGGCAAGGGACTACCCTGGAATAGAAATCACAATAGTTTATTAGAAGTATGAGCACCAAGTTTATAGAACAGTTTTCAGTGTATTAAAATCAACCGGTTTTGCCAGGTGCATATCAAAACCTGCCTTAAGGACACGTTCCGTATCATCTTCACCCGCATACCCTGTCAGTGCAATCAAACGTATATCCTTTATGACGTTGTCATTTCTGATGTTTTTCGCGACATCGTACCCATTCATCCCTGGCAGCCCAATATCACAGAATATTACATCCGGCCTGATTTGTTTTGCCAGCTTCACGCCTTCTATCCCGTCATAGGCAATATCCACTTGATGCCCTAACGTGAAAAGCATGGTGCTCAGCAAATCGGAAAAATCCCTATTATCCTCAATGATCAGCAATTTTTTACTTTTCCCGCAGCTTATATTACAAGCCGAGTTCTCTGTTACGAAAGTATCCTCCGCACCAAGCGGCAGGCGTATTGTAAACGTTGACCCTTTCCCCAGGCCTTCGCTATATGCAGTTACGCTGCCTTCGTGCAGATCCACAATCCCCTTTACAATGGAAAGCCCCAGCCCGAGGCCGCCGCGGCTTCTTTCAAGAGAGCTGTCTGCCTGTGTAAAAGGCGTAAACAAGCGCGGCAATATTTCCGGGCTGATTCCAATGCCGTTGTCTATTATGCTAATAACCGCGTTGTTCCCTTTCGTCCTGAGCGCCACCCAGACTTCGCCGTTTTCTTGGGTGAACTTCAGCGCGTTCGTTAAAAGATTCCCGATGATTTGCGTAACGCGTACGGGATCGGCGCTCAGCCATACTGGCTTTAGCTGAATCCTTGTTCTAAGGCACACACCTTTCTTTTCATACGCGAGCCTCATATCATCCACAGCGTTTTTAACTGTTTCACTAAGGTGTATATACTCCTTTTTCAGCTTGATTTTGTTCTGTGTGATACGTGTCAGTTCCAGCAAATCATCTACCAGCTTGCACAACTGGTTCATCTGGCGGCTGATAATATCTTCTACTTTAGCGGTTTGATTTTTGTCCTGGGTAATAGCAAGCAGCTGGACTCCGGCGGATATTGCGGCCAGCGGGTTCCGCAGCTCATGGGATAGCACACTGATAAACTGGTTCTTGTTTTTATCGGCTTTTTCAAGCTCGGATACAAGGGCAAGAGCTTTCATTTCGCTCTCTCGCAATAACGCATCTGCATGTTGACGCTCCAAAAGATCTGCCGCCTGGCGCGCCAACAGGTCCAGCACCTGCAATTCCCGTTCGTTGAACTGATGCGGAGATTTATAGTGTGTTGAAAGCATGCCCATGAATTTGCCGGAGCCACTGAACATAGGCGTTGATTGTACGCACCGGATTCCTTCGGCTAACATGACCCGGCGGACATCGATATCTTCAAAAACGGCGCTCCCGGCCACTTCATCGACGATCACCCTGGCCTTATCCTCCATGGCTTTCGCACACACGGTCTTGTCGCCTGAAACTCTTTGAAAGTATTGGATGAACGCATTACTGAAGCCCCTGTGCACGATGATCTCAAGTGCCTGTCCATCTTCAACCGCTAATTGCAGATTTCCGCAGTCGGCATTCGTAAGGAACATTGCTGCGTCCAGAATATCCGAATATACGGAATGAATCTCGTCATGCCTGATGTATCGCGTGTTGATTTGATGGAAGAGCCTTAGCGCCTCTACCTCGGAGGCAAGGTTCCGGCTAAGTTCCGTGAGACGCTCCTCGCTCTCCCGCAGCGCCTTTTCAGCTCGCTTGCGCTCGGTGATGATTTGCGTCGCGACGGCAATGCCGTCCGGGATCGGTGTTACCGTGGCCCGGAACCATTCATCCACCCCATCCGCGAGATAGTGATCCTCAAACTCCGTCAACCGCCCGGTTTCTGCCGCCTGTTTGTACATAGCAAAGAAGCGGGTCTGGGGAAAGGTCGGCCAAAGCTCGGTCATGCGGAGGCCGACGAACTCTTCCGGCCTGCGCCCAGAGAGCTTGGCCCCTTTGGCGTTCTGGTAAACGTAAGTGAAGTCAATGATTTCGCCTCGGTCGTCATAGAACGGTTTGAGAATGGAGAAACGATCAAGGGAGTTTTCCTGCACGGCCCGGAAGCGCTCCTCGCTTTGGCGGATCTTTTCTGCAGCTTCCTTTCGTATCCGGGCCATATCCAGGTGCGCCGCCACGCGAGCCATAAGCTCTCTGGAACTGAACGGTTTGATCAGGTAATCGTCCGCGCCTTTGTCCATTCCTTCAACTTTGGATTCCTCACCGGCTCTGGCGGATAGAAAGATAACCGGCAGTGTTTTCGTTACAGGATTTTCCCTTATCGCTTTCAACAACCCGAAGCCATCCAAAACAGGCATCATTATATCGGCCAGGACAAGGTCGGGCAGGTTTTGCTTGATTGCCTCCAGGGCTTCCTGACCGTCAGCTACAGCTTCCACCCTATAGTGACGGCTTAGTAAACGTTGCAGATATGCACGCATATCGGGGTTATCATCCGCCAGCAATACTTTTGCCCGCTGTTCGAGAGTGATGTTGGCCATAGGTTCTGAAACATCTTTTTGGATGACGTAACAATCCTCCGCAATTCCTTCGGGTATCCATTTCCATGCTTCCTGGACGAACAAGTCCGCCTTCAGGGCGGTTGATGCCAGGGTCCTTTCTCCCCCAATCCTGTCCTGGGGAAGGTGAGCCGACCCGGTGGGTATAACAACTGTAAATACAGTACCTTGATCCGGAACGCTGACCGCACCAACCTTTCCACCGTGTAATTTCACCAGTTCCTGCACCAACGCCAGACCTATACCGGTCCCTTCCTGGGTACGGGCTTTTACCCCTTGTATCCGGTGAAACCGTTCAAAAAGATGCCCCATTTCTTCAGGGGCAATTCCAATACCGGTATCTTTTACCTCCAACTCAATATGTTGGCCACACCAGCGCAAGGCAACGGCAATCTCGCCTTCAAAGGTAAATTTTAAGGCATTTGAGAGGAGATTGAGTACAATTTTCTCCCACATTTCCTTGTCAATATATATGGGTTGGGGCAGCGGCTGACAGTCCACAATGAAATGCAACCCGGCTTTCTCGACCGCAGACCGAAAAACACTAGCTAAATCAACTGTAAAGGCTGCCGGATCGGTAGGCTGGTAAACCGCCTGAACCCGCCCGGCTTCAATTCGGGAAAAGTCAAGGAGAGTGTTCACAAGCTTCAGGAGCCGCAATCCGTTACCGTGGACCAAGGATATTTGCTCCCTGACAAGAGCAGGTAATTCTTCCGGTTTGGCAAGGAGTTCCTCCAACGGACTGAGTATGAGGGTAAGAGGAGTCCGAAACTCATGGCTGATATTGGTAAAGAAAGCAGTTTTGGCCCGGTCGATTTCAGCAAGGAACTCTGCCCGTTCCTGTAATGCCTCCTCGGCACGTTTGCGTTCGGTGATGTCATAGAAAACGCTGGCTAAACGCCTGCTTCCAGAGCCGCCAACGCGTGCTGTAGAACTGTGAACCCAACGTCCCGTGGGTTGGTGCCACTTTTCAATCTGCTCAGCCTCTCCGGTTTCAGCCACCCGGCCAAACGTTTCAGTCCAATATGCCTCAAATCCAGGCATTACTTCACTAGCCAGCTTACCTGCGACATCCTTCAATCCGCTCTGCTTTTCATAGCCAGCATTTGCTTCTAAAATATACCAATCTACAGGCTTACCGAGGTGATCATAGATCATATCAAAAATGCAGCAGGCTTCAATCATGGTTTCAAACACCGTGCGAAACTTAGCCTCGCTGCCGCGCAGCGTCTCCTCGGCCTGCTTGCGCTCGGTGACGTCCCGGAAAGTTGAGACGGTTCCCTTGAACTCTCCGTCAGACCCGTAAATACGCTTCATGTGCAGGTCGATAATGACCTGTGAGCCGTTTTTTCGAGTCCCTTCGATCTCGCCGTCGTAGGCCCCCGCCTCATCCAGCCGAGCTGTAAAAACCGGCCAAAGGGAATCGACGCCCAATCTGCGGAAGATTTCCTTCCCGGATAGTCCTATCGCCTCCTCAGTGGTCCAGCCGGAAATCTCCTGTGCGACATTGTTCCAATACGTCACGCTCATGTTCTCATCCATGGCGATAATCGCTTCGTGTACAGTGGATAGGAGCTGGGCCTGGAAGGCCAGCTGGGCTTCGATACGCTTACGTTCGGATGCGTCGTCGTTTTCCCATTGCGTCTTCTCGGCGCTTTCCATGCTGTGCAACGATGGGGAGTTTCCGTCCATACGCATCCTCCCTGAGATTTGAAGTTTAAGGTAGTAAAAGTTATCATAATTATAGCCCATTGGCACATATTACACAATAAGAATAAATATTCCTATGCGAAATATGGGGAAATTACCGAACGCCACCTGTCTCGCTCGTTAATGCCCCGGGTGACTCAGTCAGTATAATGAAAAAGCGAGGTTATTACATCCGGCAAAACCGATTGATATAAATACAATCAGGAAGGTGTTAAATGAATGGATTGGGCTGTAAAGCGCTTTTGATCGAGGATAATTGCAATGCCTCTTTGGCGAAAATGAAGGGTGAAGAATGTATCCGAAAAATGCGGCGTGAAGCCGTATCTATGACGCTGCCCGTCGCTGAATTGGCCCCCATGGCGGGGTACACCTACTGCATGCCGACTCGGATATATGTCAAGTCGCTGAACGCACCGGCCAAGAATCCTACGGGAAAAGGTGGGGTCAAGAAGAGTGCGACATCCACGGAAGATAAATGCAAGTAAGCCAGTACACAAAAATCCGGCCACAGCACCGGATTTTTTATGTTTCGGATGAATGGGTGCATCATTGCACGATTACACTGGAGCCTTTGGAGATCGTGTATTTTTGAGTGCCCGAGAGGCGTATTTTTCTGCCACTCGCTCGCGCCGAAATCTCGCCTGTGCGCCCGCCCGTGTATTCCTGCAAAAAGAGCGCCAACAGCCAGTATTTTTGAGGTAATTTGCAGGCAAACAGAAAAGCCCACCGCAATGGGTGAGCTTCTTTGCACCAACTAATGCCGGTTTTCATGGTGGGATTAGTAGGGCTCGAACCTATGACCTCCACGATGTCAACGTGGCGCTCTAACCAACTGAGCTATAATCCCATGTATTCGGCAGTTGCAGAAAATAGTTTATCATATGCGTGAGAGAAAAGCAAGGCAGATTTTCAATTTCCTTTCTTCCACAAATTTTCAATTCCTATCTTCCATAATTCGTTTTTTTTCGGATAGCCATGGAAAAGCGATAAGCATGATAAACGATACGGGCGGGCGATTGATAATCGCCCCTACAACAGTTTTTAATTATTGACTTCTCTGTCGGAGCTATATGAAATAGCACCTTATTATCCTTTAAACCGGGATTCCAAAGGGATGTATCTCTTTGGCAGTGGGTCCAGGGAGGCAGAGCCTCCCTGGCGTCCCTTACAGTCCTGCGCGGTATTCCACGGGGGATTTGCCTGTCTGGCGTTTGAAATTTTTCGAAAAGTGGGCCACATCGGAAAAGCCCACCCGGTCAGAAATATCGTGTACCTTCAGGGCGGGGTCACGCAGAAGCTCCCGGGCTTTTTGAATGCGGAGCTGGTTGACGATATCAAAGAAATTCTTGTTCAGATGGCGGTTGATGAGCTTTGACAAATGCCACTGGCTGACAAAAACATGGTCGGCCACCTGGGAAAGGGTGATATGCTCCGCAAAATGCTGCTCCAGATAGGCCATGGCGGCCTTCACCACAAAGCAGCCCGCGGCCTCGCTTTCCGGCATGTCGTCACTGTCCGGCCCATTCCCCAAAGGCATACCATCCAGCGCTGCGGTCATGAAGCGGATGGCTTCCTTCAATTCCTCCATTTTGCTGGGCTTTAAAAGATACCGGCATACGCCAAGCTGGATGGCCTGGCGGGCATACTCAAAATCCCGGTAGGCGGTAAGTACGGCAATTTGAAGCCGGGGAAACTCGCTTTTCAGCGCCGCCACCATGGAGAGGCCATCCCGGTTGGGCATGCGGATATCGGTAAAGAGGATGTCGGGCCTGAACTTACGGATAAGGGCCGCGCCTTCCACCCCATCGCTGGCGGTGCCGACAACACGGCAGCCGTAATCTTCCCAGGGAAGGACGCGCAAAAGCCCCTGCAGGATCACCTGCTCATCGTCCACCAATACGACGGAGTACATGAGGCCACTCCTTCCCTTTTTCAAAAGGTCAAAACAGATGGAAGTTACTTGCCAAAAGGATTCAGGGCCATGACATCGGCCCAAACCTGAGCGGGATCGGCCGTGCCGTTCACCAGTGCGGGAATCCTGGCAAACCAGGCGCTGCGGGCTTCGGCATTCATCGCGTCCTGTATTGGCGGGAGCATGACCTGCTCATTATCCAGCAGTTCATAGGATGATTGCAGAAGTTCACCGCCAAAAGTAAAGGTGCTCAGCTGCCTGCCGTTTTCCTCATTCGTAAGGAAAGCCAGAAGGTTCACCGCCGCGTCACGCTTATTGGGATCGTTCCAAGCTTTGCGGCTGAGATAAAAGCCCATGGATACGCCGCCAATGAAAGCGTTGGGGTCGGCATCCCCGGCGTAGGCGGTGAAAGGCATGACCGCGGTAGTGTCCCAGCTGGCTTCGGGAATGCCGTTGGCAAACCAGGAGCCATCCAATTGCATGGCGGCCTTCTTGTCACGGAACAACTGGGAGGTGACGGCCTCTGTGGTGGCGCTTGCATCCCTGGCGAAAGCGCCCATCTTATACAGCTTGTTGAGTAGCGCCATGCCTTCCTTCCAGGAATCGGGCACTTCGTAGGTGGCGGAAGGGCGGGCTTTGTGCTCATCTGGGGTGCCGCATGCGATGATTAAAAACTCCACGATATAATGGGGCACATCGGCAAAGCTCACGGATATGGGAACTATGCCTACATCGTTAAACTTTTTGATGGCGGTTTCCAGCTTGGCCCAGTCGGTGGGCAGCTCAAGGCCATACTTTGTAAACAGGTCGGTGTTCACAAACAAGCCTTCCCAGAAGGGACGCACGGGTATGGAGTAGATTACGCCGTCAGCCTCGGCACTGAGGGGAGTCTCCTTAAGCTTCAAATCGGGATAGGCGGCATTGATCTCACTGATGGGCACCACCCTGTTCAAAATGGGAGCGGAATCAGCGGTCTTTGCAAAATAAAATAGCACATCTGCCTCGTTGCCGGCAGCAAAATCGTTCAGCACGCCGGTCTTCCAGGCCTCGTCGGAAGTAGCGGAGGCATCCTCCACTTTGTTGCCGGTCTCCGTTTCCCAGACTCTGAGCAGTTCCACATAGGCGCCTGCGGCGGCATCAGTACCGGCAAAAGTGGAAACGGTTCTGATGGTGACGCCTTCGGCTGTGGACGCGGACATCAGGCCCAGGCACAGGGCGAAGATAAGTAATGCGGCCGCCAGTTTCTTCACAGGCAAGCCCCTCCTTCTGATATCTCATATGAGGCTGCATTAAAAAGGAAAAGCATAAAGTCAATCCAAGAACGGCCATGGTATTCGAAGTTTATATCAGTGGATATGAACCAACAATAGAAATCGCTTACGGCTTACATACGGAATGATTATACCATAAGCACATGAACATGTATATCCCATCCGCCCTTTGGTTATATCACATACTCACGGTCTCACCGTCCGTATTCTGTTCCTCCTTTGCCGCTGCAGCCTGCTCTTTTTCCAGAGGGATCACGATTGTGGCCACGGTGTCCCCATGGCTGTCCTGCGTGATGCGCAGGCTGGCCCGGCCCCTGTAAATCAAGCGCAGCCGCTGGCTTACGTTGCGTATGCCCACATGGCCCTCCCCGGATCCTTCCTCGCTTATAAGCTCGTTGATCTTTTCCTGGTCTTCCTTTGTGAGCTGCTTTCCGTTGTTTAGAACCTCCACATGCAAAAAAGATGCGTCGGAAAATACGTTCAGGCGGATTCGTCCGCCTCCCGAAGGCGCAATGCCGTGCTCGATAGCGTTTTCCAAAAGCGTCTGTATCACCATTCGGGGAAGCTTATACTGGAGAAGAGCCGGATTCACATCCTTGAAAATGGTGAGCCTGTCGCCAAAGCGAAGCCGCACAAAGTAAAAATAGGCGTCCGCTATGGACAATTCCTCGTTTAGCGGCACAAGCCTGTGATCGCCCCTGTCCAGGCTGGCGTTTAACAGCACGCTCAAAGCCTCTACCATGGCGGCAATGGCTTCATTGCTGTCCATGCGGGCCTGCCAGTTGATCATCTCCAATGCATTGTTCAAAAAGTGCGGATTGATCCGGCTTTGCATAGCTTCGATGCGGGAGTCCCTTAAGGCGATTTCCTCCTTGAAGACGGTGTCGACCAGGTGGCGAATTTGAGTGCTCATGCTGGAGAAGGCAACGCCGAGCTGCCCCAATTCATCCTTGCCGTGCATGGGTACGGTGACACCCAGCTCTCCGTCGGCCATGCGGCGGGAAGCCTGCGACAAAATGAAAATAGGCTTGGATATTCTTCTGTACACAAACCACATGATCACGATACCGATAGGCACAATGGCCAGCACCAGCAAAAGAAGCAGCTGCCGGAACTGCGTCATTTGCGCGTACACAGATTTCTTGGCTACCTGAACCCGGGTATACAGTGTATAATCCCGTTCAGAATGGCCCTGCACATAAGCCAGATTCTCTTTCCGCTCCGATAGGCCCAAAGGCTCGCCGGCCCAGTCTACCGCCTCGTCCTGGTAGTTCCTGTAACCATCCAGCATGATATCATAACTGCTGTTCCACTTTTCGCCGACACTGTACAGGGGGGCAAACAGCTCCTGCATGTTCATGCCAAGCACCAGCATGCCGTAGCGTTCCAAGCGCAGGTTGTACAGATTGCGCACCAAATACAGATTCCCGTTCCAGCCGGCAAAACTGCACCTGGTGTCAAGATCAAGCCCCATTTCAAGGGCCAGCGGCTGACAGTTCTGCTGAAAATCCAGCGCGTTTTGATATCCGGCCACGGTATACATAAAGGCATCCGGACGGTTTATGGGAAAGTAGGCCGCGAATGTGAACAGTGAATCCCGTCCGTATTTGCGCTCCAGGTAATTTCTGCTGACCCGGTAAAAATCGTAGAAACTTAGCTTGTCCGCCTCAAAGTTTGCATAGGCGCCGGCCAGTTCCCCGTCGTAGGTGACATCCTTTGCCAAAGTGATAGAGCGTTGGATAATCTGAAGCGTGAGCGTCTGGGCATACTCCGCGCTGGATTTTAGCGCTTCCTCGGTTTTTTCCTGGAGCGCGCCAAAAAAGACGCCGCCCATATATCCCCCCAGCGCCAGCGCCGGCAGCAGCCAGCACAGCAGCACGATCAAAAGGATGCGGAAGCGCAGGGATTTCATATATGAGCGGAGTTTTGGAAGCACAGTTTTGTCCTCCGTGCTATTCATTTAGCCATTGAAGGATTTCGCCCCTGCGGGGGCGACCAGGGCTTTCCGATCGTCCTGGACCTTCGGAAATCACATCTGCAATCCCAGGAATTTCGCCGCGGTTATGCACAAGGCTTCCGCACGTTCTCTATTAGGCATTTCGCAAAATACGCGCAGCCTCGGCTCCGTGCCGCTGAAACGGATGATGATCCAGCCGTCTGCAAAGCACACCTTCACGCCGTCCATGTAAGAGACGTTCTTGATCTCCTCTGAAAATGCAGGCAGCTTCTTTTCCTCCATCAATAAACGAAGCAGCCGCACCTTTTCCTCCGGTTCAAAGGGCCAGTCGTATTCTGCCATATAGGCTTCGCCGAACTCCTGATACATCCTCTTCGTAAGAACGCTCAGCTTTTCACCGGTGACAGCCATCATTTCCACAAGCAGCGTGGCGGCATGAATGCCGTCCTTGCCCAGGATGTGGCCGCGCACCGTGAGCCCGCCGGAGGACTCGCCGCCGATAACGGCGTTGTACTTTTCCATAGCCGCGGAAATATGCTTGAAGCCCACAGGCACCTCGTAGCACGTTTCCCCAAAGGCAGCGGCCACCTTGTCCAGAAGATGCGTCGTGGCCAGGTTGCGCACCGCCGGGCCATGCCAACGCTTGTACTTGAGCAGGTAGTAATACAAAAGCACCAATATTTCATTGGGGTGTATGAACCTGCCCGTATCGTCGATCACGCCGATCCGGTCCGCGTCCCCGTCGGTGGCGATGCCGATGTCTGCCCGGCTCTCCAGAACCGCGCCGCGAAGCGCGCCAAGCGTTTCCACATTGGGCGCCGGCAGCCTGCCGCCAAACAGCGCGTCGTGCCGCTCGTGAATCACATCTACATCGCACCTGGCGGTAAGCAGTATGGTTTGCAGCGATGTCCGGCTTACGCCGTACATGGGGTCCAGGATGATACGCAGGTTTCTGGAGCGGATGGCGTCCATGTTCACGCCCCGTATGATGGCATCCAGATATTGGTTTTGAGGATTGATCTCCTCCACCAGCCCCTGATGCACCGCATGTTCGTAGGCTATGGCGGAAACTTCGTCTTTCCCGATGGCATTGGCGCTTTCCCCAATGGGCTCCGTAATTTCCTGGGCTGCGTCACGGCCGCCCCTTGTGAACAGTTTGATGCCGTTGTACAGCGCAGGGTTGTGGCTGGCGGTAACAGCCATGCCGTAATGCAGCCCGTAATAGCGCACCGTGAACATGATCAGCGGCGTAGGCGCCTCCCTTGTGATCAGGTAGGTATGTATATGCTCCGCCGCCATCACTTCCGCCGCCCAACGGGCTGCCTCCCGGGATAAAAAGCGCCTGTCGAAGCCTATCACAAAGCCAGGCGTTACGGCATCCTCCGCCTTCATGCGCCTTGCCACAGCCAAAGTCAGCCGCTGCACATTTTCCTTTGTAAAGTCTTCGCCGATGATGGCCCGCCAGCCGCCCGTGCCAAATACGATCATGTTTACTCCGCCCTCTCCCCTATTCTAAACGTTCCCCATGATTACTTCAACGGTGTGTACCGTACCTGCTTCGCATACGGGGATGCGGTCCGTCTCCTGCCCGTCAAAGCGCAGCATTGAAACGCCCTTTTCCACATGTGTGGGATTTTTCACCGTAATGCGGTAGGTGGCGCCGCGGAAGACACGGATGGCCGTAAAGCCTTCCCAGTCCGCCGGGATGCAGGGATCGACGGTCAAACTGTCCCATTCGGGCCGGATGCCCAGCATATACCTTGTGGCGGCATAGTAGGCCCAGCCCGCGCTGCCCGTCATCCAGGGGTGCCTGGCCCTGCCATGAGCGGTGTGCTCTTTGCCCATAATGAACTGGCAGTAGGCATAAGGCTCGCTTTCGCGGATTTCGATCATATCGTTTTGACGAACCGGAAGCAGCGCATTGTACATCTTCATGGCTTTGCTGCCCCGGCCAAGCATAGCTTCCGCCACCCAGGCCCAGGGGTTGGGATGGCTGAAGATAGCCCCGTTTTCCTTCACACCGGGATAGACGCGGGTGACAAAGCCGATGGAATCGTCCGGAACGGTGAAAGACGGAGCGTTGAGCATGAGCCCATAGGAAGTAAAGAGGTATTCCATCACCGCATCCATGGCGGATTCGCCCTGTTCTCTTAACACCGCGCCGGAGATTACGGCCCAGGTATTGCTTTCCAGGTGCACCTTCCCTTCGGCGGAATCAAGCGTACCGATTGGCGCACCCTTGCCCGTGATGCCGCGGATGAACCATTTGCCGTTCCACAGAACGCGGCGGCAGTTATCCGCCATTTCTTTTTCCATGGCCCGGTACAACCTGACATCCTCGCCGCGGTTCAGGTAATTTGCCGCGGATAGAAAATGGTTAAGTGCCCACAAATGCAGGAAAGCCACCATAGCGCTTTCCCCGCCGCCCAGGTTCAGGCAGTCGTTCCAGTCGGCCCGAAGGCCCTTTGCAATGCCGTGCGCACCAAGCTGGCTGTAGGTAAAGTCCAGGATCTTCTTCATGTGCTCGTACACCGTATCCTGGCCGCCGTCGGCGTAAGGGATCACCTGATGGAAGAAATCAATGTCCCCCGTCTCCCGCACATATTCGCAGATGGCGGGGATCAGCCAAAGCGCATCGTCGGCGCAAACATCCTTGAGGCCATGGATCATGGTGCTTTTGTCTGGCGTGGGAACAACCGTGGGCGACTGGAAGGATTGCTTTTTGCCCGGGGTAAACCAGGCCGGATCGAACAGGTGCAGCCCGTACCCCTCCCGCACCTGGCCGCGCAAAAGCTGCATGATGCGCGTGCGGCACATGTCGGGGTTGGAGTGAGGCACGCACATGGCATCCTGTGCCGTATCCCGGTACCCAAGCCCTGTGCGGCCGCCCACCTCAATAAAGGATGCAAAGCGGGAGAACATGACGTTGACCTCGCTTTGATACAGGTTCCACAGGTTCAAACTGGTATTCATGTCAGGATTGGGCGTGCGCACCTGAAGCTTTGAAAGCTTTTCCGTCCAGAAGGAGGCAAGTTCCTTAAAGGCAGCATCCACCGCGGAAAAATCATACTTATCTCTTGCCTTTTTCGCACCTTCGCAGTTGCCCTGACCGAGTATGAACAATACGCGCTTCTTTTCCCCAGGTTTTAAGGTGATATGGGTGTGCAGCGCGCCGCAATGATCGCCCGTTTTTTCAAAGCTGCCGGAAAGCTTCCCTTTCTCAACACCCAGTGGATTGGTCTCCGTTCTGTAGGGGCCTATAAAGGCATCCCGCATGCAGTCAAAGCTCACGGGCTGGAAGCTGCCGGTGAAGTACTGATAGCTGTCTTCCTCATAGTGCAGCTCGTATTCCACTGCCCCGTCCTGATACCTTGAACCGGTGGCGTACAGGCTCATTTGAAAGTTTTGATTGTCCATATCGATATGGTGGAAGGAAAACTCCACATACCCGAACACATCCAGCGCACGCTCTTTGCTGCCAGTATTCTCGACGGTTACATCCCACAAAACCACTTCGTCGTTTCTTGGAACAAATATGGTTTGGCAGGCGGAAATGCCCTCGTATTCGCACAAATACTTGCTGTAGCTGAGCCCGTGGCGGCAAAAGTATTTAGCCTGGTCAAGCGGAAGGCCGGTGGGCTGCCAGCTTACGGACCAGTATTTACCCGTTTCCGCATCCCGCAAATACACATAGTGTCCGGGCCTGTCCATGGGCACGCCGTTAGGCCGGAAGCGGGTAATGCGGTGGTACTGGGGTGAATCCAGCCATACATAGCCTCCCGCCGTATGGTTGAATACACCGCCCATTCGCTGCGTACCTATGTAGTTGGTCCATGAAACGGGCACATCCATCCGGTCGATCACATATTCTTTGGCCGTATTGTCAAAATATCCGTAACGCATATAAACGCCTCCCACAGCTATTTATGCTACATCTTACCACACACTGGGTCCATATGACATGCACTCTCATGGCATTTGTTGTCTCCCATTGCCAAGCAAAAGGTGATAGTGTTGTCCCAACGCAAACGGCACAACACAAAAACCCCACGCCATTTCATACATAGGGTAAATATTACACACAGGAATCACATTCCATCACAGGTCCAGCCCGAAAGCCCACTGCATGGACATAATATACAGGCTCGTCAACCTGCCCTGAATCATTCCCGGGGCAAATGTACTGATATCGATTTCATCCCATTTGCCCATCTCCTGGTTAAGAACCACCTGCAGCGCATATTCGATATCATTATTTTTCCCCACAAGCGCTTCCTTCACATCCAATGCAATTGGCAATTCCTTAACCGCCGTATCCATATCACAATCCAGCAGCACATCAATAGAAGAAAACAGGCCGGCCAGGAAATAGTTATAATGCTTTCTTCCTCCGCCTGCCTCCATCGCCAGAAGCTCCATAAACTTTGCACGGATAAGGCATGTTTTCACCAATTCCTTGTTGTCTGTGCTCTGCATGTTTTTGAGCAGCAGGAGATAGACCCATTTTCTAATCTCGTTCATGCCAAGCCGGATCAGCGCCTGCTTTATGGTATATACATCACCCCTTGTTCCAAAAAACACAGATCCGGCAAATCTCAATAATTTATAGGAAAGCCCAACATCCGACTCAAAGATTGCCGTCAGCGACTGATAATCCGGCTCAGGCTGGTTTATCTCCTGCATCAAACGGATCAAGGCCTCCGGCGTGCTGGCAATTTCTTTTCTTTTTTCAATGACAGGCTTGCTGAAGAAATAACCTTGGAAATAATCGTATCCCATGGCTGCTGCCAATTGGTACTCTTCCCGCGTTTCTACTTTTTCCGCCAGGAATTTAATGCGGTCCCCATATTTGTGAATATACTTACGCTGTGATTGAACATCCGCGGCGGAAAATTCAACCTTAACAATATCGGCACATTCCATCAAAGGAATGCTGGATTCCCGGAAGGTAAAGTCATCCAGCGCAATCATATAGCCTTCGGCCTTTAATTTCTCGCATGCTTTTAGTACTTCCTCCGTGGCTTCCACTTTTTCCAGTATCTCCACCACGATGTATCCCTTGGGCAGCAGTAAGGGAATCTCCTTGATCAGCATATCCGCCGAGAAATTGATGAATGCCCTTGTTCCGCTGGTAAGCTCATTAAATTGCATTACCAGGAAAGCATTGTTGATTAAATCCGCAGTCGCCTGATTATCGTCCACTCCTTCATAGAAATTGTTCATACTCCTGCGGTACAACAGTTCATAACCGACAATGTCCATTCCTTTGTCGAATATGGGTTGCCTCGCCACATAGACTTCCATGGCGGTCCCTTCTTCCTGATTGGCATTCAAATAATGCGCTGACACCAATCAATTTTCGCTTATCTCTACGCGAACATTTCATATTATTCGCTCGTCATTTGTCTAATTATAGGAAATTCTATTGGAATTTTCAATACCTCCCGGGATTTTGAAGATCTGAAATCTTTTTATAGAAGCGCGGTCCAATCTTTTCTTTTATGGCAGGGGAACAGAAAACGGACGGCGAATGGATAACCACCACTGAATCCATCATACTATGTAAACATCTTTTGAAGATGTTTGCATGATACCCACAAATAATAAATTTTTTAGGGAGGCTTTTCAAATGGCCATCACCGCAAAAGACATTGCCAAGATGCTGGATCACAGCACGCTCCAGCCCTTTCTTACGGAGGAAGATATCATTAAAGGCTGCAAAACAGCCCTGAAATACGGTACGGCCACCGTATGCGCACGTCCGGCCGATATGCCCCTGGTGGTGAAGCTTTTAAAAGGCAGCGCTGTGAAGCCCTGCACCGTCATCGGCTTTCCCCACGGCGCACACGAGACGGAAACGAAGGTGTTTGAAGCCCGCCAAGCCCTGGCAGACGGCTGCGTGGAGCTGGATATGGTGCTGCACATTGGCAAGCTGCTGTCCGGGGATGACAATTACGTATTGAACGACATCGCCCAGGTGGCCGCTGCTGCCCATGAAGCCGGGGCCATTGTAAAGGTGATTCTGGAAACCTGCTACTTGAACGAGGAGCAAAAGATTCGTGCCTGCCGCCTGTGCACTGAGGCGGGGGCCGACTTTGTAAAGACCAGCACGGGATATGGCACCAAGGGCTGCACGATTGAAGATTTGAAGCTCATGCGGGCAAATGTGCCGGCTAGCGTTCGCGTCAAGGGTTCCGGCGGTATCCGTGATCTGGATACGGTGCTGGCCGCAAGGGCCGTCGGCGCCTCCCGCTGCGGCGTCAGCGCCACGGAAGCCATCATGGAGGAGGCTCTCAGCCGGGAAGCAGCAGGAACGCTTAAGGAAGCGGAAGCCCTGAAGGAAATGGAAGGCGGGTATTAACAAACTTTTTATATAAAGAGATAAATAGCATCGTCTTGCTTTGCATTTCGGATGGCAGGCATATCAAAAATTCGCAGACACAAATGAATGTTGAGATATACTCATGCAGGAACCGGAAAGGAATATACGATGGAAAGCGGTGTAGCAGCCAATAAACCTATAGTCCTCTTTGGCGCTGGACGGAAGGGTAAAGAGGCGCTGGATTATTATGGCCGAAGAAATGTACACTTTTTTGCGGACAATTACAAAGCTGGCCTCTATTATTGCGGGCTCC
>JAEZJP010000103.1 GCA_023415715.1 Bacillota bacterium
CTTCTTAGCAGCTTGTCGGGTGCGTAACGCATTTGGGCGCTCAGGTAAGCAAACATTTCATCGATCAGCTCATTCAGCCCGTCCTCCGACGCCTCCTGCAGCTTTTGCGTTAAGCTCTGCTCAAACCGGAAAAGATACGGCAGTTCACGGCTGCGCACAGATTCCACCAAAGGGTAGGTGACCAGTCCGCCTTCAGGCTTATAAAAGCGGAAGCTTAACGCAAACCGCGCCTGCTTGTACGCGCGCTCGGCATTCACTGCGATGCATTGCATTCTGTCCGACAGGCCTATCATCACATGAACCGGAAACCCCTGGGCCATTTCCGCAAGCAGGCTTTGCAGCCGCTTTTCCAATTCATCCGGTTCAAGCGGGCCTGTATATATACCGGCCAATATTGCGGATTCCTCCGACAGCGTGCAGCACATAAGGTCCGGCAGCAAGCCGACCAGCCAGTTTTTCAGCTGTTCCCGTGTCTCCAGGCTGTCGTCGACCTTCCAATCGTCCAAGTCCTCGTCCAATAATTGGGCTAACAGCACATAGCCGCCCTGCGAGACCTGCAGTATGCTTTCCATGTCCTTGAGTTCTTCCGCGGTGAGCGGCCGCGTCAAAAGCGCTGTCAGCCGCTGTTCCTTCCAGGCATCCATGGTGTCATCCAGCCGGCGGTATGCCTGCTGCGTCTTTTGCCTGAGGGCCACATGCTGCTCCAGCGCCTTGAGCGTTGATTCCACCTGTTCGGTGGTATAAGGTTTTAACAGGTATTCCACAGCACCGATACGCAGCGCCCTTGCTGCATAGTTGAAGTCCTCGTATGCGCTGACGTATGCGATCACGGTATCAGGATTGATTTGCAACAGTTTTTCGCAAAGCTCAAAACCATCCACCATAGGCATGCGGATATCGCTGAGCACTGCGTCCGGGCTTTCCTCCTTTGCAAGCTTCAGCGCTTCCATACCGTTGGAGGCTTCCAGCACCGTAAGGTCCGGGCGGAGACTGCGCACCAGCTTGGCCAGGCCGCGCCGCTGCCGTGGTTCGTCATCCGCTATTAACAGCCGCTTCACCTTTTGTTCCCTCCCATCCATCTGATGAAAGTATATCACAAGGTTTCTAAGAGCGCCTATTCATCTTCCCTGGATAGAATAATCTGCCCGTCCTGTATGGAGGCGGCCAGCCGTTTTGCTCCATGGAAATTTGGGTCTTCCATCATATCCTGGGGTAATTGAAGCCGTCCCCGGTGATCCAATACCACATAATTTTTGCGCTTTTCGTTCAGCGCCTCCTCCAGGGGAACAGCGCCCTTATCGCTTCGCAAGCTTTCCTGTGCCACCCGCCCATCCCGTATGGCGACGGTGCGGTCCACCGCCGCGGCGATGCGCTGATCATGCGTAACGATCAATACGGTCAAACCAAACTCGCCCCGCAGGTTGCGCAAAAGGTCAAGAATGCTGCCGGCTGTTTTTGTATCGACCGCGCCTGTGGGTTCATCGGCCAGCAGAATTTGGGGACGGTTGGCAAGGGCCACGGCGATGGCCGTACGCTGCTGCTGTCCGCCGGACATACGCGCCGGGATGCTGCTTAAGGAGCCGTCCAATTCCACCCTGCTCAGCAGCTGCTTTGCCCATTGCTTATCCATATGGCCTGCAGTCATCATGGCCAACTCCACATTTTCAAGCGCCGTCAGATAAGGCACAAGATTGCGGGCAGGATTCTGCCAAACAAAGCCTACCTTGCGCTTGCGGTACATCATCAACCCCTGCCCAGTCAAGCTGTTCATGTCCGTTCCGTCCACGATCACCTGGCCGGCGGTAGCCTGGTCCAGCCCGCCCAGAATGTTTAAAAGGGTGGATTTGCCACTGCCGCTGGAGCCCATGATGGCCATCAGCTCGCCTTTTTGCACTTGAAGGTCCAGCCCGGAAAGCGCGATGACCTCCATCCCTTTGTCTTTGTAGATTTTGATGACATCCTTGAGGCAGATAAAATCAGGCACGAATGGCATCCTCCTCCATTCTGCCGTCTTCCAGCGTATAGATGCGGTGAGCCCGCTCCATGACCATAGGGTCATGGGTGGTCAGCACTACACAAATGCCTTTTTCTGTAGCAAGCTTTGAAAACAGATCCATGATGCTTTGACCCATGTGTGAATCCAGCGCGGCCGTAGGCTCATCCGCCAGCAGCAATGCCGGCTCGCGGACCAGTGCCCTGGCGATGGCCACACGCTGCTGCTCCCCGCCGGACAGTTCAGGCGGGCGGTGATGAAGCCTTCCCTCCAGGCCGACAAAGGCAAGCCAATCAAGGCACTGCTTACGCCTGTTTGAAAAATCCGCTCTGCCCATGCGCAATGCCAATTCCACATTCTCCTCTGCCGTCAGGAAGGAAAACAGCGCCATGGATTGAAACACCATGCCGATCTCCTGCTGGCGGAGTTTATCCAGCTGGGCCTGGCTCATGGAGGAAAGAGGCTTTTCTTTCAGCCATATTTCCCCCTGGGTGGGTCTGTCCAGCCCGGCCAGAAGATTCAAAAGCGTTGTCTTTCCGCTGCCGCTTCTGCCGCGCAGCACTGTAAGCTGCCCGGCCTGCGCTTTGAAATTTACTTCCCGAAGCGCATAAACTATTTGACCTGCGGTTTCAAATGTGCGGCTGACTTTTTGGGCCGTTGCTACCGTGAGCACTCAATGTCAGTCCTCTCCAAGCTTAATGGCCTGCGCTACCTTCATGCGCTTCATTTTGATAATGAGATAACACCAGCAAATGATGAGCATGCTTCCGATGATGGCATAAATCACAAACCTGTCGGAAGACTGGATCATCACACGAAACGGCGGCGCCTGATTGATATTCTGCGCTTTCTCAAACAGCGGCACAAACATCAGGCTTCCGGCAATGCCGGTCAGCACACCGCTTAATAACGCCACAAGGCTGGTGAGCATTTGTTCTGTGAGCAGCATTTTCATCAATTGTCCAACCGTAAATCCCATGCCCCGCTGCAAACCAAACTGCAATTGATTCTTACGCAAATACATCTGCCAATATAGAGTAAACCCAAGAAAACAGATCATGCAACTGGAAATAAATCCAACGGACATGACGCCGTTTACAGCAATACGGGAACTGCCGTTGGTCAGCGCAATATTCTCCTGCCTAAAATTCCGAAGGGATATGGGATGGATCCCTTTTTTTGTCATATCGCCGTACAGTGCCTGGGTATCCGCATCGGGGGAAAGCTTCAGCCACACGCTATAAGGTTCGACCGCCAACAGGGATTGCACCGCATTCAAGTCCGCCACCAGCAGCAGCGGCTCTGGATCTCCTTCCGCCGAAGGGTAGGGATTCCAGCCCGGCCAGTAATTCACAATGCCCGCCACAAGGAAGGATGCGGTGTCGCTGCCTTCCCAATTCACGGTGATCCAGTCTCCCATCTGCGCATTGATCTTCTTTGAAAGTGAGGAGGAGATCAGGCAGGCACGCTCATTCACGGACAAGGCATTGAGATATGCATAAAAATGTGCGCTCCACAGATCGCACCGGTACCAGGCCGTCCTGCCGAAATCTGCGGGATCGATGGCCGTCAAATGAACATTGCCTGCCGATTTGACGCCGGTTGCATTCACCGCGCCGCGCTCAAACACGCGGGCTGCGCTTAAAACGCCCGTAAGCTCCTGAAACGGCGTAAAGGATGGTTCCTGATACCGCCTTGTACCTGGCAGCTCCTTGGCTGACTGTTTTTCATAGGATACGTAGGCGTTTTGGGCGCCCTGCCTTGGCCAGTTCACAGCCAGTACCACATCGGCACCCAAGGAATAAGCAAGGCGGTCCGTTTCATTGTCATTGAGGGTGCGGGCGGCGGATGCGCTGAATATGCCCACCGCCATGGTCAGGGAAAGGAACAGCATGATATAGCGGTAGCTGCGGAAGTTTCTCGATACCCTGGTCAGCGCCAGGTATGTGCCGGCACTTTGGAACCTTTTCCCCAGCCTGGACAGAAGCCTGACGATAAAGGGATATATTCTTAAAAAGCACAAAATAGCGCCAACCGCAAAGCAGGGCATCAGCGCAAAGATGACGGGGTTCAATTCTCCGCTTACGGAAGCCAGCCATTCCGGCCGGGTTTTAATGAGAAACCACGCGGCCATGGAGAATGCCAGCAGCAGAATATCCAATCCAAGCCGCAGCCACAACGGCTGCTTTTCCGCCGCGCTCCTTGAGCGCTTTAGCGATACAACGGACACCTTGTGCCGTCTCGCTGCCGGGATGGCCAGCAAAAAAACGCTGATCAAAAGCGCTGCGGAGCAATACAGATAGCTTTCCAAATCCAATTGGACGCTTGGCACGCCACGCCGGGCAAAAGAAAGAAAGCCGCTGACCATACCCAGCATACGGCACAGCACGATAGACAGCGGCGGCCCTAATACCAGGGCTCCCAAGGACAGTGAAAGCCCAAGCAGAAGATAGGTGAAAAAAACAAGCCCTCTGCCCGCTCCTCTTGATACCAGCAGGGAGATCTCGCCCTCGTCGCTGTCTATCACCATGCCTGATACCATGGCCATGTACAGCATCAGGATCAGGAGAACGGGGATGTTCAGTATCCACAGCGTGGTTTTCAGCATCTTTTCTTTTGCCGCAAAAACGGAAACCTTCTCAAGTACCGGCATTTCAAAAGACGCGCCGAAGGGCTTTAGCTGCCTGTTTACTTTTTTAGCTGATTCCAGGTATGTTTCAAGGCCGGTCATGAGCATCTGGCGGTAATCATACGCAGCGTAGCTGCGCACCGACGCGGCCAGCGCCGGCGTGCCAAGCAGCAGGGCTGTTGCGTCTTCCGTGCGCAAAAGCAGCGATTCCTTGAACATGACGGGTTTGAAGAATCCCCATGCCAGCGGTTTTTCAGGGTCCACATCCCAGGTGCCCACGATTTTGACCGTGATAGGCGCACAGGTCAGATCCAGCCTTGGCACGCAAGAGATGGTATCGCCGACCTCAGCCCCGAAAAACACAAGTGCTTCTTCCGTTGCTAGCGCCTGATACAGGCCGTCTATTGGAGGTTCTGGAAGCGCACCGCGAAGGAGGGTTATGTTTTGCTCAAGGCCTGAAAGCATTTGAAGCCTGCCTGTTTTTGCGTCATCCCTCCGCTGCTTTTCCACGGTCATCTGCATAGCGGTGGAGGAAAGGTTGTTTACGTTAAGAATAGCGTCAAGCCCCAGGCTCTTGTGCAAACCTTCGAACTCCGCCTCCAGGGATGCAATGCTGTCCCGGCGCTTTGAAAGCAGGGATGCAATGCGCTCATCCGAGAAGGCGGGCAGCTTTTTCTGTTCCAGCTCATGAAGTATGTCCAGTGCTTCATTTTCGTTATAAAAGGCTGAAATAAGCGCCATGCCGGGATAGACACCGGACGTTTGTTGATAAGCCTCCAGTTCCTTTTGCAGCGTCCGGTTCAAGCTCATGCGGGCATAGGTGGGGATCAGCGCTACCAACGCGCCCGCCAGCAGCATACCCGCAAGCAGGCTGGCCATCAGACCCTTGTTGTGCATGATTTTCCGAAGGACCATCCGGATTGCCATTGCGTCACCGCCTACTTGAGAATCACCTGCATGCCCAAGGTTAAGCCTGACAGAATTTCCACCTGCGTGGTGGTTTCAATGCCTGTTTTCACGTCATATTCCTTGCGTACACCGTCTGAAAGCACCTGTACATACGTTTGGCCAAGTGCTGTGCGCAGCGCCCGCTTGGGGATCAGAAGCGTATTTTTGCTTTGGCTCAAAGTGATCAGCATATTCACCTGGGCGCCTATTTCAAGCCCCTTTGGCAGCTGACTGGGGGTAACGATAATGGCATCCTTGTACCGGCTATCCGCTGTATCCGGCACATTGTCTGAGGAAAGCGTCACCGTTCCTGAAAAGTTACTCATGCCTGAAGTTAACTGAACCATCATGCCGCTTCGCACCTTTTTAAGCGATGCGGATTGGGCATAGACCACCAGTTCCGTTGGATCGGCGATCCTTGCCAGCACCCTGAAGGACTCGATCACTTCGCCCTCCTTGAGGTTTTCGGCAAAGAGGATAATTCCGTCCTGTGTGCTGTACAGCGAACACCTTTCCAGCTGCTTTTCCAGCTGTTCCAAAGCAAGCCGCTCGTTGTTCAATTCCAATTGGCGCATTTCCTTATCTGCGTTTCTGCTCTTTTCAAGCCTTATCTCCGCAAGGCGGACCATGTTCCGCTGCACCTGAATGCGGTAGTCAAGGTCGCCGGGGTCGGCCTGGGCGATAAGCGCGCCATTTTTCACTGTATCGCCCGCCTTTACAGGAAGGGACAACAGGCGCAGCCCGTCCGTATCAAAATAGTAGGCGGTCTGCCGGGCTGGTGTGAGGACACCGCTTATAGCAATCACCTGGGCAATATCTCCCTGGGCGACATTTTCCACCTCATATGTAAGATCAGCCTGCCTTTCCACCAGCGGCGGAGGCAGCACTTCCTCTTCTTCCGGAAGGAGCATGCATCCGCTTAGGAAGAAGCAGGACAGGCATAAAATAATAAGCAGGCATCTTTTCACACGTACATCCTCCATGCGGCGTTACCGGCCGATGATCAGCTTTTCCCCTTGGCATACGACCTTTGAAAACTCCCGCTGCTTTGTAACAGTGCCGTCTACCATGAGCGTATCTCCCGGCATGGCATCAAAGCGGAGCGCTACATCCACCATGTTCCCGCTTTTCTTAAGCGAAACATCAAACCGGTAGGCGCCATGGCTCAGGTTGTGCACTGTATAGCACCCATCCGCAAGGGAGGAGGGGAATACAGGACGCAGGGAAAAAACATGCCCCAGCGCATCTTCCGGACGCAGGCCGAGGATGATTTCCAGCACCAGCGCAGGGCCAAGGCAGCCCCAGCCGTAATTTTCACATCCCGAAGCTTTGATGTCGGCAGCCAGGTTCTCCCGGGCAACGCCGGGTATGCGCATGCAGTATTTTTGCAAAAGCCCGGCCGTTTCTTCACCCGGCCAATGCAGGCGGCTGTCATTCCTCTCCCAGGCAGGGCCTACTATACGGGCTACCATGCGGGAGGCCATCTGCACATCTCCGGTTTTATAAGCGGCTTCCGCCAGCGTCTGCAATAGCGGCGGCCAGTAGGGAGCGTAACCCGGGCCGAAGTCGTTTGTTTCCATCCTTCGTTCGTACAGTTCAAACAGCCAGCGCATTTTTTCCATTTGCGCCTGCGTAGCCATGCCCAAAGTAACCGGCATGGTCAGCATGATATCGTAATGATCCTCCGGGATGATCGGCTCTTTGCTGACGGCATCAAAATCCCGGAAGCAGTTGCCCACAAACATGGATTGCACACGGCTGCGGCTCTGCTGCGCTTCCTGTAGATATGCCTGCCGCTCCGCTTCCTCGCCTAAAAGCCCGGCAAAGAAAGCCATATCTTCCATCGCCGAAGCCATGGCTGCCTCCAGATCGGCCGTACGGACGCTTTCCGCATTGGCTGCTTCCTTCATGCCTTTGCCCTTGTTTTCCCGAGTCACAAAGCGTACGGAGCCATCCTGGCCGGATTCCCAGCTGTTGTTGCAGTGGTACCAGCCCTCCGCATCGGTGCGGTTTTCCTGCCACCAACGGACATACGCTTTCAGGCGGGGATACAGCCGTCTAATGAAGCCCAAATCGCCGCTGCGGGCCAGCAGGATCCGTATGGCTCTAAGCGGCATGCCCCATATGGGTGCGGTGGCGCACTCGCTGCCGTCCTCCCCGATCATGTTGACGCTGCCGTCTTCCCTGGAGCAGGGAACGTACACGTCGGGCGAATCCGCAAAAAGGCCTTCCATTACTTCAGTGGCCGTGCCGATATCGGCATATCCCAGGGTCAGCATGTCGATGGCCGTCTCGCCCACAACAACCCTTGGATTCAGCGCCTGCATGCCATCCCACCGGTGCTTGTAGATGCCTGCGGGCGCTAGCAGATTCATGCGAAGCGTTTCAAAATCCATTACCCATCCCCGCCGCCAGGATTCCGGCCAGTCGCCCTCAAGCAGGGGAGTGGAGCGATAGAACGTATCATCTTGCGCAAATTTGTCCGTTAGGCTTAAGCCGGCCGTCTCCAAAGCCGCTTGGGCCGTTTTGACGGCTTCTTTTTCATTTACGCCGCGGGCCAGCACTGCGGTAAATGATCGCTCCTCGCCGGCCTGAAGGTGAAAGGAAAAACGCAGCGCACTTAAGATGGGCTCGGGAAGCCTTATGGCGCAAGGCTTGCCGGAAAGCTCTGCCTCGCCCCGCTGCCAGGCCCTAATATCCGCCTCCCTTTGCGCCGTCACGCCGGTTTCGGGCGTTTTGTCCGATAGCAGGCAGAATATGTCGCCATAGGCAAGTATCTTGGATATCAGGGCGGGGGAATTGAACCTGGCTGTGGCTTCGTCGGATCCCCACCAGTGGACGCCGTTCATGCCATAGCGCTGCTCCAGGTCGATGCGCGCATCCTGGGGCTGATCCATGCAGCGAAGCACAATCTTTACAGTCAGGGCATTTTCATGCTGCAGATACCAAAAAAGTGAAAACGCCACGCCATGAGCTTCAAAATCATAGCTCATGACATTGGCGGAATGGTATCTGGATAAAAGCTGAATGCCGGCCTTGTCAAAATCCTCCCGCTCGCAAAGCAGGGTACTTTCCACTTTCACCGAGGGAAGAACCATGCAGACATAATTGTTGATATGGCGCATGAGGCTCATGCCGTACCAGCGAAGTCCGCCGGTAAACATACCAAAACCCAGGGGCGGTACGGAGCGTACAACCCCTGAAGGATGAAGGCCGGTATGGGTAGGGGTATGCAGATATCCGTAAGGAGGATAATCATCTAATGGAAAACGGGTCCCCATAGAATCCGTGTTTGACGGCTTTTGCATCATGATAATATCTCCTTTACCATGCAGATCCTCAATATAAGTAATCATATCTTTGATCATGTACATGATTCAATTGGAGATATCTACAATAATAGAAAGTTGCAATAAAGTTACCTATAGGCTACTCCCCCAAAAGGGGATCACTCCTGTATCAAAGGCATTTCCGTCATGCGTAGGTTTGTGCAGCCATAAGGGATCATGACCATCTTTTCGCTTGGGCAGATGGCTTTGTTGCCTTTGGGCAGCCTTGTGCAGGCACCGTGCTCCATGGGCCAATCCACCTTGGCAAGCGGGGCGGTAACAGCGATGGCCGCACCTTCGGGACTGAAGGGATAGGCGCCCATTTCCCTCTGCGCAACCGTAAAATCATCCCCCGCAAAGCCATAATTCCAGGGTGATTCGGGGTAGATATCATAATCGCAATAGGGGAACTTCCGGGGTACGCCGTTTTCCTCATATTCACGCTTTTCCCAGCGCTCCTTGATGGGCAGCGCATACAGTAGCGGGCCCCGCCACAGGCATGCCATGTTTTGCGGGCGCTTCACAACATCGAAGTCAAAAGCAAAAACCACGTCGATTTCGGTCCTGCCGCTCCATTCCCGGGTGATGGTATGGTACCCGTTCACAGGCACATTTTGCCCGTCAACCTTGGCACTTTTTGCAAAGCCGGGAATGCGGATCATAAAGGGGAACGTCACAGGACGGTCCGTTTCCAATGTATAGCGGAGGGTATTGCGGAAGGGATATTCCGTTTGCAAGGTGCATTTGACTTGCGCCTGCCCGATGCACGTTTTTACCATGGAGGGTGCAAGGACGGCGGACACCAGCCCGTTTTCTGTGCGCATGAAGGTAGAGAGGGCAAATTTCGGAAACCCTTGGTTGAAGTTGGCGGTGCAGCAGCCGAAATTGGGTTCCAGGCCAAAGGTGTGGGAATCGGGACCGTTGGTTCTGAACAGTGTTTGATCCTTTTCTAGGGGCGCGCACTGCACCTGGTTGGTCATCTGCACATACTGGTGGGTCCACATATCCGGGCTCACGGTAGCGGGCAGGGCATTGAATGCCAGCTTTTCCAGCTGGTCGGCCCAGAAGGGATTCCCGCCTGCACAAAGCAGCACTTCATAGGAATACATGGCTTCCACCACGCTGCAAAGTTCGCTGCCTTGGATGGGGCTGTCACCGGATACGCACTCGTCCCCGGTAAAATGGCCAACCGCCATGCCGTGATAGGTAAACAGAGTTTGAAGCGCCTTCTTTGCATAAGCATCGGGGTCGCCACCCGTCATGCGGCTTACCAGTGCCTCCTGCTTCAAACACATGGCAAGATTGACCACATGGGTCAAGTACGTCCATTTCGCTTCGGGTTCCTGGTCCAGGTAGTTGTCAAATAGCTTGGCATAGTCGATGCCCTCCGCCCGCAGTTTGTGGGCAAGCTTTAGAAGCCAGGGCTCCGGCTGCTTTTCATACAGCCAGAAGATGGGGATCAGGCATTCGTACCACCTGGCAGCACTCCAGTTGAACAGGGTGGCCCGGTCGATATGTGCGTCAAATTGCCTGAGGGCGCGGTAAAGTGCGGGCACAATCCGCTCATCTCCGCTTAAGTCTGCATAAACGGTCATTACCTTGGCGATCAAAAACAAGGCCCAAGTGTCGTAGCGTTTACGCTCTTCCAAAGAACAGGGGCAGATCCAGCCGTCTTCCTGCTGCTTTTCCAGAATGGCATCCATATAACGCCGGGCGCGGGCCTGAAGGGATGCATCATCAAGCAGCCACGCCAGGGGAATAAACCCATCCAGCCAATAGGGGACCCGTTCCCAGCCTTCTTTATCCCCGCCGATCCAGCGGCTTTGGCTCACGTCCGGCCATACAAGGTCCAGGTGCCCGCTCAGTCCCTGAGCCTGTATTTCAAGCTGGCGCCTGAGCCAACCCAAAGGTTTTATACTGTTGCCCGGAATCGGTGTAAAAACACTCTTTTTCAACATGCTGCATATCTCCTTTTTACGGCAAGATTGCCGAATATATTTGAACGCGCGTGCATATCAATAGAAATAGGATACCAATTTACCGTTGTATTGTCAATAGCAGCACAGATGCTTCGTTGAAAAATCCATCTAGTTTTGGTTTTGTTGTTGAATATTTTTCCTGAAAATAGCAGCGGCTGCTGTTGACAAAAGAAAAGTGGATGCTATAATAATTATATATCGCCTTTTGGTTTCGTGAAAATTGCACGCGCGTGCAATAAAGAATGCAGAGAAAAATATGCAGGTTTATATGAACGGTGGCGTGCGGAATGCCGTCCATTGTGTTCAGCCGGAAAAGGGAATTGAACCGAAAATTCGGTTCTAAATAATGCGTTGGGAGGTACCTATGAAAAGAGCCATCAGTCTTGTCCTTGCGACGCTTTTGCTGGTAGCAGCACTTGCGCCCTGCGCCCTGGCAGAGCCAGTCACAGTCACCATGCTGACATATCGTGCAGGCGAAGATGCCGGCGCAAAATTCTTTCTGCCGCAGGTGGATAGGTTTAATGCGAAGTACGAAGGAAAGTTCAAGATCATCATTGAAGAATCACCCTCAAACACCCATACGGAGCGCATCAAGCAGCTGGCTTTGCAAGATAAGCTGCCTGCTATGTTCCAGGTTTCCGACTCCAAGTGGGTGGAAGAGTATTTGATCCCCAACGGGAAGCTGCAGGACTTGAGCGAATTCATCGACGCCCGCCCGGAGATGAAAAAGCTGTTCATTCAAGATTCCTATACCTTCTGTACAAAGGATGGCAAGGTGATCGCGCTCCCCTTGACCGTGCTCAAGCCAACCGGATTCTATTACAACTCCGCGCTGTTCAATCCCGGCAAACCCGTTACCCAAATGACTTGGGATGAATTTTCTGCGGCACTGGGAACAAACAAGATCGCCTACCAGACAGCCGAAGGCGGCTGGACGGTCAACCTGATCCTCACCGCGATCTTGGGCGGGCTGGAAGGCGGCCCTGAAGTACTCAAAGCCGGCGTGCAAAACAAGATCACCAATTTTGATACCCCCCTGTTCATGGATGCTTTCACTATTTTGCAGAATTCCTTTAAGAACAACGGCTGGGACGGCGCTATCGGCGCTACATATCCCGATGCGGCCAACTCCTTCTATGCCAATATGACGGCCGTGCTGCCCGACGGTACATGGATTATCGACAAGGTGTATGACAACACCGACTGGCAAAACGGCTTTGACGGCGTAAAGGTGGTTGGCGACTACTATCCCGGCAATGTAGCCATTGCTAATCCCTGCGTATACGACTGGATGATGCCCTCCAACCTTCCTGAGGATCAAAAGGAGTTGGCATACGCCTTCTTTGAGTTCATCTGCCAGCCGGATGAAATTGAGGCCTTCATGCTGGGAGAGGGCGGCAGCGCTCCCAACCTGAAATACTCCGACACGTATG
Source organism: Bacillota bacterium (assembly GCA_023415715.1). GTDB lineage: Bacteria > Bacillota > Clostridia > Christensenellales > Aristaeellaceae > JAEWAH01. Next base: position 12,312 of record JAEZJP010000103.1, read on the forward strand.
TAGAAAAGCTTTCTCAGAAGAGCCTGCTTAAGGACTTTGCGACGAAATCCAATGAAAAAACCATCTTCGTACCCTATTTCCATGATGCTATCGCTGCCAGCCTGTTTACCGGCGACTTTACCAACTTCCTGCCCAATCTGTACAGCGGCGACTGGACGCCCCAGCAGTTTGCCCAGGAACTGACCAGGGCAGCCCAGGAATAAAATTCAGTGGGAGCATTCGATGCCTATTGTGGGGGCTGCGCAACCGGTCAAAGCCTGTATGCCCAGCCCCCTTTCATCATGCTGATGCAGGGAGGCGCCTTTCCTCATGAGCGGAAAAATGAGAAATAGCAAGAGGAATACTTCCTTTTGGATTGCGCTTTTCATGCTGCCAAGCATCGTCATTTTTCTGGTATTCTACCTGATGCCTATCGTCACTGTATTTGTGACTTCCTTCACCCAGTGGGACGGGTTCAACGCCCCGCAGTTTGTGGGCTTTGACAACTATTTGAAACTGTTCCAGTCTTCAAAGTTTTCCGAATCTCTTTGGAATCTGCTGGGCTGGTCGCTGATCGCGGCTACGGTGCACGTGGGATTCGGCACATTGGTTGCGTTTATTTTATACAAAAAGCCGTTTGGGTGGGAGTTTACCCGGATGGTTTACATGATTCCAAACGTGATTTCCATCGCAGCCTGGGCAATGATATATAAATATTTTTTCCGTAATGATATCGGCATACTCAACACGTTTTTACGGGTGTTTGACCCCGGTGTGGACATCAACTGGTTCGCCCAAAGCCCCTATGCTTTTTGGGCCATCACCCTGACATGGGTTTTTTACGCAGTGGTGGTGACACTCCTTGTTATGTCGGACCTGATGTCCATCCCGGATACGCTGCATGAGGCCGCCTATATGGATGGGGCCAAGGGCTGGCAGCGTGTGCTTTGGATCGATTTGCCCCTGTGCCGCAATGGGATCGGCACGGGAGTGATCTGCTCTATTACCGCGCGAATCGCCATGTACGAATCCATTTATTTGACAACCAACGGATCCGGGGGTACGATGAATTTCCCAATGATCCTGGTGCGGGCCATCCAGGATGGCAAGTATGGCTATGCCAACGTGAGCGCCGTGGTAATGATCGTCATAGGTTTTTTGACACTGGCGGTGGTCAATAGGGCGTTCCGTATGAACGAAAGCGTGTACTAATGGAAGGGGAGGGCAACATATGAAACAAGCTGCAAATTTGCTTGGAAAAGTTTTGATGTATGGCGTGCTCCTCTTCACCATCCTCGTATCCGTTTTTCCCATCCTGTGGGTCATTCTGTCCTCCTTCAAGACCAACGGGGAGATTATGAGCGGCCCTTTCGTACTGCCCAGCATCGTCAATTTCGACGCGTACGTATACTTGTTTGAAAAATATGATTTTGCAACGTATGCACTGAATTCTCTGCTGATTTCGGTTGTACCTACCATGCTGTCCCTTGCCTTTTTCTCCATGGCAGCCTATGTCATCGCTAAATACCGGTTTAGGGGAAAGAATTTCTTTTATGCTTTATTTACCATCACGTTGCTTGTGCCGGCTCATTCCAGGACACAGCCCATCTTTTCCCTGATTATCAGTCTCGGACTGTACAATACAAAAACCGGCCTGATGCTGGTATACTTGTCCAGCGGCATGGCCATGTCCCTGTTTATTTTGAAGGCGGCTTTCCAAGGCGTGCCGCGGGATCTGTCGGAAGCGGCAATTCTGGACGGCGCCGGATTTCTGGGCGTATTCACAAAGGTCAACCTGCCTTTGGCCATGAACGGCCTGGTGACGGCTGGAGTGCTCATGTTCCTTAACAATTGGAACGAATTCTATTACGCCAATTTGCTGGTTACTTCCACTGCCAACCGTACGCTGCCGGTAGTCACCATCCTGTTCAATTCGATGTTTTCCTATAATTATACCAATACCTTTGCGGCCTTGACGGTGGTCATCGTGCCCGGGATCCTGATCTATACCGTCGCCCAGAAGCAGATGCAGGCCAGCATCGTGGGCTCAGCCGTCAAAGGGTAAAAAAAGGAGCGATTAGGATGAAGGAATATAGTTTGAACGGTACATGGCAATGCACCTTCCCGGATGGGCAGAAAAAAGCAGTGGAAGTTCCCGGCTGCTTTGATAAGGCGGCGGATCGGTGGGATATCGCCGAACCTGTGATCTACGAAAGGAATTTCTCCTTGATGGAAGTGGAACGGTATGCCCGTATCCGCTTTTCAGGGGTAAGCTATTACTGCGATGTATATATAAACGGTATATTTGCCGGCAGCCATGAAGGCATGTGGGACGGTTTTTCCGTGGATGTCACTTCGCTTTTGCATACGGGTGAGAATTGCCTGCGGGTTGTGGCCACAAAGCCCGGCTATGATCCTTCAGACCGGTTTCCCTTGCGGCAGGTACTGTCGGGGTTCATACCCGATGTGTTGTGCACCTTCGGGGGTATCTGGGATGATGTGCAGGCGGAGACAGCGTCCGCCTTTTTTGTGGACCATCATTCCGGTGCGGGGAACTGCCAGGGGCGTTTTACGATAGGCGCTGTGATAGGCGGCAAAAAGGAAGGCATGCTTGAGGCAGAGGCGGATGTTATTGACGCGTCCGGGAAGCCAATTGCGAAGGTTCCGGCGCAAACCTTTGCCATTGCACCGGGGAAAAACAGTGTGGATTTGAAGGGGCTCGTAAATCAGCCCGCCCTGTGGTCGCTGGATGAGCCAAATCAGTATACATATGTTTTGTCCCTTTCCATGGAAGGCCAAAAGACGGTTTTGACGCGGAAGTTTGCCTTCCGTGAGATCAAAGCGGCTGGGACCGCGATCCTCCTCAACGGCCGGCCCGTCTATATGCGCGGCATTCTGCATTGGGGCTGTTATGACGAAGCCATCATCCCGAATCCATCGGAAGAAGTCATCCGGGATGAGATCAGGAAAATTCGTGCCTATGGCTTCAATGCCATCAAGCATTGCCTGTACATCCCACGGCAGCGGTATTTTGACCTGGCGGATGAATTAGGCATGCTTTTGTGGGTGGAACTGCCCCTTTGGCTTCCTGAGCCTACAAGTGAATTGGAAAACAGGATTAAGCGGGAGTATCCCCGCATTCTGGAAGCGCTCAAAGACCATCCCTCGGTAGGGCTTGTTTCCTTGGGCTGCGAGCTGGACGACAGCGTTCCCGGTAACCTGTTAAGTGAAATGTATGATTTGGCCAAGCGCTCAACGGGGGCCCTTGTGCGGGATAACTCGGGCTCCGGCGAGTGCTACGGCGGCCTGGCGGTGGATTACGCGGACTTTTTCGATTATCACTTCTACGCCGAACTGCAAAATATGGAAAACCTTATGGAGACATTCACCCCCGGCTGGCGGAATCGCCGCCCCTTTATGTATGGGGAATTCTGTGACAGCGATACGCTGCGGGATTTGAAGCGTATCCGGGAGCGGAAAGGTGTTATAATGCTCCCTTGGGAGCTTGCTGATCATCAAAAGAATCCCATATCCCGACTGAAACCTGACTTCTACTTGGGAGAACATGACGCCCGCATGGAGAAGTACGGGATCCGGGAAAATTTTGATGATCTGTATGCGCTGTCTCTCGATCACGCCATGGTCCACCGCAAGGTGACGTTGGAGCAAACCCGCAGCTTTCCGGAAATCTGCGGCTACAATATCACAAGCATCCGGGATGTGCCCATCGCCACCAGCGGACTCTTTGACGACTTCATGGAGCCAAAATTCGATCCTGCGGCGATGCGGGCCATCAATGGCGACGTGATGCTTTTGCCTGCCTGGGACTTAAGCAGGGTGTGGATCAACGCGGACAGGGTCAGATCAAAGGAAAGGTACAACTTTGTCAGTGAATCACCCTATTCCCTGCATGTGCTCGTATCGAACTACGGCACCCGGCCCATTGACTCGGGGACCCTTGCCTGGCAGCTTCAATCAAATGAAGAAAATGTGATAAGTGGTACAATTCCAATCTGCAAATCCATCCCGCAGGGAGAAGTGGCGGAAGCCGGATATATCCGCTTACAGCTTCCAAAGGTAACAAGACCGGCCACATATATCCTGCATGTTGCCCTGGAAGCAGGCATGGTTAAGGCGGAAAATGACTGGCCGGTGTTCGTATATCCGGCTTTACAGCCCCCGCAAGGGAACTTTGCGGTATACGACCCCTGCAATCTGTTCTTTACCTTGGAACGCGAGGTGCCGTTCACGCATTTAAAAACGGACTACCCTATCCCGGAAGGGACGCAAGTAGTCATTACCTCCCTTTTGACGGACAAAATCAAGGAATACATGAAAAACGGGGGCAGGGTGTTCCTCCTGCAGCGTGACCGGGGGACGCTGCCTGTTATACCTGTCGCCTTCTGGCGGGAGGGGATCGTGAAGCTGTGCCCCCATCCCATCCTGGCGGATATCGAAAAAACCACCTGGATGGATGATCTTCGGTATTTCGGCTTGAGCACGGGCTCGGCTTTTGATACGGAGGAAATGGCAGTAGAGGGATATCGCGACATTACCCCTGTTTTACGCAGGTACGACTGCCGTGGATGGTTTGCGTCAGATTATATGCTTTCTTTCCGGCTGGGAAAAGGGGAGTGTGTCGCCTTGACCCTTCGCCTGGAGGGCGGCATGGGTAAGGAGCCCCTGTTCATACGGAACAACCCGTACGGCATGTATCTGTTATATGAAAGCCTTCGCTATTTATTGAAATAAGGAGTGCTGTAATATGCATGACTTGCAATTGACCGGGGAGAATTTCCTGATCGACGGGGAAAAACAGCCCCTTTTAATGGGCGAGATCCATTACTTCAGGATGCCAAGGGAGAGTTGGGAGCCGGCGCTTGATAAGCTGATAGAGTGCGGCTTAAACGGCGTGGCGTATTATGTGCCCTGGTTCGTTCACGAGCCGGAGGAAGGCGTGTTCGATTTTTCCGGGAGGTTGCATCCGCAAAATGACTTGCATGCCTGGATCCGCCTCACCATGGAAAAAGGGCTGATAGGTTTTTTGCGCCCTGGCCCCTTCGTCTATGCGGAAACAGCAAACCTTGGCATCCCCCAGTGGTTTTTGGACAAGCATCCCAACGCACAGGTACAGCGCTATACGGACGGAAAGTATGAAAACGCAAGCACCATCCATTGCCCTGGCCATAACCATCCGGATTTTCTGGCCGCCGCCGCGAAATGGTATGCGGCCGTGGCCGGGGAGATCAAGGACTACCTTGCGCCAAAGGGCAATGTGAGCCTCGTGCAGCTTTGCAACGAGATCCCCTGCGACGACCATGATGACAGGAATCCTGAAAATCTGGGGCTGGGCAAGAAAGACGGTTTCTATCCCGCGTTTCTTAAAAAGCGGTATGGCGATGTGAAGACGCTCAATGGCCGGTATCATACGCATTTTACTTCTCTTTGTGACATAGCGCCACACCTCCTGGAGGCAGCTGACTCTGAATTGTACCTGTTGGACAGGCTGGCGTTCTATTATGAAGACTACTATCCGCTGTATTTCCGGCGGCTTAAGCAAATGTTTTTGGATCATTGTGTGAATGCGCAGTTCATCCACAACGCCTATAACCCCAGGGCCATCTCATTGCATGTGAGCAACCGGGAACAAAATCCCTGGCTGAACGTGGGGGTGGACTGCTATTATTCCCTGAGCGGGCGGTTGGGGATGCAGGACGCTACATACTACTGCGAATTCGGTTCGGAGTATTTGAAGCGCTTTTTGCACAATGTGCCATGGGTCATCGAACAGGAATGCGGGTACTGGCATGACTACCCCAAGGTTTATGGCCCGGAGCTATACATTTTTAATATCTGGACGATGGCGGCCGGATACCAAGGCATGAACATGTATTTGTTCGCCTCCGGCCGCAACCGTCCGGGCATGGGCTTTTTCGGTACCGCCCACGATTGGCAGGCCCCCGTTGATATGCGGGGCAGCGAGCGGGAGAATTATCAGGACATCAAACGCTCCATCAGCGATATCCTTCAATATCAGGGTGTGTTTTTGTCGGAGAACAGGTATGACATCGCGCTGGGGATCAAAAGCGATCCCGGCCTCATTTGGAAAAAGATCGGCAAGCCTTCCAGCGAAACCTATTTTGCGTTGAAAACGGCAGGCTTTACCCCTCGGCTTGTGGATTTTGCCAAGGAGGAATTTCAAAATGATCCGGCATTGTTTGTGGTGTCAGATGAGGTGATGGCGGAGGATACCCAGGTGAAGCTTGCGGAGTATGTGCAGGCGGGGGGCAAGTTGATCCTCTCAGGCCGCGTTCCCTTAAGGAATGCCTATGGCGAAGATTGCACGATCCTTGCGCAGCGTCTTGGCATCCAAGCCGGTTTCTGTCCGATTGGAAGTCAAGCTCAGGAACGGCTGACCCTTCATGGAGTGGAATATTTCCTGGGCACAACGGTGCAGCCCCTTTCATGCAATGAGGGAACGGTGCTTGCCATGTCGCAGGGCGGCCTCCCGGCGGCGCTGCTGATTGAAAATGGCAAGGGTGAAGCGCTGCTGCTTCCCTTCACGGTGGAGAATTTGTTTGTCTCCATGGCTGAACTGATGGAAAAACTGCTGGGCAAGATGAGCATCCTGCCCTTCATCCGGGGAGCGCGGATGCTCCGGGTGATTCCCAAGGCTTCCGGCCATGCGGTGGTATTGAACCTGCATCCAGTCGCCGTTACGGAAACGGTGACAGTTGGAGGTGCATCCCATACCCTGACGCTCGCGCCCCACTCTTTTCAAGTATTATACGCCTGTTAAGGAGAGAACTGCAATGAAGGGGAACAGCCTGGATACCTTGTTCTTTTTGAACCGCTGCAAATCAAGGCGTGCCTCCAGCTTCGACAGGTCCGGCGGCAACCATGACTGGCTGGACATTCCTGCCGGGGAGACAAAGACTTTTGCGGAGATTTCCGGCTGCGGCATCATCCGCCACATCTGGTGCACGGACTGGGTGGGGGACACCGCCTGGGTGCCTGAACCCCATAGCCTTCGCAAGCTGGTGCTGCGTATCTATTGGGACGATGAATTGCTTCCCAGCGTGGAAGTTCCGTTGGGGGATTTTTTCGGCATAGGTTTCGGTCTGCAAATGACCTATTGCTCCGCGGCTTTTTCCATGACGCCGCAGGACGGCCGGGGCTTGAACTGCTATTTTTCCATGCCCTTTGCAAGGCATGCGCGGTTTACCCTGGAAAACGCCTGTGACAATCCCTGCAACTTTTATTTCTACATTGACTATGAGGAATACGCCTCCCTGCCATCAGGAGAGATCGGTTATTTTCATGCCTGCTGGCGGAGGGAAGCGGACACCATGGGTTGGGCGCCCAAGGAACCGGGCTTGCTGGACCGGGAAAAGGCCAGCGTGCCTGGAGAACCCGCATGGCTTCCCAAGGCATGGCTTACAAAGAATACCGACGGGAAGGACAATTATGTGATCCTTGACGCCGTGGGCCGCGGGAAATTTGTGGGCTGCAACCTGAATATCGACGTGTTCGAGCGCCAGGCCAATGAGTGGTACGGCGAGGGGGACGATATGTTCTTTGTGGATGGGGAGCCCTGGCCGCCATCCCTCCACGGCACGGGTACCGAGGATTATTTCTCCACCGCCTTCTGCCCAACCCAGGAATACTGCAGCCCCTATAGCGGGCTTACGGTATACAGCGGGAAGGAAGCGGGTTTTAAGTTTGGCGGCAAAAACAGCATGTACCGGCTTCATATCCTGGACCCTATCTACTTTGAAAAGTCGCTCCTCTTTTCCATGGAGCACGGCCATGCCAACAAGCTGTCCAACGACTATTCCAGTACCGCATACTGGTATCAAACTGAGCCGCACAAGCCTTTTGAGAAGCTGCCGGATGTTTCAGGCCGCCTGCCCAGGGTGCATCCCTGGGAAACATCCCAAAAGGAGGTCTGACCATGCGCCTACGCTTCAAAGAGGATATCGATTTAGTCAAGGAGCGGATGCTTTGCTTCTGGGAACACAAGATGGCGGACCGGGCACTGATCAGCGTGATCGCACCCAAGGCCCCGGGGCTGCACATCGACATGTTTCATAATGAAAAGGACCTGACATGCGATCCGGAAGCATTGCGCCGCTATTGGGAAGACCCGGAAACCATCTACCGGAACAACATCAAACGCCTTGAAAACACGTATCTTGGCGGCGAGACGCTGCCGCTGATCTTTCAAAACTACGGCACAAGCGGGCACTGCAATTACTTTGGCGCGGTACCCAAGTACGGCAATGACACCATTTGGTTCGATCCGGTATGGGAGGACCTCTCCCGGGCGGATTCCGCCTATACCGAGGAGCGCCTTAAAAAGCACCTTGAGATTGCAAAGTATCTCACAGACCGTGCGGGGGAGGATTACCTGGTCGGCATGCCCGACAGCACGGGCACCATCGATGCTCTGGGACACTTGTATGGCCCGGAAAATGTGCTGACGGACATGCTGGACGCTCCTGAAAAGGTAAAGCATGCAATCCAAAAGGTCAATGAGGGCTGGATAAAGACCAACGAGCTGTTTTATAAAATCAGCCGGGAACATAATGAAGGCGGCGTCCACGCCTGGATGCACCTGTATGCACCGGGCCGGCTAACCCATATGCAGTGCGATACGTCTGTGATGTTCTCCAAAGCCATGTATGAGGAGTTCGTGCTGGATGAACTGTATCAGCAGATGGATTGGCTGGAATACCCGGTGTACCATTTTGACGGCATCGAGCAGACGCGGCATCTTGACCTTCTTTTGAGCCTAACTAGGCTAAAAGCCATTCAATGGACCCATGTGGCCGGGCAGCCTTCGGCCAAGCATTATATGCCTACGCTTCAAAAAATCCAAAAGGCCGGCAAATCCCTGATCATCATGACCCCGGCGGAGGATATCCCCGAACTTTTAGCCTCACTTTCCGCCAAAGGCTTGTATTTGCATACGGAAGTTGCTACAGTGGAAGAAGCAAAAGCCTTGGTAGCCTATACCGAGGAAAACAGCCATGCATAAAGGAGAACCCATATGACCTCAAAAGAGCGGATGATGCTGGCCATTAACCGGGAAAAGCCCGACCGTCTGCCGGTCACGATCCACCAGTGGCAGCAATACCATTTGAAAAACTTCATGGGCGGCATGACGGACATCGAAGCGAACCGTGCCGTGGGCCTCGATGCCTCCATCAACTATTTTGAAACCATTGAAAACCCAAGCCCTGCTTGGAAGATATCCTCCTGCCAAACCCAAAAGGGCGAGTATACGGTGATCTACTATACCATTGAAACCCCTGAGGGTAAACTGACCACCAGCGAAGGCGCCAATGCCATGACCACCTGGGTGACCGAGCATCTCATCAAGAACATGGAGGACATCAGGCTTTTGGAAAAGTACCGGCCCATCCCCGTGTTTGACCGGGAAGGCGCCGTCAAGATCTACGAGACACTGAAAGACGACGGAATCCTGCGCACCTTCCTGTGCGGCAAGCAGGGAGGCTGCTGGCAGGATGCCTGCGAGCTGTACGGCGTGGAGAACCTGATCTACGCCACTTTTGACGAGCCGGAATGGGTACATGAATTCCTTACGGTTCTGCTTAACGGGAAGCTTCGCTACATTGAGCAAAACCTGAAAGGGCTGCCTTTTGACCTGATTGAGACGGGTGGCGGTGCCGCCAGCAACACGGTGATATCGCCGGATATTCACAGGGAATTCTGCCTTCCCTATGACCAAAAGATTCACGACGCGCTGCACGGCCTTGGATACAAGGTGGTTTACCATACCTGCGGCGGTATGACGAAAATCCTTGATAGCATTTTGCAAAACCACTGCGATGTGTCCGAGACATTGTCGCCCGCCGCGGTAGGCGGGGATATCCAGACGGACGCGGATGGGGAAGCGGTGCGTAAAACACTGCATCCCCATGTGGGCATGATCGGTGGTATGGATCAAATCAACCTCCTGAGCAAAGGCACCAAGGAAGAGATTAAGAGGGAGACCCGGCGGCTCTTTGACGTGTTCGGCATAGAAGGCGGGTATATCCTCTCGGCCTCCGATCACTTCTTTGATGCGCCAAAGGAAAACCTGGCCTTCTTTGCCGATGCCGCCAAAGAGTGCAGGTATTGAGAAGCCCAAAAGGAGCGCTGGCAATGAAAAGCTACGCGGAACAGTGCAGGTATCTGAGGGAACTGGCCCGGGGGCTCGTGGATCTCTCCGCAAAGCCTGAAAACGCGGTGAAACGCCAGCGCTGGGCAGACCACAACGACCTTGTATCGCGGCAAAAGCCGCTGCTCTGGGTTTGCCCCGACGACGACGGCGGCTGGCTGGAACTGGTGCCGACCAAGTCGCTTCAGTGTGAAGACTTAGAATTACGGGCGTTGGAGAACAGGCTTCTAAAGTACCTCTATCAGGCGGAAAATTTGCCGGATGACTTTGTGTTCGAGCCCTGCGTTTATTTCGATACGCCTGGCAATTATACGGGCTACCTGTATGGGAACGCCGCCCAGAATACCGCCTGGGGCGTATCCATCAAAAAACCGAAGGTGGGGCAGGGAGCCTATCACCTGGACGCCTTCATCAAAGAGGAGAAGGATTTCGAGCCGCTTCTTTCCCACGAGATCGACTTCACGGTGGATGAAGCAGAGCTGCAAAGGCTCCGCCTGAAATATGAGGAAGCGCTGAACGGGGTGATTGCTGTTCGTTTTCTTTTGCCCTACAGCGTTCTGGTGCAGAGTCTCCTGATAGAGTTTGTCCATCTGCGTGGCCTCGAAAACTTGATGTACGACCTGTATGACAACCCGGAACTATTGATGCATGCAATCCGCCATATGGCGGAATCGAAGGCAAGGCTGCTTCAAAAACTTGAAAAACAAAAGCTGCTCTTTGACAACCGGATCAACATCTATACCGGCTCGGGGAGCCTGGGCTATACCAACGCGCCCCGAAAGCGGGATGAAGACGTAACGCTTTCGGATATGTGGGGCTTTGCCGACGCCCAGGAGTTCAGCGGCGTGTCATCAGCCATGTTTGAAAAGTATGCCCTCCAAAAC
>JAEZJP010000019.1 GCA_023415715.1 Bacillota bacterium
CAAGCGAGCCGTACACAAACCCGCCGCCCACGCAGACGATTTTCACATTGGCGTGGTGGTAGGCGCAGTCGTTGCGGATCTGCTCCAGGCACCGTAGCGTTGGAAAATTGCCTATGGAGTAAGTGAATACAGTTTTTCCCGAAAGCGCCATGCCGGCCGCCATGCCTGTCATGGCCTGCTCTGATATACCCGCGTTGAAAAACTGATGGGGGTATGTTTCCCAGTAGGGCTTCAATACGCCAAAGCCCAAATCCCCGGTAATCAGAAATATGTTGGGGTCCTGCCTGGCCAGATCCTGCAAAGCTGCGGTGAATGCATCCCTCATGGCTTTTGCGCCTCCAGTTCCCGGACCGCCGCCTCGTATTCCTCGCCCTGGGGTGTGCGGTAGTGCCAGAGAATGTTGTTTTCCATAAAGGAGATGCCCTTGCCCTTAACCGTATGGGCAATGACAACGGAAGGTGCTTTTGTTTCCTCCCTTGCCTTATCAAAGGCATTACGAAGGGAAGCGTGGTCATGGCCGTCCGCCTCGATCACGTTCCAGCCGAAAGCGCGCCATTTATCGGCAAAGGGTTCCAGTTTGATGGTACGCTCGCAAAAGTCCAGGCTCTGCATTTTGTTGTAGTCAATAACTGCGGTAAGATTGCTCAAGTTCAGGTGATGGGCGATCAAAGCGCTTTCCCACACACTGCCCTCGTCGCATTCCCCATCACCGCATACCACGTACACACGCCAGCTCTTGCCATCCCTTTGCGCAGCCAGTGCCATGCCTGCTCCCACGGGCAGGCCGTGGCCCAGGGAGCCTGTGGAGAATTCGACCCCCGGTATCCCCTTGTGGGAAACGTGGCCCGACAGCAGGCTGCCGTTTTGGTAGTGGGTTTTCAGCAATTCCGCATCAAAAAAGCCGCGCTCCGCCAAAGCGGCGTACACGGCAGCCCCGGCATGGCCTTTGCTTAAAATCAGCCGGTCCCTATCCTCCCAGCGGGGATCATCACTTCTTACCCTCAGCACACCGGCATACAAAACGGCCATGATATCCGCAACAGACAAAATGGCCCCGATGTGGGAGCCGTGGGACAAGTGCGTCATTTCAAGACCGTGACGCTTGATCATATAGGCCAGCTTTTCACTGGAAAGTGCGGTCATGCATTTTCCTTTCCGGGGGCGGCTTTGGCGGTCTCTTCCCGCACCACGCGCTTGGCTTTTTTAAATACACCGGTTATGGTGCGCATAAACAGTTTCGCGTCCAGAAGAAAGCTTTGGTGTAAAGCATACTCCACCCGCAGGGCGTTTTTGTTGTCGAGTATGTACTTCTCGTATTTCTCTACGGGATTTTCCGTGCCCAGCAGTTCATCCTGGTTGATATATACCAGGGAGCTTTCATCGCTGATGCCGGGCCGCACCCAAAGGATGCATTCCTGGTCGCGGGTATACCGCATGGTGTAGCGTAACAGCTCCGGCCTCGGGCCGATGAAGCTCATTTCGCCTGTCAGAATGTTCAAAAGCTGGGGAATCTCGTCCAGTTTGGTTTTTCGGAGAATACGCCCGATCCTCGTCACCCGTGCATCGTTTAATGCGGTGGTGCCGCCGGTTTTGTCGGCATCCTTGACCATGGTGCGGAACTTGAAAATAAGGAACGTCTTGTTTTTATAGCCTCCCCTTGGAGCGCGGTAGAAGACTGGTCCTTCGGAATCCAGCTTCACGGCAATGGCAATGGGGAGCATTAAAACCAGGCCGGGAATCAGCAGCACCAGCGCAAGCAGAAAGTCTAAAATACGTTTTACAACAACGCTATAAAAGGGGTGGGATAATGGCCCCTTCCATACGGGCAGTTCGGGAAGATCCTTAAGCATCGCGTTCCTCCTTAAAGGAGAGATGAACTATTTGCAATAAAACAAGCGTTGTTATGGTAGCACAGGGCACATACAATGTCAATTAAGCACTTATTCTGCCGTGATACGGCGGATATGAGGCATCTGAATGCCTTCGCGGTCAAAACGGTTTTTGACGCGCATGCGCAGCTCCCGCTCTATGCGCCAGTTTTCCTTGACTGGGCATAGCGCGGAAAGGCGCACAATGATGCAGTCCGCTTCAAAGGAAAGCACGCCAAGCACCTCCGGCGGTTCGCTGAAGCCCTCGATCGCCTTACTTGCAGCCCCCATCTCGTCTTCCAAGATATTAATCAGCTTTTCCAGCTTCTCCTCATAAGGCAGGCGCACATCCACAATAGCCCGCTTGAAGGTGCGTGTCATATTGGTGACGGTGCGTATGTCGCCATTGGGTATGACATAGAGGTTTCCGCTGAAGTGGCGGATGGAAGTGGTTCGCAGCGCGATGGATTCCACCTCGCCGGAAAGGCCGTTCACTTCCACGATGTCGCCTACGATGATATTGCCTTCCACCCATAGGAAGATGCCGGAAATGGTATCCTTCACCAACGTCTGCGCCCCGAAGCCGACGGCGATGCCGCCTACCCCGGCAACGGCAATCATGGAGGTCACGTTTACTCCGAATACGCCCAGCACAAAGGTGGCGATGAGAAAATACATGACATAGTTAAACACACTGGTGGTCAAGGAGCGCAGCGTTTCCCGCTGGCCGGGGGTGCGGCCCTCCTTGGCGCGCATCATCTTTCGTATCAGATGCCGGCCCATGCGTATGGCCAGCGCCCCCAGCAGGATCACCAGCCCCGCCAGCATCAGCTTGCTCAGCCACATGGGAAGGTCGCTTATGAACTGTCCGGCGGCCTGGCCCGCATTTTCCAGTGTATTGTTTACGCTTTCCATTAGCGTTGGATTATCCGGTGCGGGAGTCATTACATTTCCTCTTTACTGCCTAACATGTTGGGCATACGACGATTATGTCAAGGCTTCCCCTCAAGGGGAAGGATCAAAATACGTGCAATGCACGTGTTTCAATCCCTTGGGGTGGTGCCAGCATCATAGCCATCAATTTCAAATAGGGGTGCAGGGGACTTGTCCCCTGCCGGGGTTCTCAGGGGCGGAGCCCTAGAGACAATACATATTCTTTCGCTTTTTCCAAATCTTCAAACACGGGAACATTGGCTTTTAGAAGTGTTTTCCATGGCTGATGGCCCCTGGCGATCAGGATACAGTCACAGCCGATGGCCTGCGCGACTTCCGCGTCGTGCAGCGTATCCCCCAAGAAAACGGCCTGTTTGGGATCGACGCCGTGATTTTTCAAAAAATCCTTGGCGATATCCACCTTGCTGGTGGCGTATATATGGGTAAGCCCAAGTGCGGCCTGAAAATATCCGCCGATGGGATAGCGGGCAATTTGCTCATGCAGGTATTCTTCTTTAGAGGCGGACAGTATAGCTTGGTACAAGCCAGCCTGATGAAAGGCCTCCAGCGCCTCCAGGGCGTGCTTTTGTAATCGGCATCCTATGCTTTTCACCCTGTAGCCTTCCGCCCAGGCGTTGGCCACGTCGGGAAAAAGATCGTCATTCACACCCAGGTCGCGGTAGTATTCCCGAACGGGAAAGCGGAACAACCGGTGGTAGTCCGCCACACTGCCGGGC
>JAEZJP010000054.1 GCA_023415715.1 Bacillota bacterium
GCTTTCTATAGATATAGCCTTCTTCTTCCAGGGCGTTAAGCGCCATCTTGCCGACCATCTTGCTCACGCCATATTCTTTGGCGATGGCGCTTTCCGAAGGCAACTTTTCGTGAGCGGGCATATTGGCGCCGGTAATTTTCTTGAGTATATCTTCCTTGACGGCCTTATAAAGCGCGGTGCCAGTGCTCTGCGCTCCGCTTGGATTCTCGGCCTCTTTTTTGTCCAACGCCCTCACGCTCCCATCCCTGTTTCGAGGCTAGTCTACAGAATACTACAACAAATGTAACGTTGCAAGGGGGGGGAAGAGGCTGCGTTCAGGGCGAACGCATGAATTACGAATGTATGAACTCCAGGAGGTTTGGAGGGCCCGAAGGCCCTCCATGTGAGATCAAAAGTACCGGCTTTGCCGGTACTTTTGGATTTTTCTCAAGGGCGCGCTTGCCCGCCCGGCGAAAAATCAGTACCGCAAGCCGGATTCCGCCCGGAAATTTCCGCGGAAATTTCAGGAATCCGGCCTCGTTCCCTTGGCTTACGCATGAACTTTGTTCATGCGTAAGCCCGGAGGCCAGGGTGTGGTGAGCACACTCCGGCCTCTTTTCGCTATCACACGCTCACAGGTTTAATACGCCGCGTCCTTGCGGGAATCGAACATCTCCTGGGCATAGGTCAGGAAGCCGGCGAGCATGCCATTGTTCTTGGTGGTGATCATTTCCTGATAGCTCTTGAGGATCTCAAGCGCCTCCGCTTCGGTATCCGCGAAGTAGGCGCGCTCCCTGTACTGCTTCTGAGTTTCATCGTCAAGGATCTCCGTCATGACGGCGTTATAATCCTTGTAGGTGCTTACCAGGCTCGAGATGGGGTAGCCGGGAAGGCGTTCCACCGGACGCTGCAGCTTGTAGTCTTCGATCTCTTTCACCGCCGCGTCAGCTCCGCCAGGTTCACGCTCGCCCCACCATGTGAGCCTGCTGTTGGAAATGAAACGGCCGCCCAGGTAGTAGCCAATGCCCTTTTCACGGAGGCCTGCGTCGTAGATATCCTGGCCATCGCGCTTGAGGGTGAGCCATTCTTCCTTAAGGCGGGGTTGGCCGGCGGCGTTCATCTCATAGGTGTCGCCCTCGATGCCGTATTCGCACAAGCGCATGCCTTCTTCACTGTTGATATAGTCAAGCCATGCCAGCGCAGCTTCCGGATTCTTGCACGCGGTGGTGATCAGGAACGCGTGGGCGCCGTGGCGGCCCATCTGCTCGATTTGCGTAAGCGGCGAGCCGTCCGCATAGGTCAGCGGACCTACCGGAACGTAGCGCATCTCGGGGTTGCTGTTGTAAAGCCCCGTGAGCTTTGTGGAATTGATGATCACGCTGTACTGCGCGGCGGCGAACAGCGCGGTGCCGTTACCTACCTTCTCATCGGCCTGAGCGTCGTTCTGCTTGAAGCACTCTTTGTCCAGCAGGTTCTCCTTGACGAGCTTCCAGAGGAACATGTTCTTGTTGATGAACTGGTCGGTGAGCACGTCCAGGGTGATCTTGCCGTTCTCGTCCTTGGTGTAATTGGTGAGTTTTTTCTCGTTGAAGCTTTCGGCATAGCGGCCGTAGTCCCAGCCCTCGTGATAGGTGGTGGCCACGATCGTGTCGTTGCCGTTGATATCTTTGAAGCCGTGGTCGCGGGCCTTGACCATAAACTCATAGAGCTGCTCGCTGGTCTTGATGTCCGCCACGTTGACGCCCAGCGCGCCGGGCACGTCGCCGCGCACGAATACGCCGTATGCCCAGTTGGTGATGTTCGCCTCATCGCCCGGGGTCTCTACCGGGATGACATAGCGGTGTCCGCCAAAGGACGGATCGTCGATGTCATTCTCCAGGAAGGCCTGGGAGATAACGCCCACGTCAAAGGCGTCCTTGAGGTTGGGATAGTTGGGAACCAGGTTCTCCACCGCGACCAGCATGCCTTCGGCGGCGGCCTTCTTGATGACCGCGGTCTCGCCGGCGTTGCCGCCCCAGTAGGGCGCGTCGATGATGTCGGGCATGTCGCCGGACGCGAAGATCAGGTTGAGCTTCTCTGTCTCGCTCATCATAATGCCTTCGATCGAAACGGTGACGCCGGTCTTTTCGCGGATCGCCTTGGCTACTTCATTGTTGTACAGATCACTGGGATGCTTCATCGCGCCATTCCAGCAGTTGAGCAGCGTAAGCTTCACATCGTCATACTTTTTCGGCCCCGCGGCCTCTGCCGCAAAAGCGGAGACCATCATGGACAGCATCGCCAGTACCAGGAGCACCGAGAAAACCTTTTTCCGCATGAAATTCTCTCCCATCCATCTTTATTATTTATAAGTAAGTTTCCCTTACTTATAGATCTGGATTTATCCCTTCACCGAGCCGATCATGACGCCCTTTACGTAATACTTCTGCAGGAAGGGGTATACCACCACGATGGGCATCGTCAGGATCATGACGAATGCCATCTGCATCGATTGTGGCGTGTAGGAGGTGAGCGTAAGGGTGGTGGTCTCCTGGCCTGACTTCACTGAAGAGGTGGACGCTTCGCTTAAGAGAATTTTCAATAGCGTAGCGGCCGGAACCAGGTTCGTTTTGCTCTGGTAATACGCACCCATGAACCAGTCATTCCACCGCCCGACGCCGATGAACAGCGCAAGGGTCGCCAGGATCGGCATGGACAGGGGCAAATAGATACGAAACAGGATCGTCATGTCCCCGGCTCCGTCTATGCGGGCGGATTCGCGCATCTCGTTTGGAATATTGTCAAAGTACGTGCGCAGCAGCAGGAAGTTGAAAAAACTGTACAGCGTCGGTATCACGTAAAGCCAAATGCTCTTTGTAAACCCAAGATCCCTTAAAAGGATGTAATAGGGGATCATGCCGCCGCTGAAAATGGTGGTAAAAAAGAAGAAGAACGAGAAAAATGAACGGCCTGGAAGCGTTTTGACCGATATTGCGTAGGAGAAAAGCGCCGTAACGATGAGGCTTAATACCACGCTCAGCGCCGTGGTGATCACCGAAATCTGAAGGGACGCAAAGATGCGCGGATCACGAAACGCCAGCATGTAGTTTTCAAAGGTAAACTCTCTGGGAAAGAAGTATACGCCGCCGCGCGCGAAGTCCCGGCCCGTGTTAAATGACGCCACCAGCACATACCAGAAAGGATATAGCGCCACCAGGCCGAACAGCAGCAGAAACGTGTAGTTGAATACCTTAAAGATTCTTTGGGAGCCGGTTTCACCGATCATACACGACTTCCTTCCTTTCCGGGGATGCATGGAAGGGGCAGAGCCCCTTCCATTGTAATCGTGTCGCCCGGCTTTGCCGGGCGCGCGGGTCGCTTGCGTAGCAAGCTTTCCTTACGCTTTTTGCCGGCCGTTGGCCCAGGGTGAGGGGATATAATCCCCCGAACCTGGAGTTTTCAAATGGCGAAGCCATTTAAAAACGGAACACCAACCGAGCGAAGCGATGGATGGTGCGCAGGGCTACAGGTAAAAAGTGCAAGGTCGAGAAAATGACTTTGTCATTTTCTCGAGGTTCACCACAGCCCGACTTCCATCGTCTTCTTTGCGGCGAAGTTCGCCAGCGCCATGAGGATCAGCGCCATGATCGATTTCGTCAGCCCAATGGCGGTGGCGTATTCGAATTTGCCATACTGGAGGCCGCGTTTGAGGACGTACGTATCGATGATTTCGGAATAGACGTAATTGTCGGGCTGTTGGAAAAGCATGATCGGATCCAGGCCCAGGTTTAAAAGATTTCCGATAGCCATGATCAGCATGATGCCGATGGTGCCCATAATCCCGGGCAGCGTTATGTGAAGCACGCACTTGAATTTACCCGCGCCGTCGATCCGCGCGGCTTCGTAAAGCTCCGGGCTTATTCCGGTGAGCGCCGCAAGGTAAATGATGGAGCCCCAGCCCGCACCCTTCCATATATCAGAGAGGATCACCATCGGGTAGAAATACTCCCGCCTTCCCATAAAAAATACCGACTCAAGCCCCATACCCTTGCGAACATTGTTGATAATGCCGCCGTAGGGCGAGAACACCGCGGTCATAATCGATATGACAACGACCCAAGACACGAAGTGCGGAAGGTAGCTCATCGTTTGAACGGTCTTTTTGAACCGGCTGGCCTGCACTTCGTTGATCAACAGCGCCAGCAGAATCGGCGCGGGAAAGCACAAAAGTAGCTTCAGCCCGTTGATGGTCAGCGTGTTCCTGACCACCGTATAGAAGTCCAGATCCTGCAAGAAGGCCTGGAAATGCTTAAGCCCTACCCAGGGACTGCCCGAAAAGCCCAGATTGTATTTGTAATCCTTGAAGGCAATTTGAGCCCCGTACATCGGGTAGTACGCGAAGACGATCAACCATAAAATACCAAAGGAGAGGAACACATAGAGCACCCAGTGCTGCCGGATTCGCCGGGGGAGGGAGCTTCCGCCTTTTTTGAGTAGAGTGCGCCCTTTCGCGATCACTTGTGCCATGCGCATCCTCCTGGTTCTATGTGATATATATCAGTTTTTCCCGAATGTTCCGCGCAAAAATCCATAAAGATAAGCGAGAATAAATAAATATGTCCATATTAATCGAATTGTCGCGATGGTTTTTGTTTATTAAGTTATACATGCTCCATCAGAACTTGAGAACATCATAGCATGCTTATCAAATGTTTGCAAGTGGAATATATCAGGTTCTTGAAGATAATATCAAATTTTCCGTGAGGTATACGCTTTTTCGGGAGAGTGTGGTACAATGTGGGAAGTGCGGTGCGCGGTCATGTAGATGCGCCCGAGGAGTATGCCATGCAAACGAGCGGAATGGTTTTCGACATTCAGCGCTTTGCCCTTCACGACGGTCCCGGAATTCGCACCACGGTCTTCCTGAAGGGATGCTCGAATCGGTGTGAGTGGTGCCACAACCCCGAATCGCTTGACGCACAGATTCAAATACAGTATTATCCCAGCCGGTGTATAGGATGCGGGCTGTGTGTTTCCGTTTGCCCGCGGGGCGCGCATAGGGTGGGGAATGACGGACACATATATGACCGGGCGGCATGCATAGGTTGCGGGCTGTGTGCCTGTGCATGCAACACGCAGGCGCTGGTATGCTCGGGCAGGCGGATGAGTGCCGAAGAAGTGCTTATAGATGTCGAAGAGGACAAGGCGTATTACAAAAGCTCCGGCGGCGGGATGACCATCTCGGGCGGAGAGCCGGCGCTTCAAAAGGAGTTTCTCGCGGCGCTTTTAAAGGGCGCAAAGGAAAGGGGCATCCACACCGCGGTTGAGACGGCGGGGAATTACCCCTTTTCGAACATCGAGCCGTCGCTTAAGCACATCGACCTGGTGCTGTTCGATGTGAAAGCGTTCAGCCCCAGGATTTACGAGCGCTATATCCACGGAGACCGCGAGGAGATCTTTCATACGCTGGCCATGCTCGATGCGGCAGGCAAAAAGATCATCGTGCGCACACCCGTCATCGGCGGTGTGAACGATACGCGTGAGGAGATTGAGGCGGTGGCGGCGCACGTCTCGAGGCTACAAAATCTCGTCCATTATCAATTGATCTCCTATCATGCACTTGGCAATGCCAAGCGCGAGGCGCTTTGCGAGGCAGCGAAGGATTTTTATACCCCGTCGAATGAATCGATGGCGGCGCTTACGATGGCCGCGGCGAAATATGTTCCTGTTTATGATGTAAAGCGGGGATTTGTCAAGGAGGAGCAGGTGGAACAATGATGGTAAGTTATCAGCATCGCAATGAGGAAATCCGAAAGACAAAGCTTATGTACAACGACCAGAAGCTCAAGATCGCCGGGCACTACGACAACGACGACCATGGCTGGGTGCCCCTGGGACGGGTGAAGCACGAGTTCTTCCGGGATGAGAAGAGCGGCCTTACGACGGGCATGGAAGCGGTATCAAAGACTTTTTGCGCGTTTCTTGACGCACACCCGGTATACGTGCACCCCTATAGCGCCATCGCCGGCGCGTGGGCGCACGCGTGCGAGCTTTCCGATCTCTGGCGGCCCGAGGAGCGGCGGGACGACCTGATCCCCATCTGGGAAAAGTATAATATCCGCAATCGCGGCATCTACGCCATGAACCATGTCGCGCCCGACATGAACATCGGCCTTACGCTGGGCTGGGGCGGGCTGCTCAAAAAAATTCGTTTTTTCCGGGAAAAAAATCATCCGAAGGATGCCTCGTTCTACGACGGCGAAGAGCGCGTGGTGGTGGCGGTTCAGAACTGGATGCGCCGGCACGTGGAATATGCTCGCGAAACGGCGGCGCATGAAACGGATGCATTCATCCGGAAAAACCTTTCGGATATCGCCGATATGAACGAGTGGCTCATCGACAATCCGCCAAGAACATTGCGCGAAGCGGTGCAGTTCCTGGGCTGGTTCCAAACGATCGACAGGATGTATTACACCGGCGGCGCGCTGCAGGAGCTGGATGAGATGCTGCGCCCGTTTTACGAGCACGACGTAAAAAACGGCGTCATCGTAGACGACGAGGAGGTCGTGTGGTATATCGTATCGCTGCTGTTTAACGACACGCATTACAGCCAGATCGGCGGCCAGCACCCGGTAGAGGGCACAGATCTTACCAGCCGCATGTCGTTTTTGATTCTGGAGGGCATGCATAGGCTGCGCATTCCTTCCAACATCGCCATGCGGCTGCATGAGAATACGAATGACGAGCTCTTGACCCGATGCGTCCAGTACCTGTTCGAGGACGGCACGGGCGTGTGCTACTCCTGCTCGGGCGGGCTGGACAAGGGTTATATGCGCAACGGACGGCCGCAGGTGCTGGCCCGCATGCGCGCGAAGGTCGGCTGCAACTGGACGGCGCTGCCGGGCATTGAGTACTGCCTGCAGGATGTGACGCGGGTCTGCCTGGCAAAGCCCATGACCATCGCCATCGACGAGATGATGGCCTCGGATGAAGAAAAATCCATGGAAAACCTGCTTGCGCGGTATGAAAAGCACCTTGCCATTGCGGTGGACGTCATCAAGCAGGGCTTCGACTGGCATGTGAAATACAAACATCTGAACCGGCCCGAGATCATCTACAACCTCTTCGCTCACGGCCCCATCGAGCGCGGCATAGACATGTCCGCGGGCGGCGTGGACATCATCAATTTCGCCTGCGACGGCACGGCGCTGGCCACGGTGGCGGACTCCCTGGCGGCCATTGAGCAGCGCGTGGTACGGGAGGGCAAGCTTTCCTGGGAGGAACTTCACACGGCGCTTACGGCGGATTTCAAGGGCTATGAGGAGATCCGCCTGCTACTCAAAAACGTTCCGCATTTTGGCAGCGGGAACTCGCGGGCCGATTACTACGCGAAATATGTGGCGGATCTTTATTCGGATTTGGTGCGAAAAAAGCCCACGAACGACGGATACATCGTACTGCCGGGTATCTTCTCCCACGGGGAGGTGTACAACCATGGCCGTGCTCTGCCCGCCACTGCAAACGGCCGCCACGCGGGCGACGCGATCTCCCACTCCGCCGATCCGGACCCCGGCTTCCTGCGCGGAGGCACCGCGCCGACAGCCAAGGCCAACGCGGTGGCGCGCGTGCAGTCGGGCTGGGGCAATTCTACGCCGCTTCAGGTTGACTTCGATGCAGAGCTTGCTAATGAAAATGGCGGCATAGAAATCATGAAGGCGTACCTCATGGCCCACAACGACATGGGCGGCACGCTCATCAACATCAATGTCGTTTCAAAGGAAAAGCTTTTGCAGGCGCATCAGGATCCGGATAAGTACCCGGATCTGGTGGTGCGCGTGACGGGCTACAGTGCGTTCTTTAAGTCGCTGTCCAAGGAATACCGCCAACAAGTGGTAGACCGCTGGATCGCGAACGGATAAGAAAAGTAAGATTGGGAGGTGTTTCTATGGCTAAACTCCGCATCGGAATCGTTGGAACGGGCGGGATCGCCCACGCGCACATGAAACCTTACATGACCTTTGACGACGTGGAAATCGTGGGCGCGTGCGATATTGTGCCCGGCAAGGCACGCGAATTCCTCGATAAGTACGGCCTTGAAAAGGCGCCTGCGTTTGAGAATGTATACGACCTTATCAAGAATGTTCAGATGGATGGCGCCAGCGTTTGCACCTACAACACCACCCATGCCGAGTGCGCCATCGCGCTGCTCGAAAACGGGATTCACGTGCTGTGCGAAAAGCCCATGTCCTTTACCCTTCAAGAAGCGGTGGATATGGTGCGCGCCTCGAAAAAGGCGAACAAGTTTCTGACCATCGGCTTTCAGCCCCGGTACGATTTCATGCGAAAAAAGGTGGACGATATCATCGCCTCCGGCGCACTGGGCAAGGTGTACTATGTGCAGAGCGGCGGCGGCCGCCGCAGGGGCATCCCGGCGGGCACATTTGTCGACAAGGCCAAGGCCGGCTATGGCTGTCTTGGCGATATCGGCTGCTATTCCATCGACGAGTGTCTGCACGCGATCAAGTATCCCAAGCCCCTGACCGTTTCGGCCATCGCAACGAACTACTTCGGGAAGAACCCAAAGTACTGGCCCGGCGCGGATACATTCGACGTGGACGATTTCTCCGTGGCGCTGGTGCGCATGGAAGGCGACGTCACGTACATATTCAAGCAATCCTGGGCAATGCACGCGGACACGCTGGGCGACACGCTGTGGCTGGGCACCGAAGGCGCCATCAAAATATTAAACACGCAGGATGAACTCAAGCGCCCGTCCCGTGTGATGTATTTCACCGACGTAAATGGCCAGCACATCGATTCGTATGTGCTGCCGACGATCCCGTTCAACGCCTATGAAGGCTCTGCGCCCGTGGACATCTGGCCGGCCAAGATGCGAGGCTTCGTGAACGCGCTCTTGACAAATGGACCCGCGCCCGTGCCTGGCGAGGAAATCCTGTACAACCAGGCGATCTGCGACGGCATCTACCGCTCGAGTAAGCTGAAGCGCGAAGTGGAGATCGAGATTCCGACTATATAAAAGAGGAGGACAAAAGCTATGCTTAAAGTTGGCATGCTATCGATGTGGCACGTTCACGCGGACGGCTACGCCGCGTTTGTGAATGCGCAGGAAGACGCGAAGGTCACGGCGGTCTGGGATGACGACGCCGCCCGCGGCCAGGCCGCAGCGGAGAAGTTCAAGGCGGTATACGAGCCGAACTTGACAAAGTTCTTAACTTTAGTGGACGCGGTGGTCGTGGACGCGCCGACATGCGAACATAAGGATCTGATCATCGCTGCCGCAAACGCGAAGAAACATATTTTTACCGAAAAGGCGCTGGCGCCCACTGTCGCAGAGTGCGAAGAGGTCAAAAAAGCGGTGGCCGAAAACGGTGTCAAGTTCGCGATTTCATTTCCCGGCCTGATTTCGGGCGAAATGCGCTACGCCAAGCAGGCGGTCGACGAGGGGAAGCTGGGCAAGGTCACATACCTGCGCATCCGCGCGGCGCATGGCGGTTCAAGCCAGGGCTGGCTGCCGGCGTATTGGTACGATGCGACGAAGACCGGCGGCGGCGCGATGATGGATCTGGGCTGCCATCCCAACTATCAGGCAAGCTACCTGCTGGGCAAGCCAGTGCGCGTGACATCCATGTTCAATACCGTCTGCTGTCCTAAGACCATGGAGGACAACGCGGTATCCGTCATTGAATTTGAGAATCAGGCCATCGCCGTGCTCGAGACCGGATTTGTCACTCCGTACTCCAACAGCGCCATCGAGATCCAGGGTACCGAAGGTTCGATCGTCATCGAGAACGGCAAGCTGCGCATCTACTCCAAGCCGTCGGGCATAAATGGCTGGGTTATCCCGGACGATATTCCCAAGGCGATGCCCTCTCCCTTGCGCCAGTTCCTGGACGCGGTGTTGTACGACAAGCCGATCGCCTTCGACATTGACCGCGCGATCGCGCTGACGCAGCTTTTGGAAAATGAGTATAAGGCGGACACAGCGCAAAAGATCGTGAAGGTGTAAAGGTTTCCCAAATGGGACTGAAGGCCATGAACGGCACTTCAAAGGTCAGCTTATGAAAGACCCCCTGCCTCAGCTTTCGCTGGAACAGGGGGTCTTATGCCTGTACCAAGATCCGCCGGCCCTTTCCGTATTGCGGATGGGGCCGGCGGATCAGTCCATATTGTCCGTTTAAACCTTAAAGCGTCTGTAAGCATCCTCCCAGACTAAAGCATTTCCGGGGTAATAAACATTGGACGGCATGGAGGCAGCCACGATTTGCCGCCCATGCGCCACATCTTTTATCGCACCCAAAGCAATGAACTGTACCATTGCGTTGCCAAGCGCAGTGGCTTCAGAAGGCCCCGCCATCACAGGCATATTCATGGCATCGGCGGCCATCTGCATGAGCAGCGATGCCTGTGTGCCGCCGCCAACTGCGTAAAGCGCATTGTATTTCTTGCCTGTCAGGCGGGAGATGGTCTGGCAGGTATGCCTATAGGTCATGGCCAGGCTTTCATAGATGCAGCGAACAAGGCCGCCGCGGGTTTCGGGCACGGTTTGCCCCGTTTTCACAAGATATTCGCGGATACGTTCCGGCATATCCCCCGGCGGGAGAAAGAGCGGATCATCCGGGTTGATGAAGCAGGCAAATGATGGAGATGCTTCCGCTTCTTTCGCCAGTTGGGCGTAGGAAACGGACTCCTTAGCAGCCCAATGCCGGCGGCATTCCTGCACGATCCAGAGCCCCATAATATTCTTCAAAAAGCGGATGGTTCCGTTTATCCCGCCCTCGTTGGTGAAGTTGCATACGCGGCTTTCTTCTGTTACCACGGGCTTTTCTGCCTCTGTGCCCATCAGCGACCAGGTGCCGCTGGACAGGAACAGGAAATCCTTCTCCCTTGCGGGCACTGCGGCTACGGCGCTAGCTGTATCGTGGCAGGCGGTATTTACGACCCGCACGGGAGGGATGTCCAGTTCTTTGCACAGATTATCCGACAGCATGCCGCAGGGCGTGCCGGGAGCTACAAGTGGCGGGAAGATTTTTGGAGGAATGCCCAGTTTATCAAGGATCACCTGTGACCATCGGCTTTCGCCCGCGGGTAAAAGCTCCGTGGTGGAGGCCATGGTGTACTCCGCCTGCTTTTGGCCGGTAAGGAAATAAGCGATCAGGTTGGGCATAGGCAAAAGTGTTGCGGCGTTTTCAAGCATGGCCGGCCGGTCTTTTTTCAGGGCGGCAAGTTGGAAGACGGTGTTCAGCGCCATGTGCTGGATGCCTGTGATGGCGTATAGTTCTTCTTTGGGAATGTGCTCAAGCACCCATGGCACCGCTTTTTCCGTGCGCGCGTCCCGGTAATGAACAGGGTTCTCCATCAAATACCCCTGCTTGTCCAGAAGCCCGAAATCCACGCCCCAGGTATCGATGGCCACGCTTTCATACGGTCCTGCTTCCAGGGCTTTTTGAAGCCCCGTGTAGATTTCCTGCATCAGTTTCGGGAAATCCCAATACAGCGTGCCGTGAAGTGACACGGGCACATTGTCGAAACGGTGGACCTCCGTAAGGGAAATACACTCGTTTTCGAGCTTTGCCAGCATGGCGCGGCCGGAAGACGCTCCCAAGTCAAAAGCCAGGACGGTGCGGGCCATAAGCCACCCTCCTATTTGCGGAACTTTTGATAGCCGCCGTGAGGACCGGTCAGGCCGAACTTTTTGCGCATGGAAAGCAGCTCATCGATCCGTGCCTTCGGCAGTTCCACGCCGCCGCCCAGTATGCGGGTGTTCAGGCACAGCTTGGCGAACAGTTCCAGCGTTTCCATACGGTAATAGGCTGTCATCAGGTCAACGCCTACGGTGAGCGCACCGTGGTTTTCCAAAAGGATGGCGTCATGATCCTTCAAATACGGCGAGACGGCATCGGGAATTTCCTCGGTGGAGGGGCAGCCGTAGGGGGCGATAGGCACGGCCCCAATCGTTAAAATAGCTTCCGGCATGGTGAACTCATCCAGCGGAATGTGGGCGATGGCGAAGGAGGTGGCAGCCGGGGGATGGGCATGCACCACGGCGCCGATATCCTTGCGGTCCCTGTAACAGCCCATGTGCATGGGCAGCTCGCTGGAAGGGTTGTATTTGGATTCCTCCTGCTTTTGAAGACGGCCGTTGATCAATAGGATCATATCCGGTTTTAGAAAACCTTTCGATGTGCCTGTAGGCGTGGTCAGATACAGGTCGTCGCCTACCTTAACGGTGAAGTTGCCGTCGTTGGCGGCCACCCAGCCCTGCTGCCACACCCTGTGCCCGATATCGCACATCAGTTCCCTAAGGGATTGAAATTCCATAAAAACATCTCCTTACATTAATTCCGTTTGGAAAGGACCTCTTTTTCATAAACCTTGATTTCCTGTATATAGCCCGCGCCGGGGATTTTGTTTTCCCGGCGGCAAAGCTCCTCCCACACCGCGCTAAAGGGCAGGGATTGAACTTCCTGGGAAAGGGCCAGCCGGGCGGAGTAATCTCCTGCCTGTTCCAGTTCCCGAAGCTTGTCAACCGGTTCCAAGAGCGCTGCTAAAAGTGCCTTGCGGGTGCTGCGCAGCCCTGTGACCCAGGCAAGGATGCGGTTGATGGAGGCGTCGAAGTAGTCCGTGGCCAGATAGACACGGTTCAGCGCCCCGGCACGGACGATTTCCCGCATGATTTGCCTTGTTTCCTCATCAAAGAGCACCACATGGTCGCTGTCCCAGCGCACCGGGCGGCTTACGTGCAGCAAAAGCTCGGGCAGGAAGCACAATAATGCCGGGATTTTGACGGCAACGCTTTCGGTGGGGTGGAAGTGCCCGGCGTCGATGGTTAAAAGAAGGTTTGGCCGTGTGAGCACATAGCCCAAGTAAAACTCGTGGGAGCCGGGGGTATAGCTTTCCGCGCCGATGCCGAAAAGCTTGCTCTCCACAGAATCCTTCACGTTTTCATAGGCCGGCGCGTTTTTGAAGATTGCGTCCAGGCTTTCCAGCAGCCTTAAGCGCGGGCCTAAGGCATCCACCGGCAGTTCCTTTTCCCCATCCGGGATCCAGTGGTTAATGATGCAGGTCTTTTTCGTTTCCAGGGAAAAGTACGCGGCGATTTCCCGAACCGCCCTGGCATGGGCGATCCAGAATTCCCGGATGCTTTTGTCGGGGTGGGTCAGCGTGCCTCCAGCGCTTTTTTCATGGGAAAAGAACGTGGTGTTGAAATCCAACGCCAGTTTCTTTTCCTTTGCCCACTGCGCCCACGATGCAAAATGGCGGGGAGCCAATTGATCCCGGTCGACCTTTTCGGCCGTATCCAGGTAATTGGCGTGTAGATTTACTTTGTGCACGCCAGGCAGCAGGGCCAGCGCCTTTTCCATATCCATGCGCAGTTCGTCAGGCGTGCGGGCGCGGCCGGGGTAATTGCCCGTTGCGGCGATGCCGCCGGTAAGGCTTTGACTTCCCTCAAATCCCAGGACGTCGTCCCCCTGCCAGCAATGCATGGAAATGGGTGTTTCAATAGCCAGGTGCAGTGCTTTTTCCACATCCACTCCCACGGCTTCATACTGTTCCCGGGCCAGCTCGAAGGCCTTTGTTGCTGTATTCATGCGGTTCCTCCTTCTTGACAAGGAATGGCAGCCTCATTATACTTGCGTTGCGCATTTCTGTCCATTCCTTCGGGAAAAATCGCGCATAGGTGCGCAAACGCGCAATCTGCATGAAGAATTGATCAATTTCTGAAAGGTGAATGTATACATGCTGCCTTTTGAACGCAGGGAAAAGATCATGTCCATTTTGGAGGCGGAGAAAGCCGCCACCGTGGAAAGCCTGGCCTCCAGGCTGTATGTAAGCGGTGCGACACTCAGGCGTGACTTGCAGATGCTTACGGAGGAGGGGCGCATCCGCAGAACGCGGGGCGGTGCTTCATTGCCCATGCAGCGCGTTCAGGATATACCCCTGCTTGCCAGGCGGCAGGAGCGGATGGCTGAGAAGCAGGTCATCGCAAAGGCGGCGGCCCGGTTCTTTGAGCCTGGAGATACGCTGATTCTGGATGCCAGCACCACGGTTCTTGCGCTGAGCGAAGTGCTTAAATCCATGGACTCCCTGACGGTTGTCACCAGCGGGCTATTAACGGCCCAGGCTTTTGCCGTGCCTGGGCGGCAGGTACTTTGCACGGGCGGCACCCTGCGGGAAAATTCTGCTTCCCTTACGGGGGAAGATGCAATGGCATTCCTGCGAGGCCACCATGGCACATGGACCGTGCTTTCCTGCCGGGGGCTTACGGCAGAGGGTTTCTGGGAAAGCGCGCCGGAAGAGGCAGCCCTCAAACGCTGTATGCTGGACGCTGGGGAGAAGCATATGCTTCTGTGCGACGCTGCGAAATTGAACCAATATTTCCTATGCCGGACAGGGGAACTGAATAGGCTTCATGTGCTGGTAACGGACAAAATGCCGGAGGGAGCGCTTCTTAACGCGCTTCAAGAGGCGAATGTTCGGATTATAGTCGCGTGATAATGCCACCCGCTGGACAGGCGGGCTTTTTGTACCTTATTGTTCTGCATTTGTATTGTGCAACACGTATACTGCAAAGAAAGAAGGTTGTCCATCTCCACGAAAAACTAACGATATTACAATTATTATTATAAATGTTCGGAAATCATGTTGACAAACGGCACTATTTGCTTTATCATGTGAAAATAGTTCGGAAAGGATGTGGCGATGATGGCACAGCTTCTCTTAAGGGACAAGCCCTTGAGGAGGAGTGCGAACCTTTCCGGAAGAGAATGGGAATTTGTTGAGGTGCCTGGAAGCAGCGGCCTGAATCAGGGCCGGTGCGTTTTTGTTTAATTGGACAAGTTATATTTGAGGAGGCTGGGCATGAAAAAAGTAGCCGTAATTATGGGAAGCGACAGCGATTTGCCGGTGCTTAAGGACGCGTTTGACAAATTGAAGGGGCTGGGCATCCCCTATGAGGCCCATGTGTATTCCGCCCACCGCACCCCTTATGAGGCTGCTGTCTTTGCCAGAAGTGCCCGGGAGAACGGCTTTGGCGTGATCATTGCCGCGGCCGGGAAGGCCGCCCATCTGGCCGGGGCACTGGCCGCGCAGACTACGCTGCCGGTGATTGGTATCCCCATCAAATCGTCCCTGGACGGATTGGATGCGCTTCTATCCACCGTGCAGATGCCAACGGGCATTCCGGTAGCCACCGTGGCCATCGACGGGGCAGGCAACGCTGCGCTGTTAGCGGCGCAGATCCTGGCCGTGAGTGAGGAAGGGCTTGCATTGCGCCTTAGCAGCATGCGGGACGCGATGCGCCAGGCCGTATTGGAAAAAGACAAGAATCTGAACGTGTGATAAGGAGGAACTTACAATGACAAAGCTTGAACAGGTATACGAGGGCAAGGCCAAAAAGGTATTCCGAACCGATGATCCCGAAATTTTTATGGTAGATTATAAGGATGACGCTACCGCCTTCAACGGACTTAAAAAAGGCTCTATCGCCGGCAAGGGCGTTATCAACAACAGGGTAACGAATCATCTGATGAAGCTTTTGGAGAAAGAGGGCATCCCCACCCACTTTGTGAAAGAAATTTCCCCCAGGGAGACGCTGGTGAAGAAAGTGACCATCGTGCCCCTGGAAGTGATTGTGCGCAATATCGCGGCGGGCTCCTTGTCCAAGCGCCTTGGGTTGCCGGAAGGCACGAAGCTTGGAAGGACCGTGCTGGAATACTGCTACAAGGATGACGAACTGGGCGACCCCATGGTGAATGAATATCACATCGCCGCCATGGGCTGGGCTACCGAAGAAGAGATGGCACTGATCGCTTTCTACGCGCTGAAGATTAACGACATCCTCTCAGCCTATTTGAAGGATCTGAACATTGAGCTGATCGACTTCAAGCTGGAGTTCGGCAAAACTTCCGAGGGAAAAATTGTGCTGGCGGATGAGATTTCGCCGGACACCTGCCGCTTCTGGGACAGCCTCACCCATGAAAAACTGGACAAGGACCGTTTCCGCCGGGATCTGGGCGGCGTGGAAGACGCATACCAGGAGATTTTGAAGCGCCTTCTGGGGGAATAAATGATTAATTTTGCTTTGGACGGCAAGGTACATGAGGAATGCGGCGTTTTTGGCATCTGGCGCAAGGATGGCGCTGGCGTGGTGGCCCCCGTCTACCATGGGTTGTATGCCCTGCAGCACCGCGGCCAGGAAAGCTGCGGCATTGCAGTGAACAAGGACGGCGTTATCACCTGCCATAAGGATGTTGGGCTGGTGAACGAAGTGTTCACTGAGGATGTGCTGCGTGGGATAAAGGATGGCCACGCTGCGGTAGGCCACTGCCGCTATGCCACAACCGGCAGCCACAACAGGGGCAACGCCCAGCCGCTGCTGATCAATCATTTAAAGGGCGGCATGGCCCTTTGCCACAACGGCAACCTCACCAACGCTTCTGAGCTGCGGGAACAATTGGAGGAGCGCGGCGCGATCTTTCATACCACCTCCGATACGGAAGTGATCGCCTACACCATTACCCAGGAGAGGCTCCGCGCTCCCTCCATTGAGGAAGCGGTAGCAAGGGCCATGGAGCATATTACCGGCGCTTATTCCATCGTGCTCATGAGCCCCCAAAAGGTGATTGCAGCCCGGGATCCCATGGGCTTTAGGCCGCTTTGCATAGGCAAAATCGGTGAGGGCTGTTATGTGTTCGCCAGTGAAACCTGCGCATTGGATGCCGTCGGCGCAGAATTCGTGAGGGATGTGCTGCCGGGTGAAATCGTGGTGGCAGGGGAACAGGGCCTTTACAGCATTCCCCCCAAAGAAAAAGGCAAGCGAAGCTTGTGCGTGTTTGAATTCATTTACTTTTCGCGCCCCGATTCCGTGATCGAAGGCGCCAGCGTGCATGTGGCCCGCCTTCGGGCCGGGTCATTCCTTGCGCTGGAGCACCCCGTGCAGGCGGATGTGGTGGTGGGTGTTCCGGATTCGGGCATCGATGCCGCCATCGGCTATTCAAGGCAGAGCGGCATCCCGTACGGGCTTGGTTTTATCAAGAACAAGTACATCGGCCGCACCTTCATCCAGCCTGAGCAAACGCAGAGGCAAAACGCAGTCAATATCAAGCTGAACGTGATCACCTCCACCGTGAAAGGCAAGCGGGTGGTGCTGGTGGATGATTCGGTGGTCCGCGGTACGACCAGTGCCAGGATCGTAAAGCTATTGAGGGACGCCGGGGCTACGGAGGTGCACCTTCGCCTGTCCGCGCCGCCCTTCAAGCACCCCTGTTATTTCGGCACCGATATCGATTCCACGGAAAATCTGCTTGCCCACAACCATACGGTGGATGAGATGCGGGAGATCATTGGTGTGGACAGCCTTGGCTTTTTGAACACCGCCTTTTTGGATAAGCTGGCGGACCACGACTGCGGCGGCTTCTGTAGCGCTTGCTTCACAGGGGAATATCCCGTGCCTCCGCCCCAAAGCACCAGAAAAGCCAGGTTTGAGACGCCCATTACCAACAAAGAGTAAGGAGATGCCTATGAAAAGCGAAAGCGAAAGCTACAAGGCGGCAGGGGTAGATATCACCGCAGGATACAAGGCTGTGGAGCTCATGAAAAGCCACGTGGCACGCACCATGATCCCGGGTGTTATAAGCGGCATCGGCGGGTTTGGCGGTCTGTTTGAACTGGATACGGAAGGCATGCGCCGGCCTGTGCTCGTTTCCGGCACCGATGGCGTGGGAACTAAGCTGAAAATCGCTTTTTTGATGGATAAGCATGACACCGTGGGCATCGACTGCGTGGCCATGTGCGTTAACGATGTCATCTGCTGCGGGGCAAAGCCCCTTTTCTTTTTGGATTATGTGGCCGTGGGCAAGAACCTGCCGGAGCGTGTGGCTGCCATCGTGTCCGGCGTGGCGGAAGGCTGCGTGCAGGCCGGATGTGCGCTCATCGGCGGTGAAACGGCGGAGATGCCCGGCTTTTATCCGGCGGACGAATATGATCTGGCCGGGTTTTCCGTTGGCGTTGTGGACAAGGACAAGATCATCGACAATGAAAAAACAAGGCCTGGCGATATCCTGATCGCTTTGCCCTCCTCCGGCGTGCATTCCAACGGCTTTTCCCTGGTGCGCAAGGTTTTCAACGTCGAAAGCGATATACTGCACAGGTATCAGGCAGAACTGCAAAAATCCCTGGGCGAGGAACTTTTAACGCCTACGAAAATATACGTGAAGCCTGTTCTTGAGCTGTTAAAAGAGGTTGATGTGCTTGGGATTTCTCATATCACCGGCGGCGGCTTCTATGAGAATATTCCGAGGGCATTGCCCAAGGGGTTTTGCGCCCGCATTGAAAAGGCGGTCGTGAAAACACCGCCCATATTCCGCTTGATTGCAAAGGCGGGAAATATACCGGAAAAGGACATGTTCAATACCTTCAATATGGGGGTGGGCATGTGCTTGACCGTGCCTAAAAATCATGTGGACAAAGCCCTGGATATCCTCAAAGCTGCGGGCGAGAATGCGTACGTCATAGGCGAGGTAGTGCCCGGAGAGGACGGTGTACAGCTATGGTAAGGGTGGCTGTGCTGGTGTCCGGCGGCGGCACCAATTTGCAGGCCATCATCGATGCAAAGGCGGCTGGGAAGATTCCAAGCGGAGAGATCGCGTTGGTGGTATCGAGCCGGGGGGATGCTTTTGCTTTGGAGCGCGCCCGGCTGGCAGGCATTCCCGCCTTTGTGGCGAAAAAGGAAAAAGGCGTGCCGATTAACGCCTACGGAGAGCAGCTGCTTGACATCCTGCGGGAAAACCGCATTGACTTTGTTACACTGGCAGGTTTTATCACCATTCTGCCGGAAAATGTGATCAGAGCCTATGAAAAACGCATCATCAACGTGCATCCCAGCCTCATCCCATCCTTTTGCGGGGCTGGTTTTTACGGATTGAAAGTTCACGAGGCGGCTCTTGATTATGGAGTAAAAGTAACCGGGGCTACTGTGCATTATGTAAATGAGATCCCCGATGGGGGAAAAATCATTGCCCAGAAAGCGGTGGATATCCTGCCTGGCGATACGCCGGAAACGCTGCAAAAGCGGGTCATGGTGGAGGCGGAATGGCAGCTATTGCCTTGGGCGGTGGAGGAATGCTGCCAGGAAATTTCTTTATTGGGGAGGGTTTGCAGTGAGGCAGGTTGACCTGTTTGATACCTTATCGGGAAATGCGTATCCGGGCCGGGGAATTATGCTGGGCCGTACGGAAGAGTATGCCGTAATGGCTTATTTCATTATGGGCCGCAGCGAGAACAGCCGCAACCGCGTGTTTGTGAACTGGGAAGGCGGTATCCGCACCGAGGCATTCGATCCTGACAAGCTTACAGACCCTTCCTTGATCATTTATGCTCCCGTCCGCGTGGCAGGTGAGCAGACCATTGTCACCAACGGAGACCAGACCGATACCGTAGTGGATTATTTGAGGGCCGGTAAAACATTTGAGGATGCGCTGCGTACCCGTACCTTTGAGCCGGATGCGCCAAACTTCACGCCACGTATCAGCGGCCTGATAACGGTGAAGAATGGGAAATGCGCATACCGGCTTTCGATTTTAAAAAGCGGGAACGGAAAACCGGATGATGCGCAACGGTTCTTTTTTGAATATCCGGAGCCCGCTTTAAATGAGGGGTATCTGATACATACCTACAGGCAGGACGGGAACCCCATTCCTTCCTTTGAGGGAGAGCCGGTATGCGTTCAGCTGCCGGAAATGGATATAGAGACCTTTGCGCAAAAATTGTGGGAAGGCCTGAATCCTGATAATAGGGTTTCATTGTTTGTGCGGTACATACACATTACGGATGGCAAAACCAAAACGCATATCATCAATAAAAACAAGAAATAAGCGAGGCGAAAGATGATGGCCAAGGAACTGGCGCTGAAATACGGCTGCAATCCCAATCAAAAGCCCGCCCGCATTTTCGTTAGGGATGGGGAACTGCCCATTAAGGTTCTGAACGGCAGGCCGGGTTATATCAATTTGCTGGACGCGTTCAATGGATGGCAGCTGGTTCGGGAAATGAAAATGGCTACCGGCCTTCATGCTGCAGCTTCCTTCAAGCATGTGAGCCCTGCCGGGGCAGCGGTGGGGCTTCCCCTTTCCGATACGCTACGGCAGATCTATTTTGTAGGCAGCAAAGCATTGTCTCCGCTTGCCTGCGCTTATGCCAGGGCACGGGGGGCCGACCGCATGTCCTCCTTCGGCGATTTTATTGCCCTTTCGGATGTGTGCGATGTGGAAACGGCGCTGCTTATCAAGCCGGAAGTATCCGACGGTGTCATCGCGCCGGGCTATGCGCCTGAAGCCCTGGAAATTTTGAAGGCCAAGCGCCAGGGGAATTATAACGTCGTTCAAATTGATTCGGAATATAAGCCCGATCCCATCGAACGGAAAGATGTATTCGGCATCACTTTTGAGCAAGGCCGGAACGAACTTACAATCGACGAATCGCTGCTTCAAAACATCGTCACGAAAAATACGGACATCCCGCAGGATAAAAAGCGGGATCTGCTGATTTCCCTGATCACTCTCAAGTACACACAATCGAATTCCGTCTGCTATGTGTTGGATGGGCAGGTGATTGGCGTGGGTGCCGGCCAGCAGTCCCGTATCCATTGCACCCGTCTGGCCGGCAATAAGGCGGATAACTGGTGGCTGAGGCAGCATCCCAAGGTGCTGGCGCTGCCCTTTGCCGCAACACTCGGCCGCCCCGACCGGGACAATACCATCGACTTGTACATATCAGACGATTGCGGCGACGTGCTGGGGGAGAATAACTGGCGTCAATATTTTACCGTTCGGCCCGAACCCCTTACCCCTGCGGAGCGCCGGGAATGGCTGGACAGGCTGACCGGCGTGTCCCTTGGCAGCGACGCTTTCTTCCCCTTTGGCGACAACATTCAAAGGGCCCGGCGCAGCGGCGTTCAGTATGTGGCCCAGCCCGGCGGCTCCGTGCGGGATGACCAGGTGATTGCCACCTGTGATGCGTACGGCATGGCTATGTGCTTTACGGGCATCCGCCTGTTCCACCATTGATGGGAGGAAACGCATGAAACTTTTGTTGGTGGGCGGCGGCGGCAGGGAACACGCTATTTTGCAAAAGCTGAAGGAAAACCCTGAGGTAAAGGAAATTTATGTTCTTCCTGGCAACGGCGGCATGGAAGGGGAGGCAAATTGCGTACCCATCAAGGCTACCGATGTAAGGACCATTGCGGCTTTTGCAAAGGAAAGGGCTATTGATTTTGCAGTAGTAGCCCCGGATGATCCCCTGTGCCTTGGATTGGTGGATCTATTGCGGGAGGAAGGCATTCCCGCATTCGGACCGGACAGAAAGGCCGCCATCATCGAGGGCAGCAAGGTATTCAGCAAGAACCTCATGAAAAAGTACTTTATCCCTACCGCTGCCTATGAGACGTTTGTTGATGCGCAGGAAGCGCTGAATTACCTGCATGACTGCAAATATCCCATTGTTGTAAAAGCCGACGGTTTGGCGCTTGGCAAGGGCGTGCTCATTTGCAAAAATCAGGCGGAGGCTGTGGACGCCATCCATAGCATGATGGAGGAAAAAATTTTCGGCGCGTCGGGCAGCCAGGTGGTAGTGGAAGAATTCCTGGAAGGGCCTGAGGTTTCCGTATTGTGCTTTACCGACGGGAAAACCATAAAGCCCATGGTATCCTCCATGGATCACAAGCGGGCGCTGGATTTTGACCAGGGGCTCAATACCGGCGGAATGGGTGCTGTGGCCCCCAACCCCTATTACACAGAAGAAATGTCTTTACGGTGCATGCGGGAAATCTTCCTGCCGACCATTGCTGCGATGAACAAGGAAGGCCGTACTTTTCGCGGATGCCTGTACTTTGGCCTGATGCTGACAGAGGCCGGGCCCAAGGTGATCGAATACAACTGCCGATTCGGCGACCCGGAAACGCAGGCGGTTCTGCCGCTTCTGAAAAGTGATCTATTATCCATTATGAAGTCCACGGTGGACGGGACATTGGACAGGACAGACGTTTCTTTTTCAACCGGCGCGTCCTGCTGCGTGGTGTTGGCCAGCGGCGGCTACCCCAAAGCCTATGAAACCGGCAAGGAAATCAAAGGGTTGAATGCTGCGAAGGAACCTAATGTATACCACTTCCATGCGGGTACAAGGCGGCTGGAGAATGGCAATACCGTTACCTCCGGCGGGCGTGTGCTGGGCGTAACCGCAACGGCGGACACGCTTGGTGAGGCCGTTTCGAAGGCGTACCGCGCCTGCGAAGCCATTTCTTTTGAAAATATGCTTATGCGCAGTGATATCGGGCAGCGTGCCCTGAACGCATCAAAACGTTAAAGGGGGAACCCAAATGCCTGTTTTTCGTTTGTATGTGGAGAAAAAAACGCCGTACGCCGTGGAGGCCGCGCAGCTTCTGAATGAAATCCATGGCTTGATGGATATCAAGAGCGTGACTTCTTTGCGGCTGCTTAACCGCTATGACGTGGAGGGCATCGACGCAGCGCTTTTTGAAATGTGCAAGCCCATCGTATTTTTCGAGCCGCAGCTTGATAATGCTTATCAAGCGCTGCCGTTTTCAGGAGTGGCGGTTTTTGCCGTGGAATCATTGCCCGGGCAGTTTGACCAGCGGGCAGATTCCTGCGCCGAATGCATCCAGCTTATATCCCAAGGTGAGCGGCCTGCGGTGCGCACCGCCAAGATCTATATTCTGGGCGGAAATCCTTCGGAGGAAGATATAAGGCGGATCAAAAAATATGTCATCAATCCCGTGGAAAGCCGGGAAGCATCCCTGGAAATAAGGGACACGCTGAAGATGGATTACCCGGAACCGGAGGATATTGAGGTGCTGCACGGCTTCCGCAAGCTGGACAGGGATGCCGTTGGGGAATTCGTGCGCAAATACGGCTTGGCTATGGATGCAGACGATCTGCTGTTTTGCCAGGATTATTTTCTTTCGGAAAACCGGGATCCCAGCTTAACGGAAATCCGCATGATCGATACCTACTGGTCCGACCACTGCCGCCATACCACCTTCCTTACCGTGCTGGATGAGGTGAATATTGAAAAGGAGCGGGTGGAGAAGGCTTTTTTACGGTACCTTACGCTTAGGGATACGGTTCATGGAGGCAAGGATAAGCCTATCACATTGATGGATATCGCCACCATCGGCGCAAAATATCTGAAAAAACAGGGGAAGCTGCCCAACCTGGATGTATCCGAAGAAATCAACGCCTGCTCCATTGAAATAACCGTGGAAGTGGACGGTAAACAGGAACCCTGGCTTTTGATGTTCAAAAACGAAACCCACAACCATCCCACGGAGATCGAGCCTTTCGGCGGCGCGGCCACCTGCATCGGCGGGGCCATCCGTGACCCCCTTTCCGGCCGTACATACGTCTACCAAGCCATGCGGGTGACCGGCGCGGCAGACCCGCTGGTCCTGCTTGACAAGACGCTGCCGGGCAAGCTGCCTCAGCGCAAGCTCACAACTACCGCCGCAGCGGGCTACAGCTCCTACGGGAACCAGATCGGCCTGGCGACGGGGTTTGTGGATGAAATTTACCATCCGGGCTATGTGGCAAAGCGTATGGAGATCGGCGCTGTACTGGGCGCTGCTCCTAAGGCCAATGTAAGAAGGGAAACGCCTGCCCCTGGGGATGCCGTGGTGCTTCTTGGCGGGCGCACGGGCCGGGACGGCTGCGGCGGGGCCACGGGCTCATCCAAATCCCACAAGCTGACCAGCATTGAAACCTGCGGGGCCGAGGTGCAGAAGGGCAATGCGCCTACAGAAAGAAAGCTGCAGCGTTTGTTCCGCAACCCTGATGTCACGCGCCTGATCAAGCGCTGCAATGACTTTGGCGCCGGCGGTGTATCTGTGGCCATCGGCGAACTGGCCGACGGGTTGAGCATTGATCTTGATGCCGTGCCCAAAAAGTACGAGGGTTTGAGCGGTACGGAGCTGGCCATATCCGAAAGCCAGGAGCGCATGGCCGTGGTGCTTTCCCCGGAGGATGTGCAAGCCTTTTTGGAAGAGGCCCGGAAAGAAAATATTGAAGCCACTGTTGTAGCCCAGGTGAAGGAGCAAAAGCGCCTGAACATGACCTGGCGGGGCAAAACCATTGTAGACATAAGCAGGGAGTTTTTGAACTCCAATGGGGCGTCGAAGCATGCTTCGGCTTTAATCAGGCAGGGGAAAGCTGCCGGGAAGAATATGATGGCCGGCACGCTGAAGGAAAAGCTGACCGCACTTATGTCCGATTTGAACGTGTGCGGCAAAAAAGGTCTGGTGGAGCGATTCGATTCCACCATCGGCGCGGGAACCGTGGTTATGCCCTTTGGCGGAAAGCGTCAATTGACACCTGTTCAGGCCATGGCTGCCAAAATGCCGCTGGAAAACGGGAATACCTCGGTTTGTTCCGGCATGGCATATGGCTTCAACCCATATCTCACGGAACAAAACCCCTATGAGGGGGCGTACCTGGCGGTGGCTGAAAGCATTGCCAAGCTTACGGCGGCAGGCTTTTCCCGCAAGGATGCATACCTTACGTTCCAGGAATATTTCGAGCGGCTGGGCACCAATTCCGAACGCTGGGGCAAGCCACTGGCGGCGCTTCTTGGCGCGCTGGATGCGCAGCTGGATTTCGGCATTGCCGCTATCGGGGGCAAGGACAGCATGTCCGGTTCCTTTGAAAACCTGGATGTGCCGCCTACGCTTGTATCCTTCGCCGTAGCCCCGGGAAAGGCGGAAAACGTATCTTCCCCTGAATTCAAACAGCCAGGCCACAAGGTGGTTTTGCTTTCTGCCGATCCCCTGGCCGATTCGGCCGGTTTCCTGAAAACTTTGGATACGGTAGAAGCGCTTCTCAAAGAGAAAAAAGCCTGTTCCGCCTGGGCTGTCGGCTTTGGCGGCATTGCCGAAGGTATCGTAAAAATGGCTTTGGGTAATCAAATCGGCTTTGTCCTGAGCGATATTTTTGCCGGCGACCTTTTTGCCCTTAGGTATGGCAGCTTCGTTGTGGAACTGGCGGAAGATATGGACGTGGGGGAAACCCTGGGCCATACGGCGGAAGCCTATACCTTTTTAGCATATGGTGAAACAGTTGAGCTTTCATCAGTGCAGGAAGCATGGGAAAGCAAGCTGGAGAGTGTTTTTCCCTATCGCAGCAAAGGAACGGTTGACAAGCCGGAAGTTTTCTCCTATGCTGTGGACAGGCATGTTTCCCCAAAGATTGGCTGTGCCCGACCAAAGGCGTTTATTCCTGTGTTCCCTGGTACCAACTGCGAGGTGGACACGGTTAGGGCGCTCTATCGTGCCGGTGCGGATGCCGATGTGTTTGTGCTGAACAACCTGTCGCCTTCCGCCATAGCAGAAAGTTTGCTGGATGCCCAAAACCGTATCGCGAAATGCCAGATGATCGTGCTCCCCGGCGGCTTTTCCGCAGGTGACGAGCCGGATGGCTCCGGCAAGTTCATTACCGCATTCTTCAGAAATCCGCGCATGAAGGACAGCGTACATGATCTGCTTTTCAATCGGGACGGCCTGATGCTGGGCATCTGCAACGGCTTCCAGGCGTTGATCAAGCTGGGCCTTTTACCGTATGGGGAAATTATTGACACCGATGAAAATTGCCCCACGCTGACCTACAACGTCATCGGCCGCCATCAGAGCATGCTTGTACACACACGGGTCGCGTCTAGCAAATCCCCCTGGCTGTCAAGATGTAAGGTGGGGGATATACACACCATCGCCGTTTCCCATGGGGAAGGACGCTTCGTTGCACCGGATAAGCTGATTGCAAAGCTTGCCAAAGAAGGGCAAATCGCCACACAATACGTGGACCTTGCGGGAGAACCAACCATGGTGCTGCCCTATAACCCCAACGGTTCCTACGCGGCCATCGAGGCCATCACATCCCTGGATGGACGGATATTGGGCAAGATGTGCCATACCGAGCGCAGCGGGGAATACCTGTACAAGAACGTAGAGGGCAACAAGTTCCAGCCTCTCTTTGAAGGCGGCGTCGATTTTTTCAGATAATTGGGGGAATATTTCTTGGATCACAGCGGATATGTAAGCCCCTTTTCCACCCGGTACGCCAGCCGGGAAATGCAGTATGTG
>JAEZJP010000074.1 GCA_023415715.1 Bacillota bacterium
TTGATCTCTCTACCAGGGCTTGCGAATTCGTAGCTTCTGTAGTTGAAAGTCCACTAGAGAATGAAAACGGATTGAAGTTCCCCTTTTACTCCTTCAGTCGCTGCGGCGACAGCATCCCATCTGGCTCAATCGTCGCGGTACTGCGCTCCGCTCGTTTCGCCAGCCTCCTCCGCCTCGCTTCATCCCTCCATCTGGCTCAATCGGCGCATCGCTCACTGCCGTTCGCACTGCTTGTTTCGCCAGCCTCCTTCACCCCTCCCTTATCCGCCACTGGCGGGGTCGGGGTTTCGGAGCCATAGGCGGCGCTTCGGCTGTAGAGCCTCCCTTAGCCTCCTTTTAAAAGGAGGTGGCACCGCAACGCCGGAGGATTGCAGAGGGAGATGCCTACGAAGGAGGCGGAAGGAGCAATTATGATTGTATATCCGAACAAGTGGTTTTCTTCATTTACCCTTTCCTTTACCCCTTCACGGCTCCGGCAGAAAGCCCGCCCACGATGTACTTCTGGAAATAGAAGAACACAAAGAAGATGGGCACCATGGCCACAAAGGCGGCCGACATCATTTCGCCCCAGACCACGCCGATGTTCTGGTTGAAGTACAGGTACAGGCCGACCATCAGGGGCTTATAGCGCTCCTCATCGATCAGGATGGAGGGGAGAACGTAATCGTTCCAGGAGGCCAGAAAGGTGTTGAAGCCCACCACCACAAGCCCCGGTACGGCCAGGGGCAGAACGATCTTCAATATGATCTGCATGCCGTTGCAGCCGTCCAGCCTGGCGGATTCCTCCACGCTCAACGGCAGGCCCTTGATGAAGGCTTTTGCAAACCATATGCCCAGCGGCAGGCACGTGGCCGTTTGGAACAATATAAGCCCCTGCAGCGTATTGTTCAGCTTCATGTTCACCGCCATGGTGAACATGGGGATCAGCAAACCAATGCCTGGGATCAGGTAGCAGAACAAAATCAGGTGGGAGAAGAGCCGGCTGCCCTTGAAGGGGATCCTGACCAGGCTGTAGGCGGCGAACAGGCTGATGAATATGGTAATGGCCGACGTGGCGGTGGATACGATCACGCTGTTTAAAAAGAAGGTGGGCAGGCCGTATTGGTTGGTGGAGCTGCCGATCCTGCCGCTTAAGACCGTGGCGTAGTGCTTAAGGGTGACGGTGGAAAAGTTGGGCAGAAAGTTGGGCGGGTAGCTGAGCGTTTCATCGATGGGGCGGACGGACGTCAGCACCAGCCAGTAGATGGGGAAGATCACCACGCACACCACGAGCACCGAAAATACGATCCGTACGATCCGTTTTACCGTTTTCGCTGTCATACTGCATCTTCTCCAAAGGTTTTAATGAGTACGAAATACGCGATCAGCACCGTGAGTATCAGCGTTACGCCGATGGCGGCACCTTTGCCGCCCCTGAAGGACTGGAAGCCGATCTGGTAATACCACATGGGCAGCGTGGTGGTGGCTTCCGCCGGCCCGCCCTGGGTAAGCAGATATATGGACTCAAAGGTTTTGAACGCGGCGGCAAAGCGCACGATGATCAGGGTAATCAGCGAAGGCTTGATGGTTGGCAGCGTGATGGCGGTGAAAATGCGGAAGCTCCCGGCGCCGTCGATACGCGCGCTTTCGTTGAGCTCCGCGGGCACCTGCTTTAATGCGTTGGTCAATACCAGGATGGAGAAGGGGAGGAAGTGCCACACGGCAACGGCGATGGTGGCGCCCATGGCGGTGCTCGTCGAGCCAAGCCAGTTCTGCACGCCCATTAGGCCCAGCACGTCGGAAAAAAGATAGTTGAATATGCCGTAGCTGTAGTCGTACAGCAGCGTGAACACAAAGGCGGAGGACATGTACGACGTCACCCAGGGCAAAAGGATCAGCGCGAACAGCACCCGCTTTACCTTGAACTCAAAGTTCATGAGCAGCGCGATGCCCATGCTGATCACGATGCTGATGACAGTTACACAGAGCGTAAAGAGCAGCGACTTATAAA
The DNA here is from genome assembly GCA_023415715.1 of Bacillota bacterium. GTDB lineage: Bacteria > Bacillota > Clostridia > Christensenellales > Aristaeellaceae > JAEWAH01. Next base: position 1,991 of record JAEZJP010000074.1, read on the forward strand.
TGGCGGCCCAGAAGCTGGGCTCTGAAAACATCCACCCATAGTTTTGCAGGCCGATGAAATTCAGCCGGTCCGGCCGCAAGAGGTTTTTGTTCGTAAGGCTGGTGACCACAAGGTCCACCATGGGTCTTAAGAACAAAAGGGCGAGAAGCAAAACGGCCGGAGCAAGCAGGGCGAGTCCAAACAAGGTTTGTTTCGTTTTAGCCGCCATACGCCACCTCAATATTAACGTTAATAATTTTAATAACAAAATTAAATTTATAGTATCACAGAATAGGGAATTGTCAAGCACAACCGGGAAAATTTTTCTCAAGACTGGATCAAATATGGGCAGTGAGCCGCATAAGCAGAGGAATTTTGGCGGGACCCATGCTTTGTATCCGGCACAGGCAACATGTGCGGGTTTTACGGGCGATTCATAATCGCCCCTGCGTCTTTACCGCAAATTGAAAATTTCGTTAGATGGGTTGTCAGGCTGCAATCAAGCGCGCCTTTCCCGTAGGAAGGTTTTCAGGCAGCGGCGCGCCGGTGATGACCTTTTTGAAGGTGGATGATTACCGAAGCTTTTCCGGGATGATGGCGGATTTTTTATAAATCGGCGGGGGTCTTTGAACCGAAAGAGATTTTCCAGTCTTCCAGGAAGGCGTCCACCGCCTTTTGGATGGCCGGCATTTCAAAGATATCGTACAAAAGCTGCGGCTGCAGCGTTACCGCCTGGGCGCCCATCGATATGGCCTGGTTCACCTGCGCCATGCTCTTGAAGCTGGCAGCCAGAATCTGCGTTTGATACCCGTATTTTGCAATCATACCCGCTATGGTTTCAATCACATGGTCTGCGTTGATGTCCATGTTCATCATGCGGTTGTAATAGGGCGCCACATAATCCGCGCCCGCCTCCATGGCCAACAGGGCCTGCGCCGTTTGGTATACGGCGGTGGCGGTGACGCGGACGTTTTCTTTTTTCAGCGCCATGATTGCCTTCAGGCCGTGCATCGTCACCGGGACTTTGATGTATACGCCGCGGCCGGTTCTTTCCAAGATGGCGCGGGCATCCTTCATCATGGCGTCATAATCCTGGCCTATCACCTGCACATGCAGGGATTTTTCCGGGCCGATGATATCGCGGATGGCTTGGAAATGGCCGTAAAAGTTGGTGACGCCGCACTGCTTGATTATGCTGGGGTTGCTGGTCACGCCCGAGACCGGAAGAAATCCATTACACCTTTTTATGTCGGACAGGTTTACCGTATCCAATATGTATTTCATGGCTGCCTCCCGGTTCTGTTCAGGCTGGGATCCTTTTTTGCCGGCTGAACGTACTTGCTGTGTTCAGTATATCACATATCCTTCCAAAAAGGTACTGAAAACGGTTGACAAAAACATATGCAACGCTTAACATAACATTGTATATGTAAGGTACGAACATCTTTATGAAAAGGGTGCGGAGATATGTCTGTGGATATGGGGTTGTGGCAGAAGATTGCCAGGGCCAATACAGGCAGAAGGATCGCTGCGCCTGGCCGCCTGAGCGGGAAAATTGTACTTGTGACCGGCGCCGCGCAGGGTTTTGGCAAAGGCATCGCACAGGAAATGCACCGGGAAGGCGCAAGCGTCGTTCTTGCGGATATAAACGGCCCCATTGCCCAAATGGCCGCGGAGGAGCTTGGGGACAGGGCTTTTGGCGTCACCGCGGACGTTTCCGATGAGCAAAGCGTGGCCAATATGGCAGCCCAGACCGTGGAACGCTTCGGCGGGCTGGATGTGTTGATTGCCAATGCGGGCGTCGTGCGGTCCGGGCCGCTTAACACCTTGGAAAAGGCTGATTTTGATTTTGTGACCCGCGTCAACTATACCGGCTATTACCTGTGCGCAAAATACGCTGCGATGATCATGCAGGCGGAGCACGAATCGGACCCCGGCTGGATTGGCGATATCATAGAAGTCAATTCCAAATCGGGGCTTGAAGGCAGCAACAAAAATTTTGCCTACGCCGGCAGCAAGTTCGGCGGCATCGGCCTTACGCAAAGCTTCGCGCTGGAGCTGTGCGAATATAACATCAAGGTCAATGCCGTGTGCCCCGGCAATTATCTGGATGGCCCGCTGTGGACCGATCCGGAATCCGGCCTGCTTGTGCAGTACTTAAAGGCCGGGAAGGTGCCGGACGCAAGGAACGTGCAGGATGTGAAAGCATTTTATGAAGCGAAGGTGCCCATGCGCCGCGGCTGCCAGCCGGCCGATGTGGCCAGGGCCATATTCTATTGCATTGAACAGACGTATGAAACGGGCCAGGCCATACCCGTCACCGGCGGCCAGTGCATGCTGAGGTGACAAAATGACTCTTGGAATCATTTTACTTCTGTAGTAAACTGTTGATTGTATATAGAATGATAGGTGGTCGTGCTATGAGCATGAAAGTGCGCCAGCAGGCGATGGTGGAATTGATCAACCGCAAGGGGTCCGTAAGCTTTGCGTCGCTGAAGGAAGAGTTTCCACAGGTGTCCGAAATGACGCTGCGCCGGGATCTGGAATACCTGGACCGCATGAAACAGATCATACGCATTCACGGCGGCGCAAAGTCCGTGGAAGTGGTGATCGGCACGGACGACCTTTTTTTTAAGCGCAGCACCAGGAACGCAGAGGTGAAAAAGCTGATCGCCCAGAAGGCTGCAGAGCTGATCAGCGAAAATACTTCCATTTATATTGATTCGGGCTCCACCACCACGGAGTTTGCCAAGGTTTTTCCGGACGGTAGATACCTGGTGTTCACAAGCGGCATCAGCTGTGCGCTGGAACTGGCGCGCCTGACGGAAGCGCAGACGTATATGGTCGGCGGCCGGATCAATCCCTACAGCCTAAGCGTCAACGGGTCCAGAAGTTTGACATATCTGGAGAATATCAGCTTTCAGACGGCTTTTCTGGGCGTTACCGGTTATATCCACGGCCGCGGGTTCACCTGCGGTTCCGAGGAGGATTGCGAGCTGAAGCGCGCCGTGATACGCAAGTCGGAAAAGGTGGTCGTTTTGATGGACTCGCAGAAGGTGGGCATTACCAGCACGTTCACCTTCGCCGACCTGGAGGATGTGGATGTGGTGGTGTCCGATCCGGGCTTAAGTGATAAAACGCGCCAGGAGTTTGAGAAGTATAATATCTTGGTATGCGTATAATTAAGCATGTTATCTTGATGGATTGCTTAATGTTACAGGGCTGGCACGGCAAGTGAATAATGAATAAAGCTATTCAAAAAAGGATATCGCACCTGCGGGCGCGACCAAAGGGCTTTCCTACCCATCTGGCTCAATCGTCGCATTGCTCACTCCGTTCGCACTGCTCGTTTCGCCAGCCTCCTCCACACCGCCCAAATCTGCCACCGGCAGGGGCAGTGTTACGGAGCCCTTTGGAAACCTTCGGCGGCTGCTTCGGCGGCCGATTTTTTTATGAAAAGAGAGGTGTTACACAAATTCCGCTATTGACTATAGAAACAAACATGATATGATGTATATAATGATTGAAACGAACTAAAATTCGTAAAAAGCAAACTTGTCTGATCCGCTCCCGATATTTTAAGACAAAGGAGATGAGAGGTTGATCGTAACCGTAACGCTGAATCCTGCGCTGGACAAAACGGTGACGCTGCCCATGTTTACGGTTGGGCAGGTGAACCGGGTGGAAAAAATGCGGCTGGATCCCGGCGGCAAAGGCATCAACGTATCCAAAACGATTCATGCCCTTCGTGGGAAAAGCGTCGCCATGGGAATATTGGGCGGCGCGGCGGGCCGGTATATCAAAACATGCCTTGACAAGTTAGGTATCGAGAGCGACTTTGCTTTTGTAAGGGAGCAAACGCGCACCAACCTCAAAATCATCGATCCAACGCTTCATACCAATACGGATATCAACGAGCCGGGGATGGCGGTAAGCAGCCGGGCGCTGAACCGTGTCTTTGAAAGCTTGTCGGTGAAGGTAACAAGCGGCGATATGGTTGTTTTGGCCGGGAAGACGCCGCCGGGCACGGACGACCGGCTTTATGCGGAATGGACCCAAAGGCTTCATAAAAAGGGCGTCAGGGTATGCCTGGACGCCGACGGGACGCAGCTTATAAACGGCGTTCAAGCCATGCCGGATATCATAAAGCCCAATGAGGAAGAGTTTTCGCGCCTGATGGGAAGGCGTTTTGACAGCATGCAGGACATGGCCCGTGCAGCCCTTGACTTAAGCCAGCGGGGGATCGGGCAGGTCATGGTTTCCATGGGCGAAAAAGGCGCTTTATTTATTCGCGGCGGGCGCGTAAAGTTTGCGCATGGCATCAAGGTGCCCGTGAAGAGCACGGTGGGGGCGGGGGACGCAGCGCTGGCGGCCCTGGTTCTCTCCCTTCAGCGGGGCGAAGACTGGATGGATTCCATCCGCCTGGCGATAGCCGCGGGTACTGCCGGGGTCATGTGCGAGGGCACGGAAACGGTTGCGCAGGAAACGGTTAGGGAATTCATACCGCAAGTGATTGTGGAGGACTTTTCAGTATGAAGACGCGCGCGCTAAGGCTGTACGGAGCATCCGACCTGAGGCTGGAATCCTTCGACCTGCCGGAAATAAAGGATGATGAGATCCTGGTGGAAATCATCAGCGACAGCATATGCATGTCCACCTACAAGTGTGCCATACTGGGGGAAAAGCATAAGCGCGTACCCAAGGATGTTGCACTGCATCCGACCATCATGGGCCATGAGTTTGCCGGAAATATTGTGGAAGTCGGGCGGATGCATCAAAAGCAGTTTGCAAAGGGCATGAAGTTCACGCTGCAGCCGGCGCTCAATTACAAGGGCAGCATGGCCTCGCCGGGGTATTCGTACCGGTTTTTCGGGGGCGACGCCACGTACTGCATCATACCGCCCGAAGTGATGGAGCTTGGCTGCCTGCTGGAATATAAGGGCGATGCGTATTTTGCCGCATCCTTGGCGGAACCCATGAGCTGCAATATCGGCGCTTTCCATGCCTGCTTTCATACAAAGATGGGCGTTTACCACCATGATATGGGGATCAGGGAAGGCGGCAAGATGGCGATACTCGCCGGGGCGGGCCCCATGGGGCTTGGCGCGGTGGATTATGCGCTGCACTGTTTAAGAAGGCCCGGGATGCTTGTGGTCACGGATATCAATGAAGAACGGCTGAAAAGGTCAAGGGAGCTTTTTCCCAAGGAAGCGGCCCGGAAGCTTGGCATTGATTTGGAGTTTTTGAACACTTCCTCCATGGAAAATCCGGTGGAAAGCTTGCGCTTATTATCCAAGGGCGGGTTTGATGACGTGTTTGTGTTTGCGCCAGTAAAACAGGTTACGGAAATGGCTTCTGCCATACTCGGCAGGGACGGATGCATGAATTTTTTCGCCGGCCCGGAGGATACGGGCTTCCGTGCCGAACTTAATTATTATGATGTGCACTACAATTCCGCTCATGTGATCGGCACCACCGGCGGCAATACCCAGGATATGGTGGAAGCGCTGGAACTGACCGCCGCCGGGCGCATTACTCCCGCTGTGATGGTGACCCATGTGGGCGGGCTGGACGCTGCGGGGGAGGCCACGCTGCATTTGCCGCAAATACCCGGCGGGAAAAAGCTGATCTATACGCACATCAATATGCCGCTGACGGATATTACGGAATTGTATAAAAAGGCCGGGGAAGACAGGCGGTTTGCGGATTTGGACCGGATCGTGAAAAACAACGGCGGCCTTTGGTGTTTGGAGGCGGAGCGGTATTTGATGGCGAACTGGGAGAACGTAGGGTGTTGATTTTGGGGTATGTGCTTGTTGGTACAACTCCAGATGGGGCGATTTACTCCTTCCGCCGCCCGCAGGCGGCGGAAGGAGTAAAAAGCAGAAACATACATCAAGTTTGATTGTTTAATGCATCCTGCATCTTTTTATCTACTTGACCACAGAAAAAACATCATACAAAGGAGCCAATTATGAGCCGCCATCTTATTGTGATTTCAGAGGACGCACTTGTTTACGAAGATCTTGAAACGCTGAAGACTTTGCCGAACTTCTCCTCCATATGGTCAAGGACGGCCAGGGTGAACCGCGTGCGCTCCGTCTATCCCACGCTCACGTATCCGTGCCACACAACCATGCGTACCGGCGTCTATCCCGACCGGCACGGGATCATCAACAATGAAAAGAGCACGCTCCTGGAAAAAAGCTCCCCCTGGGTTCTGATGAACGACGCCGTGAAAGTGCCCGACATATTCGACGCGGCGAAGAAGAAGGGCCTCACCACAGCCGCCGTATTCTGGCCGGTGACCGGCAACCATAAGTCCATTGATTATCTCATCAATGAATACTGGCCCCAAAGCAAGGATGAATCCACCCGCGATTGCTTCATCCATTCCGGAAGCAGCGCGGAAGTGATGGAAAAAGTGGTGGACAAAAACCTGCATATGCTGGTCAACCGCGTTCACCCCTATTGCGACGCGTTTATCCACGCCTGCGCCTGCGCCATCATACGGGAGTTCAAGCCGAACCTGCTCATGATCCACCCCGCCAACATCGACGCCTACCGCCACAGCACCGGGCTATTTTCCCCGCTGGTGTCACACGGCCTGCACGAAATCGACCTGTGGCTGGGCGATATGATAAAGGCTGCGCAAGACGCCGGCATCTATGAGGATACGGACTTCGTCATCACCAGCGACCATGGGCAGCTGAACATCTGCCGCACCATATCGCCCAATGCTGTATTTGCCGATCACGGGCTGATTCAGGTAGACGAAAACGGAAATATCACGGATTTCACGGCCTTTTGCAAATCCACCGCCTTGTCCGCCCAGGTGTTTATGAAAAACCCGGAAGACAAGGCGGCGTATGACAAAACATACAAGCTTCTTTCCCATATGTGCGGGGAAGGCATTTACGGCATCAGCCGTGTGTATACCGCGGAAGAAGCGGAGCGGGAAGAACGCTTAAGCGGAGATTTCTCATTCGTGATTGAAAGCGACGGCTATTCCTCCTTTACAAACGATTGGATGCGCCCCATCGTGAAAAGCAAGGATATCACCGACTACCGCTTCGGCAACGCCACCCACGGCCATCATCCCGACAAGGGGCCCCAGCCGACCATGATGGCCTTCGGCCCAAGCTTTACCGCCGGCGCAGTAGTGGAAAAAAGGCCGCTTGTGGATCAGGCGCCTACGTTTGCCTGCGCATTGGGCCTTGATTTGGGCGATATCGACGGGCGCGCCATTGAGGAAATTCTTCGCGTCTGATATGAGGAACCTTTCCCAGGGCTCCTGCGGTTGGAAAATCACAAAGGCATTCCTGATATATGAAGGAATGCCTTTTGTTCGTGTGCCGGTCATATTTAAAGCTTCCACGCTAAACCACAATGCAGCACGCGGAGCCGGTATTCATGCCGGAAGGAAGGGGGGCATCGGTGATGATATAGTCAAGGTCCCGCAGCTGAATCAGGTTAAAGACCGAGTTCCTCAAAAATTTCGACTGGTCGCATAGGAAAACACGCTTGGCGGAATGATGGAAAACTATCTTGCGCATTTCCGTTTCCAGTTCTGAATAATCCACGACCCAGCCTTTATCATTGATGCCATAAGAAGAAAAGAAGCAAATGTCGATGTTGAACTGCGGAATCATTTCCTGGGCATAGCTGCCGCCGAATGCCAGTGAATGTTCGATCAATATCCCGCCCGTACAATACGTTTTGATATTGTGTTTCCGAAGGTGCACCGCTGCCTGGATACTGTTGGTGATTACACGTATGTTTTCGTATTTCTGAAGATGATCGATAATGTGCAGCGCGGTTGTTGACGCGTCTATAAACAGAACATCGCCATTTTTGATCAGCTCCGCAGCGCTTTTGGCAAGCCTTTGCTTCTCCTTCGACCGTATGGTGTTGCGGAAATCAACGGGAATCCCAAGGGTGTTGTCATCAGAAGCCATGGCGCCGCCATGGATTCGCACCGCAAGGCCCATCTTGTGCATTTCGTTCAGATCACGGCGGATCGTGGGCGGACTTACGTATAAAGCATGGCCCAGCTGCTCCACGGTCATGGTTTTTTCACGGCTTAAAAGCTTTGCGATTTCTTCATAACGTGCTTCTTTCAGCATGGAGTTTTCATCCTCATTTAAAAAGTGTTCCTTCATTATACCATTTTTATTTCCCGGCACAATATTCCGGAAGCATTATTTGATCGAAATTGATTATTTATCAATAAATGCGCCAGAATTGACTATCTTCCAGCCGGTATATATAATAAATGTAATCATATTGGCGATTCGACGGAGAGGAATATTTGTGGACATACAAGCGATAAAGGTCGTTGCCTTGGATTTGGACGGAACACTGACCCAGCATAAAACCAGGCTTGAGGATAAGAACCGCAAAGTACTTGATTTACTCGGAAAGAAGTACCGCCTGCTGATGGTTGGCGCGGGAGAATGCAACCGGATCTTTACGCAGATGAACCGGTATCCCATCGACATCATTGGAAATTATGGGCTCCAATACGGCAAATACGACGCGGCCTCTGAAAGCCTGGTAACCGTATTTAACAGGAGCTGCCCTTGTGAAAAGGATAAGGTGACTGACAAAATAACAAAACTTCGAAAGGTGCTGGGAAGGGAGCAGTTTACAGGCGATACAGTCGAGTTCCATCATTCAGGCAGCATCACTTTCCCCTTGCTGGGTACAGGCGCGCCGCTTCATGAAAAGTTGTCCTTTGACCCGGACCGGGCCATACGCAGAAGCATGTACCGCGAAGTGGCAGACGCATTTCCCGAGTACCGCGTTTTTATTGGCGGCAGTTCCTCATTTGATATGGCGCCGGCGCCGTATGACAAGTATTTCGCCCTGGATGGTTTTTGCCTTGGCGAAGGCCTGCGCCACGAAAACGTGCTGTATATAGGAGACGATTATGGTATCGGCGGCAATGACGAAGCGGTGTACCGCTCGGACTTTCCATTTCTGCCGATCGATGATTACCGGGACTTTTCTTCAGTTGTAGCGGATTTTTGCCCGCTTGAAACAGCCGCCGTATGGCAGCCTGAGCGCTGATCCGACAAAGGAGTTTTGAACCGATGAAACAGTTTGACTTTGCCTTAAGGTTGGATGGGTGTGCATGCGGTTCGGTACATGAATGCGGTGTCCGTCAGGTTATCATTGAAAACGGCGCGTTATCGGCTATACCCCAAATGCTCGGGGAGCATAGAAATATTGTTTTGGTATGCGACAACAACACTTGGGCCGCCTGCGGGCGGCAGGTGGCTGACTTGCTTGCTGCCGGCGGCTTTACCGTCCGCATGATGCGCTACCCGCAAAATGAGATCCTGGTTCCGGATGATGATGCCGTTGATGCGCTTTTAAATAGCGTCCATGAACAGACGCAGGCGATTGTCGGCGTAGGCTCAGGCGTAATCAACGATCTTTGCAAATGGGCAAGCTTTTGCCTGAAGCTGCCTTATATGATCGTTGCTACGGCTCCGTCCATGGACGGTTTTGCGTCGACGGGGGCCGCTTTGATGATCAAGGGCATGAAAGTTACTTATGAAGCACATGTGCCCCGCTGGATTGTGGCTGATACCGGTGTCTTGAGGCAGGCCCCTCTTCCAATGATTCGCGCAGGCGCAGGTGACATACTCGGGAAGATTTCCAGCCTGAATGATTGGAAAATCAGCCATATCATAAACGGAGAGCCGCTTTGCCGGCAAGTGTACGATATGGTTGCCCGGCAGATTGAAATATGCCGCGAAGATCTTAAGGCGGTCAACAGACGGGATGAGCATGCCATTGCCCGCCTGATGGAAGCGCTTGTCGCTGTCGGTTTTTGTATGAGCTATGTTGGCAATTCACGCCCGGCTTCAGGGAGTGAACATCATCTTTCTCACTTTTTTGAGGTGGTTGGGCTGCTGAATGGGCAGCCGTATTTCCCTCATGGGATTGATGTGGCATACAGTACATTGGTCACGTGCGCGCTGCGTCACCGGCTGGTTCATGAATTCCAAAGGGCAGATTTTGGGCCAATGGACGAAGGAAAATGGCATGAACGTATTCAGGCGGTATACGGCACTTTGACGCCGAAGATCATTTCGCTGCAAAATAGAGCGGGCTTTTACGGAGATGGCCGTGAGGAGCGGCAAGCAAGAATACGTAAACTGTGGCCGCAGCTAGAAACCGTGCTGAACGAGGTTCCGGAAGAAAACGAGATGGCGGCGCTGCTTGATGAGCTGGGCCTCGCTATGCCGGATTTTGTGAAGCTGTACGGCAAAAGCAAAATTGAACAATCCATCATTTATGCAAAGGAGTTAAAGGAAAGGTATACGCTGTTATGGCTATTGCAGGATATTGGTTTGCTCGAGGAATTTGCCGGTTCGTACATACATGGGCAATGCTAGGCGATATGTATCCACCCATGACCGTTTCTCACGCCGCCGATGGGATAATGTTGTTATTGTAACGGGAAAATGTTTAAAAAGAACATTATTATGCTTGACAACCACATTTGTATGGGATATGATAAGAATAAATCACAAGACAGGGCAACGTAAAAACCGGAACAATTTTGCCATCATGGATTGGGTTCAGCGCATTGCACAGCGCTTTCAGCCTCATTGACCGGGATAGAATGGTCGGGCGTACCATTTTATAATAGGAATACCGTGAAGGAGGAACCCCTGCATGAAGAAGCTGGTATCTCTTATCCTCGTTTTGGTCATGGTGATGCTGATGGCGCCTGCGGCGTTTGCGGCCGATCCCATTACCATCAACTTCTGGCACACGGGCGGATCGGGAGCGCTTCAGGAAGCGGTCCAGTTTGCGGTCAACAAGTTCAACACCACCGTCGGCGCGGAAAAAGGCATCCAGGTTATCGAAACGTTCATCGGCAACTATGACGAGCTAACCGCCAAGATTCAGCTGTCCATACAGGCCAAGGAGCAGCCCCAGGTGGCCATACTGGCCAACACCATGGTCGGCTGGTTCATGGATGACGACGTGCTGGCCGACATGGCGCCCTATGCGCAGAAGGACGGCTTTGACGTAAACAACCTCATGGCTCCCTTCATGCTCACCATGGGCAACCAGAACGGCGAACTGCATTCCGTTCCCTTCTTCCGCTCCACGCCGATGCTGTATTACAACAAGGGCATGGCGGACGCTGCGGGCCTTACGCCCCCCACCACCATCGAAGAGCTGGAAGCTTTCGCCAAGGCGCTGTACAAGGTTGACGCGGCCGGCGAAGTGCAGGTATGGGGCTTTGAGTGCCTGAAAGACTTTGGCTACTACAATGCCGCGAACCTGTGGCAGTTAGGTTCCAGCATGTTCAACGAAGACGGCTCCGCATCCCCCGCGCTGGAGGACGGCACGATGCTGAAAGTGCTCTCCGACTGGCGCCGCTGGGTAGACGAGGGCTGGTGCCGTCCTTTTGACTCCACGGACCAGGGCCCCAAACTCCAGGAACTCTTCTTCCAGGGCAAGCTGGCCTGCTTCTGGAATTCCTGCGGCAGTCTGCGCAATATCATGAAGGGCTGCGCGGAAAACAATATTGAACTGGGCGTTATGCCTTTCACCACCTATGACAAGGCCACTCCGGTTTCCGAGATCGGCGGCGGCAACGTGGGTATTATTGCCGCGAACAACAGCGAAGAACAGATCGCGGCTTCCTGGGAGTTCGTGAAAATGCTGATGTCCGACGAAGTGGTTGCCAACACCTCCATGACCACGGGATACGTGCCTGTGACCAACTCCGTCGCCACCTATCCCGCCCTGGTGGATTACTGGGCAAAGAACCCCATGGCCAAAGTCCCCTATGATCAGCTGGGCACCGCCAAACCGCAGGAATACCCCTATGTGCCCTTCCTGCAGGATTTCACCATCGTATGCTGGGATGCGTCTTCCCTTCTGATTCAGGACAAGAGCATCACCGCGGAAGAGGCCGTCGAGTATATCAAGAAGAATACGGCGGACCTGTTCTGAGATTAATTGCCCGGGCGGGGCTTCAAAACGGATATCCTTTTGAAGCCCCTTATTCCAAAGAACGTGCCGTCGGCACGTTCTTTGGAAAAATAGAAAACGCTGTGGAATACCGGCGCAGTAGCTGCTGCCGGTTTCAATGTTTCATACCTATTCCCGCAATTTGAGCATCGGGGGGAATACGCATGGCTGCAATAGAATTCAAAAATGTGTCAAAATCCTTCGGCAATGCAAAGATCATAGAAAACCTGAACCTCTCCATACAGGACGGGAAGTTTACCGTGCTTGTCGGGGCGTCGGGTTGCGGCAAAACAACGCTCCTGCGCATGATCGCGGGGATCGGCCCGGCCTCATCCGGCAAGGTTTTTATGGACGGAAGGGACATTACCGACCTGGACCCCGGCAAGCGCGACATCGCCATGGTGTTCCAGAATTACGCCATTTACCCTACGATGACCGTACGGGAGAATATAGAATTCGGCCTGAAAAACAACAGGGTGCCCAAGGAGGAAAGGAACCGCCTGATCAGGGAAGTGGCGGAAACCGTCAACCTTTCGGAGTACCTGGACAGAAAGCCGGGCACGCTGTCCGGCGGGCAGCGGCAGCGCGTGGCGCTGGCCCGGGCCATGGTGAAAAAGCCCAAGGTGTTCCTGATGGACGAACCCTTGTCCAACCTGGACGCGAAACTCCGCGTGCAGATGCGCGTTGAGCTGATCGAGCTGCACGAAAAGCTGAAAACCACTTTCGTGTATGTGACCCACGACCAGGTGGAGGCCATGTCCATGGCGGATGTGATTGTGCTTATGGACAAGGGAAAGATCCAGCAGGTAGGTTCGCCGGAGGAGATATACAACGATCCCAACAGCGTGTTTATCGCCCAGTTCATAGGCTCCCCGGCCATGAACATACTGGACATCCAAAGGGAAGGCAAGATGGGCTTCCGGCCCGAAAAGGCAGTCATGTCCAAAAAGGCCAAGGAAGGCGCTTTTAAAAAGCGCGGCAAAATCGCCACCCGCGAGATGCTTGGGTCAGAAACGATATACAAGGTCACCATGGGCGAGTATTCCGCGATGATCAAAAGCCTGAGCGACGACTTTGCGGTGGGTGACGAAGTGATCGTCCACGTGCTAAAAGAGCACCTGTACTTTTTCGGCGGGGACGGGCTGCGCATACGCCATACCGACGAGAAGGCTTACAGAAAGGCGCTTGCCATGGCGGAGGATTTGAGCGATGCTTAAATATGAGAAAGCCGCTTTGTCATCCTCCCGGAAAAGGGCCTGGCGCGGATACCTTGCTTCCTACGCGATGATCGCGCCTGCCATGTGCTTTCTGCTTGTTTTCGTGATCTATCCGATGTTTCATATCATAGAACTGAGCATGTACAAGGGGAACGCCACCAACCCATACAAGCAGTTCGTGGGCCTTGACAACTATGAAAACATATTTTTTGTAAAGAAGGACTTTTTGGAGGCGCTTGGGAACACCGCGGTGTACACGGTATGTATCGTGGTGATCCTCATTTTCCTGTCCCTGTTGTTCGCGGTATGGATGTTTCAGGACCGCAGAATCAACAAGATCGCCCAGACAGCGTTCTTTACGCCGCACTTGGTGGCATCCGTATCCTGCGCGTTCATTTGGAGCTGGCTGTTCAACTCCGACCCCTACGGCCTGTTCAATACGGTGCTGAAGGTTTTCGGCGTGGCGCCTGTCAACTGGCTGGGCGACACAAGGACCGCCATGGCCTGCATCATCGTGATGAACACGTGGAAAAGCATCGGCTATTACGCGCTCATCATACTCTCCGCGCTCAAGTCGATCCCGCCGGAAATTTACGAGGCGGCGCGGCTGGACAACGCGTCCCGCACAAAAACATTCTGGAAGATCACGCTGCCCATGCTTTCGCCCCAGCTTTTCTTTCTGCTGATCACCATCACCATCGGTTCCTTCAAGGTGTTCGATTCCGTAAGGCTCATGACGGGCGGGGGGCCCGGCACCTCCACGCAGGTGATATCCCTGTACATTTACAACTACGCCTTCCAGCGCAACAATTCGCTGGGCATAGGCTCCGCTGCCGGCGTTGTGCTCATGGTCATATTGATCGTTGTGACGATGCTGGACTTCAGGGGCTTTGAAAAGCGCGTCCATTACCAGTGAGCGGGGGTGAAGAAAGATATGCTGACAAAGCGAATGGGGGAGAGGCAGTTTAAGCGCAGGTTTTTGCTGTACCTGCCCAAGCTGCCGGGGGATATCATCAAGCTTGCGGTTTTATTGCTGTTTGCCTTTCCGTTTTATTGGATGCTGATCACGGCATTCAAAACCTATGGCGAATCGATAGTCACACCGCCCACGCTGTGGCCCAGAAATTTCACGTTTGAAAGCTTTCAAACCATCAGCCAATTGGGCATAGGCCTGTGGCGGTACGCGCTCAACTCCATTGTCATCACCGCTTCCGTCGTTACGCTGCAGATCGTGGTCATGGTGCCGGCTGCGTACGCGTTTGCCAAGCGCAAGTTCCCGCTGTCGGGCTTCCTGTTCGGCATCGTGCTGGTGGCGTTCATGATCCCGGAGCAGATCACCTACATTTCCGTATTTTTGATGATATCCAAGCTGACGCTCATCAACACCCTCTGGCCGCAGATCATCCCCTTTGGCGCGAACGCGTTCGGCATTTTCATGCTGCGGCAGGGATTTAAGCAGGTCCCCGATGAGATTGTGGAGTGCGCAAGGTTGGACAACGCCACCGAGCTTCAAATTATGACAAGGATCATGCTCCCCATGAGCAAGTCATCCATGATCACCATCGCCATGTTCTCCTTCATCGCCCACTGGAATGCCTACTTCTGGCCGTTGGTGATGACGATGAGCGACGCGGTCCGCCCCCTCACCATGGCGGTGGAAAGATTGAAGGATGCGGAGCAGGGCCTTTTGTGGAACAACATCATGGCCTCCAACACCATCCTGGTGGTGCCGGTGATCATCGTGTTCCTGTTCGCCAGCCAGAAGATCATTGCCGCTTTTGCCTATAAAGGCGTGAAATAAAATATTCATAAGAAGGGTTAATGTATGGTTCAGCAGAAAACGGTTCTTGTATCAGGCCACCGCGGATATGCGGCCCGGTTCCCGGAAAATACGCTTGTTTCCTTTGAATCGGCCTTGAAGCTGCCCATCGACATGCTGGAATTCGACCTGCACATGACCAGGGACAAGGAAATTATCATGATGCACGACCACAAGGTCGACCGCACCACCGACAGTACGGGGTTGATCCGCTCGTATTCCCTGGCGGAAATCAAAAAGCTGGACGCGGGCTGCCGCAAGGGAGAAGAGTTTGCGGGAACGCGCATCCCCACGTTCGCTGAATTTCTGGATCTGTTAAAGAGCCGTCCGGACATCGGCCTGTGCGTGGAGCTGAAGGATTACCCCAAGGACGACGCCGAATGGGCATGGGAATCGGCGGACAAGAGCCTGGCGCTTATTGAAAAGTACGGCATGGCAGACCGCTGCGTGATCAATTCCTGGAGCGCGGAGCTTTTGGAATATGTGGATGAAAAGTATGGCCACAGGTACAAGCTGCACGGCTATTATCCCCTGGATCTGATGGGCGAACGAGCCCGCGACCCGTACGAATACCTGTACTGCATTTGTTTGTTCGGGCCCAAGGAAGCGCCTGTGGCACCCAAGAGCGCGTTTGATTACGCCGTTAGCCGCAATGTTCAGCCGTGGGTGTATTACCCCGACGATTCCCTTGCTTCCTATGACGGCGCCATCGCAAACGGCGCGGTGCTGATTACCGCCAACGATCCGGAAAAGGCGCTTTCCCATCTCCGGGCAAATGGGCTGCACAGATAAAAGCAGGAGTGGGAAAATGAGCATTATCACAATTGTCGGCGCCGGCATGATGGGCTCGGCCATGAGCTATCCGGCCATGAGCAACGGGAATGAGGTCCGGCTTGTCGGAACACCGCTGGACAGGGAGATCATTCAACATGTAAGGGAAACGGGGTATCACATTACACTCAAGCGCCCTCTGCCGGATGGGGTAAAGTATTATCAGATTGAGCAGCTTGATGAAGCGCTGTCCGGAGCAGACCTGCTCATCGGCGGCGTATCAAGCTTTGGTATCGGCTGGTTTATGGATACCGTTCTGCCCGTGGTTCCGGAACAGCTGCCCGTGCTGTCCGTTACCAAGGGGCTCATGGATACGGAGGATGGGGGACTGATCGCGTATCCGCACCTGTACGCGCAGTACTGTACGAAAAACATTTCCTTCAATGCCGTGGGCGGCCCCTGCACCAGCTACGAGCTGGCCGACCGCGACCCGACCCAGGTGTGCTTCTGCGGGCCGGATATGGCGCTCCTCCGAAAGATCAAGGCTATGCTGAACACTTCCTATTATCATATCAGCCTGACCGACGACGTGATTGGCCTGGAATGCGCGGTGGCGTTAAAGAACGCATACGCCTTGGGCGTTACGCTGGCGGTGGGCCTTTCGGAGCGTATGGAAGGGGCCGGCGGAAAGCAGCACTACAACTCCCAGGCCGCGCTATTTGGGCAGAGCGTGCGGGAAATGCGCAGGCTGATTGCCCATTTGGGCGGCAGGGACGAGAATATTGTGTACGGCGCCGGCGACCTGTACGTGACGGTGTTCGGCGGCCGCACGCGGCTTATTGGCACGCTGCTGGGGCGCGGGCTGAGCATGGTGGAGGCGGAAAAGGAGCTGCACGGCGTCACGCTGGAATCTCTGGTCATTGCCACCCGGGCTGCCAGGGCGGTGCGCAATTTGATAGAGCGCGGCGCGCTACGGAAAGAGGATTTTCCGCTGCTAAACCATATCGACAGGATCATCAATTTCAGCGAGCCGGTCAATATTCCCTGGGATGCTTTTGAAACGGTATTCTGAGGTTGGGACGGGCTTAAAAAAGCGATACGCGCGAAGGCATCGGATCAGGATGCCTTCTTTTTTTGTTTGAAAGCAGAAAAATGTACAATATTGTATTTTTCTTGAATTTTTTGGGTTTAATAATTATAATGCATATAGATTATCTATTTCTGCCCATGGTTTGTTTATACTAAGGAGGAACCGTTTATGAATGCAAGGCGGATTTTAAGCGTACTTCTGTGCTTCACGCTTTTATTTACCCTGTACCCTTTAGCCGCGCCGGCGGAAGAAGTCCCTGCGGCGCCTCACATCAATTCGCCTGCTAACGGCAGCTTTACGAACAATAACCGTCCCACATATTCGGGAACGGCTGAAGCCGGTATGACTATAGAAGTGAAGGTGGACGGCGTGTCAGCGGGGTCCGCTCCAGCCGATGCGTCGGGCAACTGGAGCATTACCCAATCCACCTTCCTTACCGAAGGAAGCCATGACGTATATGCGGTGGCATCGGACGGGGCAGGCCATACAAGCGCCCCGTCCAATACAAACACATTCACGGTGGATACAGTGTCCCCCGCCGCACCTGTGGTTACGGCGCCTGCAAACGGAAGCAGCATCAATGACAACAGACCCGCGTATCAGGGAATGGCCGAACCAAACAGCACCGTCACCGTCATTTCGGACGGGGTTGCTCAAGGCACCACTACCACCGATGGGACCGGCAGCTGGAGCTTTACCCAGCCCGCCCCCCTTGCCGACGGGCCCCATACCGTTAAGGCAATGGCCAGGGACGCTGCGGGGAACGTAGGCGCGGATTCCAATACGAATACGTTTACAATGGATACAACACCGCCTGCTTCACCTTCGGTCATTACACCTGCCAACGGAAGCATCACAAATGACAATACCCCTGTCTATTCCGGAACGGCCGATCAAAACAGTACCACTACTGTCATTGTGGACGGGAGTGCCGCGGGGACCGTATCAGCCGATGCGTCGGGAAACTGGAGCTTTGCTCCGGCCTCGGGCTTGAGCGACGGACCCCATACCGTAAGGGCCACGGCGGCGGACGCGCTTGGCAATACCAGCGCCGGTTCCAATGTAAACACATTTACGGTAGACACAACGCCGCCCGCAGCGCCCATGATCACATGGCCTTACAGCGGAAGCAGCACAAGATTCAACACCCCAGTGCATTCAGGAACGGCTGAGCCAGGCAGCACAGTCGCCGTCATCGTGGACGGGATCGAATTAGGAACTGCAACGGCCAACGGGTCCGGCAACTGGAGCTTTGCGCAGCAAATCCAATTGAATGAGGGATCCCATACAGTAAGGGCAGCGGCAACGGATGCCGCTGGAAATACCAGCGTGGATTCGAACACAAACAATTTCACGGTAGATACATCGCCGCCCGCCACGCCCGTTGTATCTACGCCTGCCGACGGAAGCGGCACGAACGACATCACCCCGGACATTACGGGTACGGCTGAGGCAAACAGCACCGTAACCGTTAAAGTGGATGGCTCTTCTTTCGGCACCACTACCGCTAACGGGGCGGGCGGCTGGAGCTTTACCCAGCCTGTCCCCCTGCCTGACGGAAACCATATCGTAGGGGCTGTTGCAACGGACGCCGCAGGCAATACCAGCGCCGATTCCAATACAAATACATTTATGGTGGATACGGTGCCGCCCGCCCCGCCTGTTTTGAATTCACCGCCAAACGGATACAGCACAAACTACAGCACGCCTTCCTATGTGGGTACGGCGGAGGCCGGCACCGCCGTTAAAATCTATGTAGACGGAGCCATCGCGGGCACTGTGACGGCAAACGAATTCGGTATTTGGTTACTGATCCAGCCCACCCCCCTTGCCGACGGATCCCATACCGTAAAGGCAAAAACAGCGGACGCTTACGGTAACACAAGCCAGGATTCCAATGTAAGCACTTTTACGGTGGATATCATTCCGCCTGCCAATCCTTCCGTTCTGCCTTTGACCGGAAGAGCGGCATACAGCCCTCAGCCCACATTTTTCGGATCTGCCGAACTGAACAACACCGTGGTCATTTATGTGGATCATGATGACGTAGGTACCGTGGCAGCCAGCGAAGCCTGGAACTTCACACAGCCTACCCGCCTCAGCGAAGGCGTACATATCATGTATGCCATGGCAAGGGACGCGGCGGGGAATTACAGCTCATGTTCCAACATGATTACGTTTACCGTGGATACGGTTCCGCCCGCTGCGCCGGAGATAACCGCGCCCTTAAACGGCAGCACAACAAACGACAGCACGCCTGAAATTACGGGAACGGGAGAAGCGCTCAGCGCCATTCTCCTCTATATGAACGGGAATTATGCCGGTACCGTGACTGCCGAAGGATCGGGAAAATGGTCCTTTACGCCCGTCCAATCCCTGGCGGATGGAAACCATACCGTCAAAGCGCTGGCGAGGGATGCAGCGGGCTGGGATAGTGCATTCTCCGCCGAAAGCACGTTTACGGTGGATACTTCCCTGCCGGTCAGCATCGCCGCCATATTGGGTGTGACGGCCCCCGTAAAGGGCGCTGCGCCCGTTGCCCATATCACGGAGACGAACGAATATACGGGCACCGTTTCCTGGTCTCCGGCCGATGCTGCGTTCAAACCAGGAACCGTCTACACGGCAACGGTCACTTTGAGCGCAAAGGCGGGCCTTACGTTCAGGGGTGTGCCTGCAAATTTCTTTACTGTAAACGGCGCCGCAGCAGCCAATGAAGCCGGTACCGGGGTGATAAAAGCGGTATTCCCGGCGACTGCAGTCTTTGTGAACGCGCAATTGAACCCCGCGGCTTTCACGTATGACCTGTACGCGCCCGCCGGTGCGGCAGCGCATATCACTTTCAATGATGCGCAGTCGGTAACGGGTGTGGTCTTGGGGTCGAAAACCTTGGCTTCCCCCATAGACTTTACGGTGATCGGGAACACATTGACGATTCAAAAAAGCTTTTTTGCAGGGCTGGGGCTGAAAAAGGCTGATTCCCTTTCGTTCAGGATACTGTTTAACGCGGGCGCCGAGGCGGTGCTGACGGTGTCCGCTATCGACAGCGCTCCGGCCATGTATAACGTTTCCTTCTACGACAGGAATGAAGCGTACACCGTAAAGACGGTGCAGGCGGGGACGAGCGTTGGCAGCGCGCTCTGGCCGGCAAACCCAAGGTGGAGCGGCCATACATTCGGCGGCTGGTATACGGGGCAAAACGGTACGGGCAGCGCGTTCACCGCCAATACGGCTGTAAACGATGCCGTAAATGTGTATGCAAAATGGAGTGCAAGCACGTCAGACTCAAGCCAGGAAGACGAAGAACAAACACCCCAGCCCCAGGTGCTGTTAAACGGCGGCACAACAAATATGGTCACGCTGAATCCTGATCCGGGCGGATCGGGCACACAGATTCTTACCGTGGGCTCGGGAGGCCTGGCATTACTCATGCAGCCCGGATTCCAGCTTTCGGTTTTTTCTTTTTCCCAGCCGCCCGCCGCGCCGGTCTACATGCCTCCGTCTGTTATTCAATCGTTATACGGAAGCACTTTGACGAATTTGCCGGCGCCCCCCGCTTCCAGCCAGTTTGGTTACAGCGGCTTTGCCTCCATGACGTTCCCCGGCGGCTTGATAAGCGGCGCCGGCGGGGGCTTAGGCACGCTGACTTATCAAACCGATATCGGAAGCGCCTCAATGCCTTCCAACCTGTTAGGTTCGGGTGGGGCGCAGGGCACTCTGATAGGGACGGAGGGGGACGCGACCATCACCATCCTGTCGGGTGGCATTGGGGCAGGGCCGGGAGGGCCGGGCTCTTTGAGCGCACCATCGGGGAACCTGCAGGTGACCTGCTTCGCAATGAGCATGGGTGATGATCAAGTTTTGCAGTCTGATCCCGCCGCGCAGGTGTTGATATCCATTCCCTATACACTCACCGGCCCGGCAGTGGATAACCCTCAAAACCTTGTCGTGATGCATATTGACGAAAGCGGCGGGACAAGTATCATACCCGGCAGCCAGTACAACCGGGAGACCGGGACCATGGATTTTTCAACCACCTTGTTCGGCAGCTTCGTGATACTTTACCAGCCGTAGGCTATTTGGGATGGAAAAACAAAGCCTGAGGGATGATGCGTGCATTATCCCTCAGGCTTTTTGTATGGTACACGACATCAATGTATTGCGCTTATGTCATCCCGTTTACTCCTTCAGTCGCTGCGGCGGCAGCATCCCATCTGGCTCAATCGTCGCGGTGCTGCGCTCCGCTCGTTTCGCCAGATGGGATGGTGCCGACGAAGGAGGCGAAAGGAGTAAAAGCTCTGGGTTATGGAAGGCATGGATAATGGATTTCATGAATGCATTATTCAGGCTCAATGCAGGAAAAGGGAATGAAGCCCCGGATGGTGCCCACATCCGAATTGGAAACGTCCACATAGGCCCAGCCCTCAGCCTCCGCAAGAAAAATCACGTGATCGCCGGGCCGGAGCGATGTCAGGGTGCGCCGGTCCCAAAAGGGATCGTCGGTGAGGCTGCATTTTTTGATCACCGTATAGTCCCTGTCCTCAAACACAAGGGACGGCGCGTTGACTGATTCGGGCAGGGCATGCGCGCTTACATACCCTATGCGCATCCCGCCAGCGTCCACGCTGTAGGAAACGAGGAGCCATTGCCCTTCCCAGCCGCCGATATACACTTCCTCATTGGTGGAGCAGTAGGCTTTGCCTTTGGCGCCGCGGTAGTAGTATTCCCCCGGGCCGGAATATACGGGCAGTTTCCCGTTTCTTGCGGAAAAATGATATTCCGCCAGGCAGGGGAAGCCCTCGTTCGTAACCTCTTCGCCGCCGCCATGAAAGCCGCCTCCGCTGTCGTTTTCCAGCATTGCGTCTTCTATGGACCGGCCGTCCGGGTTTGTCGTCCCGCTTGAATTCATCTGCTGGCGGACTTCCTTTACCAGCCGCTCGTTGTCCCACTCCAGGCCTGTCTGCACATCGGAATAGGTGAAGCCCGGGTTTTCATGGTACCAATCCTGCTGTGTAAAGTAGGGGTAATACTTTCCGTCCCGTTTGAAGGGCATGCCGTACCTGGCGAAGATCTCGTTCAGGATATAGCCCAGCGCGTCGTAGTCCCAGCCCCACAGCTCGTTCTCCGTAAGGCGGCGTGCATTGCTGTCCGGGATCAGGTAAAAGTTGTAGGCCAGCGCCGTCTGCGTGAGTATGGACAACGTCAAGCATACCGCCAGCACAAATGCTGCAGTCTTCTTCATGATATTGGCCTCCCGGCTGATTCAGCTGCTTTAATTTGTCAGATAGGCTTTCCTGATATAACCTGTGCTTCCATCGGGGGCCTGTACGTAGGCATATGTTTTGTCGGCATAGTAATCCAGCATATAGATGACTGAGCCGTCATTGTACCGGCCCAGGTTTCTGCCATTTACAGAGGAGGGCTGGTCGTACATATAGCAATAGCCTTTGGGCGTTCCGCCTACATAGTAGGCTTCGCCGTCTATCATCCCGTCGTCACCGGCGTCTTCCCAGTTGAATGACAGGCAGGCTTTCCGGATATATCCTGTCTGGTCGTAGGCGGTATAAACCTTTGCGTAATTCTCGTCCGCATACCAATCCAATATTATGATCCTCTCGCCATTATTGTACTGGCCCAGGTTCGTGCCGTTTACGGAGGAGGGCCGGTCATACAGGTAGCAGTAGCCGTTGGGCTTCGTGCTGTTCACAAAGGCAAGGTCGTAGCATCCTTCCAGCGATGACAGGCTGTTTTTGTTCATATAACCCACCTGGCCGTCGCAGGTGGAAACATACGCGTACTTCGTATCGGCGTTCCAATCCAGAGATTCGATCCAGGCGCCGTTGTCGTACCGGCCCAGGTTTCTGCTGCCTACGGAGGTAGGCTGGTCGTACAGGTAGCAGTAGCCGTTGGGCTGCGTGCTGGTTACAACGTAGGCGTCGGCAAGGGCAAGGCAGCATATGGACAGGAGCGCCGCAAGCACAAGGGTAAAGAGCATCCATTTTTTCAAAGTGATCCCTCCCTATCGTTTTTCTATATACTTTATGAGAGGCAAATGTTTACTTGCCTACAGACTTTTTTTCATTATTTTTCCTATTGTTCAAATTATAGCACGCAATGGGAATTGTGTAAATATGTAACAAAAATTGCTGAAGACTGCCAATTGAAGGATGGGACGCGCTTTTTAAGCTGCACTGCCGAAAAACAGAGCAGTGTGCCGGCAGCACACCAGCAGGTTATGAAAAGATGGTATAATCCGGGATATCGATAGGATGCCATGCTGCATAAGGCCCGGCGGCCGCATACGGCGAAGCAGGCGGCGGAGCATTCCGCCCGGCGGGCCGGCAACTGCATAGGCGCTGCCATCCGGAATCTGTCTTAAGGGCTTGCGCGGAAAACGGCGCAGCGCCCTGAAATGAAGGAGGCTTTTTCATGAAACGCTTGTTCGGAATCATCACCGCGCTGACGCTTGCCATGTTTGTGGTTGCCGCCTATGTTCCGGCACTTGCGGAGCAGGGCGGTTCCCCCGCCGGATCTGGCTTTACGCAGGGCGGCTGGACACTGCATTTTACCAGCGTAACAGACAACCGCGACGTCATTCAAAGCGAGCTGAGCAGCAACGTAACCTTGGTGGATAACCCGGGTTACAAGGTGATACGTCTGATGATGCGCGTTCCCGCGGAATGCGGCCGGCAGAATACCGACGATTTAAAGGTAAGCCTGCTTGACGGGACCGGCAGCGAATATACCTTCGGCGTCTCCACCGCATACGGTGTACCCATTACCAAATTGTCGTACCTGTACATGGTACCCGACAGCTTAAGCTATGACGGGCTGACGGTGCGCGTTTTTGTCGGCGGCCAGGAGGCGTATAACAGCACCCTGGCGGAGCTGATCACAAGAATCAAAGCCGGCGAACTTGATCCTGCAAGCCTCATCTCCGTAGGCGATATAACGCTGTCGCTTGTACCGCAGGAAACTTTGGATGTGCTGCCTGATGACGAACCGGTTTCCAGGGCACTTATCAACAAACTCAGCAAAATGAGCGTATTATTTGTTCCCGGGTCCGATGTTACGGATATGGGGCAGGCTCGCGGTTCTTTGGAATACAGCGGCACGCATGCCGTTTTTGCCTACGAATCCGGCCTTAGTGAGCTTGCTACGAAAGATGCCCTGGAGGCGTTTGCCGGGAAGACCATATTGAAAACCAGCGATTCCATAGACTATGTACAAACAATGTTTATCACCAAGGATTACTGCTGCTTTGTTTACAAAAATGGTTTTTACGGTAAATCTGACCTGTATGTGATAAAGGATGGAGAGTCCGTGTATTTGAGCACGAATCCTTCCCCTTAACGAAAGCCATGCGGAAACGAAAAAAGCCCGGCATGCGGGAAAGCGTTCACCGGTTCATTGATCCTGTCCTTCATCAAATATATCAGGCTGCGCGCGGGCAAAGATCTCGTAAAGCGCTTTGGCATCCAGCCAAACGATAATGCACAGCACAGATAAATACGGAAGGGGATTTGGCTATGGGGCTGTTCAAAAACCTGTTCGGCGGTGAAAGCAAATCTCAGGCGGAGGACCATTTTACGAAGGGGGCGGAACTCGCCAAGCAGGAGAAATGGCAGGAATCTATCAAACATCTGACTGAAGCGGTACGTTTGAATCCAAAGCATGCCAAAGCCCATATGTCGCTGTGCCTGGCATATGGGGCGACCGTGGATTTCGATTCGGCCAGAAGGCATTACGATATATTGAAGAAACTTGACCCCGCCCTGGCGGACCGGCTGGCCAATACTCCGGCAGGAATGATGATCCTTCGCGGCGGCGCAGTAATGTTTTGATTGCACGCATACGGCGCATCCGCAAGAATGTGTTTTGAAGGAGGAAATCCCATGAAACGATCCATCCTGTGGGCTGCGATGATGTTTTTGGCGATTTTGCTTTTGTCTGCAGCCGCACCTTGCGCTCTTGCCCAATCCTCGACGGACGGAAACGCCATTATCAACGCCATGGCCCAATCGGTGCTGGAACTTAAGGTCTATGGCCTGGATGGCGATGTAAAAGCCGAAGGCATAGGATTAATGGTATTTGACAATAACACCCTGGCGGTCCCATACCACCTTTTGGCAGGGGCTTATAAGGTGGAAGCTGTAAGCCAATCCGGCGAACCGTATCATGTAACCAAAGTGGCTGCAGTGGATGAAAAAAGGGATGTCGCCCTGCTAAAGTTCGATTCTCCCACAGACATCGGGCCCCTGCCCCTGGCGGCAGCGGCAACGTCGGGACCGAAACTGTTTGCAGGCTGGACCGGTGATCCGGACAATTATTACCTGTACATGGCGGGGATCAAGTCCATTGCAGAGGAGAACGGTGTTTCGATGATCCGCTTTTCAGTGGAGGAGGTCAGCGAAAAGTATATTGGAGGCATGCTGCTGAGTTTCATGGGGAACTTCGAAGTAGCCGGCATGTTCCTGGATTATGACAGCGCAGACGGCACGCACCTGGCGGTGGATATCGCCGAGATCACCAAACTGCATGAGGAAAGCCAGGCGGCTGAGGCTAAGCCTTTGTCGGAGGTTTTTACGGTCAGCCCATGATTGGTTTGTAAGCATTACAAAAGACCCGCAAAGGCGGGTCTTTTCTATGGATCGAAATCCCGAAGGTGTACGGAATTATCAGTACGCTGCTTAGGCAATTGTTCAAGGCATCCAACCTGGATGAATTTATGGAAAATAACCGTCCGGCCATGCAGGACATAAGCTTTGCGGAATATATTGATCGCGGAAGCTACTGAAACAGGCTAATACAGTTTTTGCATACCGCTGAACTGGCTGTCTTGTCGTTTGCCCTCATCTGCCGAATAAACTGTTCGCCGGACATCCCGGTAAGGTAGGATAATGCATCCATTTGCTTTTTGTATTTTTCTGAGGAATAGAATACATCCGTAGGCACCTGATATGCATCACCGCCATGTATGGCGCTGTTGCAAACATCGCAGTTGCCGCTTCCAGTATAAACAGGGAATGATCTTGGCGGGGCGGACCGCACAGAGACGGCGCCGGCATCTTGGGGCGCCTGATTGCGCCCGGCAGTGATGCCGGCGTCATTGGCAGCCAAGGCAGAAGGCCTGTGTGCAGGGACATCCTTTTGGGCGCCCGCAGCTTTTGTACTTTCCTTTAGCCATTTGACCCCGAACCTTCCGAAGATGATGCTGCACAATACGAACAGTATGGCCATGGTTACCGGTATATCCGGCGCTATCTTATCCATACCGGAAGAATAGAGGCCGATGATCGTTACGACCGATCCCAGTGTCAGCAATACGCAAGCGCCCGTGATCAAAAGAAAATAAGCAGCGAGCAGCTTTTTCCTTCTGTCGGTGCCCCACCGGATGGATACTCTCATCAAAAAGATGCCCAGTGCAAAAAAGATCAGCATTTGAAAAAACAATGTGGTGTTACCCACTGTAGCAAAGACGACAAGGCTTGTGCATCCCGAGATCAGCAGTAACAAGCCTAATGCTATGCCAAGAATCATCATTGCCGTACGAAATATCATAAAATTCCTCCTTGTATTCTGGCAAGGCACTTATGAATCGCCCGCATGTTGCGGTCAGGATACCTGGGAGGCCGCCGCGGCGGCTACTTGGGCAAGTTGCCAAAAGGGAGGGTAAATGTATCGGTGTTGCCGCCGCCGGTTTTGGGCTTGACTGTAAATGTATGATAGTAACGGTTGCTTAGGATATCAATGTTTTCTGTTTTCATGTAGGAACCTGTTTCGCCGAACAGATACTTTGGGCCGTACCATGTTGCACCTTCGCCGATGATAAAGTACACGGTACCTTGCGGGATGCGTAAGGTCAATCTGCCGCCGTTGTTGGAGTATGCCGCCAGTATCTGTTCGTCACTTGATGCCGAATATACGCATACACAGTAGTTCAGGCCGTCTTTGGGCATGTTGAAGATACATTTTGTGCCCGAGTTTCTGCCGCTCACCAGGCCGGATTTC
Source organism: Bacillota bacterium (assembly GCA_023415715.1). Lineage (GTDB taxonomy): Bacteria > Bacillota > Clostridia > Christensenellales > Aristaeellaceae > JAEWAH01. Next base: position 28,884 of record JAEZJP010000074.1, read on the forward strand.
GGGTTTTTGACAGCCGGGTAATCCGGAAGTTCGTTCATGCTCTCTGCCGTACCGCTTACAGCGGTTTCAAGCTTGCTTTTAGGCGCAGCGCTGTCACTATAGATTGAAGTGAGGGCAAAGGCATCCAGCTCCCGGTTAAGATCGAACAGATTGAACTTATAGTATTCAGCCGTGCCCTTATTCTTGCCATGGCGGTGGGCAATGGCCTTTTGCTCCAAATTTGCGATGATCTTGTGCTTCAGCTCCTCCTTGGTATACGCTTTGGCCCGGCCGTCATAGCGCATATCATATTGCACATCGCTGCCGGCGCTTTCTATCATCCCCAACAGATCAGGAATAAGAAAGGTAAGTTCGAGCGCTTCAGGGCCGCCTGAGGCATTGAGCTTGCAATCCTTTATTGCGTAGAGGAACGAGGGCAGGAGCAGCCGGTTTTCTTCATCAGTACTGATTCGGTCAAGATACCGTATATATGCCTGCCGGTATTCGCCATCTTTCAGGGATGCCGGCGCCTTTTTGGGAACGGCAATAGGCGAAGGCAGAAAGAAATCAGTCAAGGCAGTCAGCACTTTTTTATCGCTAAACGCCTTTTGGGCAGAGGCTGCGGCGGATTTGACCGCCTTTTGCAGCGCCGCTTCGGCCTTGGGCGCAAAGGCCACCGCATAGCCGCCCGACACTTCGGTAATGTTGAGATTCAGCTTTGCCTTGGTATCTGGCGTGGTCATGGATTGTATGATGATGCTCAAGTAAGCTTCCGCATCACCCGTATATTGCGGCTGTTTTTTTGTTTGGGGATTGCCGCTGGTCAGCATAAAGCTGACGGCAAGCGGCTTTCCCTTGGCAATATCAAAATTCTCAAGAGGTATGGAAATGCTTGCGGCGCCGCGGCTGAATACGTACCGCTGCCAGCCGTCCGAAGCGATTTGCGCCTGCTTGGCCATGGCCTCCTGAAGGAACTGATGAACAGCCTCCTCAATAGTTAAAGCGGGTCCTGCGGCAAAAGCCTGCGCGCACAGGCACAGTATCAGCGCCATTGTAAGCAGCGCTGCCAATCCCTTTTTCATACTGCACTCTCCTCTTCTATTTTTCTTTACTCATTGAGATCATCATATCATTCCGTTCCTGCAAAAAGGTGTGCTTAAAGCACACTTGCATACATTTTGTTCCAAAGATGATTCGCGGGGAGAGTGCCGCATTGCCGGCTTGAAGCTTCGTGAAAATGTGAACGAGTGTGCTTGCAGCACACCTTTTTCCGTGCGGATTGTTCTACAATAGGGCAAACGAAACCAGCAAGCACGAATATGAGGGAGGTCTTCATCATGAAACACATGCAAAAGATCATCGCCGTATTCATTTTTGCCGCGCTGCTAATGGTGTCCTATGCATCCCTGGCACAGGAAGGGCAGAGCGCTCCCTTCACAGGCTTCACCGTTACGCGTGGAGAGTGGGTTTTAAAGTTCACCGGCGTAACGGATGACCAGGAAGAAATCCGAAAAGGCCAAAGTGAAAAGGGGGACAGAAGTTTGGTAGCCAACCCCGGCTACAAAATCATCCGCCTTTCCATGGATGTTCCCCTTGAGTGCAAGCGCAGCAACTGCGATGATTTGGAAATCACGCTTGTCGACAAGGCCGGCGATGAACACGGATTTTCCACACGGTCTTATTGGACACGTCTCGAAAACAATGAAGACGCGCTGTACAAAATTGAATACCTGATCATCGTTCCTGAATCCATGACCTATGATGACCTTAAGATGCGCGTTGTTGTCACGGGTCAAGAGGAGTATACCTGCACTCTGGCCGAGGTGTTTGCAGGAGAAAAAGCGATTGCGCCGGAGGCGGAAACCGGTTCGGAACCTGTATCATCGGACAGCATCCCATCATACAGCGGCGGCGATGAGTGGACCCATGCGGATGCGGTAATGCACGGACTGCCTATAACCGTGTGGGGGATTCGGGGCGCAGCTCTTACAGACGGCCCATTCATGGATTGGAAAATCGATTTGGATGAAAGCGGCTCCTATGCGGGTTTGCATGTCTATCTTGTTTCGCCCGGCTCCGGTTCATCAGTTCAGGATTTTTATGATGCTGCGCTACGTGGCGGCAAATGGGCAAAGGGGAATGACGTGAGCGGGGACAGCTATAACGGATATACCTGGACGCGGGGCAGCCAAGCCTTTGTTGCGGTTATCATAGAAAACATTCCGGCCCTTTCGTCTGCCTCGTCGGCCGGCACGAGCTTGAGCTGGCTGATCACCTATTTGCTGAACAAATAAGACCTGCAGAGTATCATCCGGCTGTTTATATTGAAACGAAAGGATGAAATCCATGAAAACAAGGCTTGCCATCCTACTTGCTCTTTTGCTTTGCCTTACGGTTGCAATTTCAGCCTCCGCCAAAGTTGTTACCGATCCGGAAAGCGTGCAAGTGGTATTTGAAGACAAAACATACACCGTTTCCGTGGATGAGTTAAGAACCGACGAGAACGGGAACACGGCCGTTGTACTTGACGGAGTTGGCAATTCTTTGATGATCCGGGAAGGCGGCTACATTATTCACATCCTTGTGAGTATCAAAAGCAAGGGCAAAGAGTATGAATGCCAAAGCGCAAGCTTCCAGGACGGCAAGGTGACCTACTATTTTGATAAGGTTCTTGAGCCGGATGCCATCCTGGTATATTCCTACGACAATCCCGAGCTGCGCAAGGAATTTACGCTTGGCGGCGGTACGGACGCAAGTTCCAAGACATTGCCGGCAAGTGATGATTTTACATACATCCTCGAGGATGGGGCTGCCACAATTACCGCCTATAAGGGATCCGGGGAGCACCTTGATATCCCGTCCGGGCTGGACGGCTATCCCGTAAAAGCCATCGGTACAGAGGCGTTCGCAAAATGCCAAAGCCTTTTAAGCATCGTAATCCCGGAAGGCGTCGAAACCATCGGCATGGGTGCGTTTCAAGCATGCTCTTCCATGACGGGCATTACAATTCCCGCCAGTGTGAAAAGCATTGGCGGGCAGGCATTCGAATTTTGCACATCATTATCCGAGATCCTTGTTACAGAAGGCAGCTCCTCCTATATGTCCGAAAAAGGCGTACTGTTTGATAAGTCACGAACACTTTTGCATACGTATCCGGCGGGCAAGGCAGGTACATCCTACAAGATCCCCAAGGGTGTAACAACCATCGGAGCCGGTGCATTTTCCTTCAGTAAAACGCTTGCGAAGATAACCATCCCGGATAGCGTTACTGCTATTGGCGAACGGGCGTTTTACAACAGCCAGAAAATCAAAACCATTACAATCCCCAAAAGCGTTACCAGCATTGGCGATTGTACGTTTGCCGGCTGCGTAAGCCTCAGCGCCACTTCAGTGGCAAAGGGCAATACTGCCTATGCTTCAGTCAAGGGCGTTCTTTACGACAAGGCGGGCAAGACCCTTCTGGCATACCCCATGGGCATTGGTAAGGCGGGGGCATCTTTCGTGATCCCAGACGGTGTGGAAAGGATCGGCGCAGGCGCGTTTGAGGGCTCCGACAAACTTGTGTCCGTCAGACTCCCCAAAAGTGTGAAAAGCATTGGCGATTACGCATTCTTTGAATGTGACGCCCTTGCCGCAGTAACGATACCGGAAGGCGTTCAAAGCGTCGGCGATTATGCCTTTTCCTTTTGCGACGCCCTGAAAACCCTCATCCTCCCTGAAAGCGTGGCAAGCATCGGCGCAAATGTGATAGGCGAATCAAAAGAGTGCCGCCTGATTGTAACGGAAAACAGTTACGCCCACCTTTTTGCAAAGGAGAATGGTCTGCCCTTCGATGCGTCCATATGGGACAGCATCGGGATCGCAACGGGCGGCCATCATACCGTGGGCCTGAAAAGCGACGGCTCTGTGACAGCGGTGGGGTTTAATAATGATGGTCAATGCGGCGTATCCGGCTGGACCGATATACAAGCAGTGGCGGCAGGCGGTTTGTTCACTGTGGGGCTAAAAAAGGACGGCACCGTGGTTGCGGCGGGAAGCAACGGCAGCGGAGAATGCGATGTATCTGGCTGGACGGATATCGCTGCGGTGGCAGCGGGCGGCCTTCATACTGTAGGCCTGAAAAAGGACGGCACCGTAGTTGCAGCGGGAGACAATGGCAAAGGGCAATGCGATGTGTCGGGATGGACAGACATCGTGGCGGTAGCGGCTGGCTGCCAGGTCTTCGGTGCAAAAGAGGATTACTCGTTTATACAGCCGGGGGATGCAAGAGGATGGAAGAAACTTGCGATCGTGTTCACGGTAGACAGCCACACAGTGGGCTTGAAAAAGGATGGCACTGTGGTTGCGGTGGGGTACAATGATGACGGTCAATGCGAAGTATCCGGCTGGGCTGATATCCAGGCGGTAGCGGCAGGTGGTGTGCACACTGTGGGGCTGAAAAAGGAAGGTACTGTGGTTGCAGCAGGCAACAATGATAATGGACAATGCGATGTGTCGGGCTGGACGGATATCGTGAAAGTGGCGGCGAGCTGGTCACACACAGTTGGCTTGAAAAAAGATGGCACCGTGGTTGCGGCAGGTTCAAATGCTGCCGGTGAATGTGATGTCTCCGGCTGGACGGATATCGTAGCGGTGGCTGCCGGCAGCTATTACACAGTGGGCCTGAAAAAAGACGGCACCGTGATGGCAACTGGAGACATAAGCCTGGGTCAATGCGATGTCTCCTCCTGGAAGCTTTACTGATCATAACCCACGGCATTGTCATCGGCGCAGGAGAAGAGCAAGGACCGTGGCTCTAAGCCAACGTTCATTTACTCGGGAAGATCTCCCGCCTGGATATCGCAATCCGGCAGCTTTGCTTTGAGCGCATCCACCTGCTCCCGTGTGACCGAAGCACCCGTCAGGTCCAGCGTGCGCAGCTCCGTCAGCCCTTCCAGCGGGGTGAGGTCGGTCACCTTGGTATTTTGCATCCATAAGACCGTAAGCTGCTTGCAGGATGCAAGGGGAGAGAGGTCGCTTACCTGCGTGCCGTCGATCCAAAGGTATTTAAGCGCCAGGCACTGCGCAAGCGGAGAAAGATCCGCAGCAGGGGTCCCGGAAAGGAATACGCCTTCCAGCGTTTTGCATGAAGCAAGCGGCGTCAAATCAGTTACGGCTGTGCGTTCCGCGCGCAGCTCCCGAAGCTTTGGGACAGCGGCAAGCGGAGAAAGATCCAATACCTTTGTATCGCTTGCATCAAGCTCAGCCAACGCAGGGCATGATGCAAGCGGGGAAAGGTCGGATACCTTTGTAAAGGGAATGCGCAGCTTTTCAAGCTTTTTAAAACCGCTCAGTGCGGAAAGATCGTCAATACCGGTTGACGCAAGATCAAGACTCCAAAGTGCCTGCATGGAGGACAGCGGCGTAAGGTCGCTCACCGGATTGCCGGAGACGTTCAGTGTGCTCATGTTTTTAAGCCCGCTAAGCGGGGAAAGATCGGCCACCTGATTGTTTTGAATATCAAGCCATGTGAGCAGATACAGCGTGGAAATAGGGGAAAGGTCTTTTATTTCATTATCATCAAGATACAATTCCGTAAGCGTACCCAGGTGTTGTATAGGAGACAGGTCCTCTATTTTGCACCCGCCCAAATTCAATGCCTGTACATATGTCAAGCGCTGCAAAGAATCAAGCGATCCGGCTCCGCTGTTCGAAAGATCCACATAAATCTCACTCACCGGTATGGTCCTCCCACCGGCATGAATGACCGAGGCTTCCTGCCTTAAATAAAAGAAGATGCCCATTGAAACCAGTGCGAAAGCCAGAACGGCCACGCCAATTACGGCATGTTTCTTTTTCAATTGTGATTCCTCCGGCCAGTCATTTTCAATCATTGGATACGATGATTATATACGATACGGGACAAATAAAGAATTGTCAAGAAAAGGATGGCAGATCCGCAAAAAGGTTGAACTTTATTATTGTATCACGCTTTTTTATTGGGCGTGTCCAAAGGCTCAAAGTGCCTTGTATACAACCAGTAGCCGATCATGTAGATGATAAAGTAGATGGGCAGGGAATAGTGGTGCTCCCAGCCGGAAGGCTCATAGAAACCCAGTGCGATAAACACCGGCTCAACCACATATGCCGCAAACGCGCCAAAAACGATACCCTTCAGCCATGGATTGATTTTGGGGAAGAATTGATAGAACAGCATGGATGCAACGGGCATGACCGTCCAGTCCCAAGGCAGATATTCGGGGAAATAGGGCAGCAAAAAGGTGTTATAGTTCCACCCTCCCTGCGAAACGCCGATCATGCATAGTATCGTCGCGATAAACGCGTTGAACATGCCTGCGTAGAGCAGCCGGTGCGTATGCTTTTTATCCCGCACAAACAGCCACACTACCCATGGCAGCACGGCCAGACCAAGATCGAGCCACCAATGCAGGGTAAATACCATCTGCGTTGCCCATACGCGTTCGATTTCGTCGTGGATCGCGCCGTATTGTTCGGTGATGCGGTCTACCGCTTCCATCAGATCTTTTTCAAACATCATGAAGCCTCCATTTTCATGCTGCGGACCGCCTGCCTTTCAAGCTTGCGGACGCAATGCAGCATATGCGCAGCCCTTAAGGCCCGCCGCCCCATGGAAAACAAGGCTTATTTTGTCCACGACATTCGTTTTATATCGCTTCTGCCATGCATAAGGCTTCCGTCAATGCAATCCTTTAAACATTTCCTTATACCGCATCTCATTCTCTTCCGTCCAAAACCCGCATTTTTCCCATTCTGCCTTTTTGAGCAAAATGGCCTGATATTTCCGCTCCAATTCATCCCTGACAAATCCCTTCAGCGCCAGGTCCTTCCTATACAATTCCACATCAGACCGCAAACTCTCCAAAGCCGCCAGCCGCATTTCTTTGAACCGGTCCCGGGTCATAGCATTTTTCTCCCTTCACGAAAATCTAAAACAAGCTTGTCCGCTTTCTGTTTTGCGAATACTGGAAGGCTTATACTGTAGGACAGCGCAAACAAAAAACCCGGCTCTGCGAAAAGCCGGGACGCTGGCTGGCACTACAGCCCGGAGCATCATGTACTGTACCGCTGGACACAAAAGGCCGGCGCGATTGAGGATGAAGGTTTGGCTGCATGGATTATGCCGTCTCAGCTGCGGGCATCACCAATAGCGAATGAAACTGTATGCAACCGGTACCTGCTATTCGCCAAACAGGTTATTGGCCTCGCGCGGCGTGGTTTCATAGACGCGGGGATTGTCGTCAAGGATCAGGGTATAAAACAGCGGTTTTGTATAAAGCTCATCCGGCCCGTCAGGAGCGCCGGCAAAGTACATATATACGATCTTGGACGAGGTTGGAAAGTTCACGCGCACATGGTTGTAGGATATTTCTTCGCCGCCAACTAGATTGAGATTTATTTTCCCGTCCACCACCGTATAGCCCTGATAGGTGTTGGAATAATCCTCCGGGTCATAGAAGGTGATGAGTGAGAACGCATAGGCCATGTTATTCGGATTCTGATTGATCATGTCGTTTGTGGAGCTCCAATATACGAAGTAATTGTCGCCGTCTTTCTCGATCCGGTCTATGCCAAAGCCTATACGGTTATCTTCCGGCTTAACGAAAGGACAGTTTTCCAACTTTTCAAGAAAACCCTGTGCCAAAGCTTCCGCGTTTGCGGAGGAAGCCTCTTGCGCTCCGGCACTGCTTGCCGGTAACAGTGTACAGATCATTGCAAGCATCAGGAACAATGCAAATACTTTTTTCATGGATCTGGCCTCCTCATATGGTTTGCTTTTGCCGCATTGTAATCTCCACAGTAATGCTGAACCAATCATATCATTCCGTTCATTCAAAAGGGTGTGCTGACAGCACACTTTCATACGTTTTGTTCCGGGAAACCACGCATGACAGAAACCGGCCGGGATGGAATCATATGTTTCCTTCCGGTTGATTTTTTCAACCGGAGTATCGCATAAATCCATTGAGGATGCGGAAAATATGGTTTAATATAAAACCGAAGGTGAAAGATGATGAAAGAAATCAATATAGCAAAGACGATATCCATAAAAAGAAAAGAGAAAGGCATCACCCAGGATGAGCTTGCCGAATATATCGGCGTATCGAAGGCTTCCGTTTCAAAATGGGAAACAGGCCAAAGCTATCCGGATATAACCCTGCTACCGCAATTGGCCGCTTTTTTTAATATCAGTATTGATGAGCTTATAGGTTTCTTGCCGCAAATGACCAAATCCGAAATCAAGAAGACATACTGCCGGCTGGCCGATGAATTTGGCAGTAAACCATTTGGTGAGGTCCTTGACGAATGCCGCGCGGTCATCAAAAAATACTACTCCTGCTTTCCGCTTTTGCTTAGGATGGCCGTTTTGCTGCTCAACTACCATACGCTTGAGAAGGAGGAAGAAAAGCAGCAGGCACTGCTTGGAGAGATTATCAGCCTATGTATCCGTATCAGGCAGGAAAGCGATGATGTTTGGATAGCCAAGCAGGCAAATTCCCTGGAAGCAGGATGCCATATTCTTTTACATCAGCCGCTTCATGCTTTGGAACTGCTTGACGAAGCGTTCAAACCGGTTGTGAGCGATGCTTTTCTGCTTGCCAACGCATATCAGATGACCGGGAATACCGGGAAAGCGAAGCTTATCATGCAGGCTGGCATTTACCAGCATGTGCGCGGCCTGTTGGGGATTGCTCAATCCTATTTGATGCTTGCTGCAGATCAGCCTGAAAAATTTGGGCAGGCATTGGATCGTTTCATACAGGTTTGCAAAACTTTTGAACTGGAGAAATTGGACCCCAATTTATTGTGCCTTATTTATTTGGCGGCCGCGCAGGGGTATGCAATGCAGGCTGATACGGATAATGCGATGGAAATGCTTGAAAAGTATTCAGCCATTTGCATGAAGTCACTTTTGCCCTATAGACTAAAAGGCGATGATTTTTTTGACCGGATTGAGGATTGGCTTTCGGATTATGACATTGAAGCCCCCCGGGACGATAAAACCGTAAAGATGAACATACTTCAAAGCGTAGCAGGCAATCCTGTCTTTGAAATTCTTCATGATGAGCCGCGATACAAAAGCATCATCCGTAAGCTTGCGGCTTTTTGTGAGCAGGAGAACAGGTAAACTTCAATTTGGAGGCTGCTAAATGTTTACAAATTTGCTTGGCACCATCATCATACCTTCCGCAATCGCCGTTGCGGTTATTCTTCTTATGGCAATGAGCAGATCCGTTCAGTATCAATGTGATAATTGCGGCGGAATATTCAGTTTGTCTCCTTTCATCGCTGTTGCAGCGCCTCACATGATGGGAAAAAAGTTTGTGAGATGCCCGCGGTGCGGAATCGTTTCCTGGGTTTCACCCATGCATAGGGAACGTTGATATAATGTACGGAACAATTAAAACGTACGGGAAAGAATAAAGGATCCCCGGGAAAGCCGACACAAAAGTGCTTCATGATATTGCCGAATGGATATGGAAAGTGAACCCGGTAGAATGATATAATCTGGCCTCCTTCCTGTTACGGAATGATATTATTGGAGGCTTCCTAAATGCATGGCCATCTGGTAGAAGACGACGGGCCACGTGTCCACCGGCCCTTCTTCCGTGCCTGTCCGCACGATCACCGTGTCGTTCTCCGGGGAGACATAGAGGTATTGCCCGTGGTTGCCGTGAGCGAAATAATCATACCCGCCCTTCCCGTTGGCAAAGCTGTACCACATATATTGATACCCGAGGCCATTTTCGTTTAGCGGCTCCGGCGCGATAATCGAACGGTCAAGCCAGGTTTCGCTTACAAAGGTCTGCCCGTTCCATTTGCCCCGGTGCAGCAGCATGCTGCCGATTTTCGCAAAATCGATGGACCGGAAGTTAAGCCCGCTCTCCATCTTTTCAAACCCGGATTTTTCGCTGTCCAGGCTCCAGGAGGCGTCATACTGCGCACCGATCTTATCCCATATCTTTTGCCTTAGGTATTCGGAAACGCTTACCCCGGTGCTGCGCTCCAGAATGATGCCCAGCAGCAGCGGGTGGTAGTTGTTGTATAGAAAACTGCCGCCGTATTTGGGATCGGCGAGCATATGCCTAAGTGCCAGCTCGCGCAGGTCCGGGTAGTAGTAAGTTTTCGCATCATCGCCAAACCACAGGCCGCCTTCCCAATACGAAATTTTCGAGCGCATCATCAGCAAATCCTTGATGGTGATGTCCGCAAACGCCGTGCCGTTAAATTCGGGGATGAAGTCGGAAATGGGCTGCGTTTCGCTTTTTATAAACCCATCGTCGATGGCCATGCCGATCAGAAGGGATACAATGGACTTCACCGTTGAAAATGAGGTGTTGACGGAGCCTAAGTAGGATCCGTTGAAATACGCTTCATAAACCACCTCATCTTTGTGTATGACGATCAGGGATGTCGTATCGGCCATACTTGCCAGCGAGTCGAGCGGCGCCTCACGCAGCTGCCCCTTATCAGAATACTGGACGGCCAGCGTATTCATGGCGCTGTCGGGCCGGTACCCGTATTGGTAGGGTACCTGGCCTTTTTTGATAACGCGCTCCGGGAAAAAACGAAAGTCGGTTGTCTTGGCCCGCTGGTTGACGATGCAGCGGTATACATATTCCGGCGGGTATATGATGCACGACACGGCAACGAACAAAACAGCAGCCGCAAGGATGCAGCCGACCAGAATAATGGCGATCCGCACCGGCTTTTTCATAATGGTTCACACCTCCCTGTAATCATGCTTATGCATGATTGAGGATGTCTTTGATCTGCGGAACGGTTTTTCCGTCCTCTTTCAGCCTTTTGATAAGGGCGATCCGCTCAATCGTCTCGATGCGCTTGTACCGCCTGGTCAGATTCGTTTCCGGCTGATCAAATTCCAGCATGCCCTCCTCCGTATAGAATTTGAGCGTGCTGTACCTTACGCCTGTCAGCCTCACAAGTTCGCCGATGGTGACGTAATCAGAGTTTTCTACCGTTTGTATGCTTCTTTGCCTGGACAAAGGCGTATCCTCCTAATGCGCGGCAGCTGCAGTCACGGCGATAACGGCGATCATGCTGTCGATATATTCCACCATTTGCTTTATCATACGGTTGGGCGATGTTTCCCTGATTTCTTTCAGGCGGGCATTCAGCTGCCCGGCTTCATAACTGGAGAAGTACCGCTTGATCTGGTGGCTTTTTTCCAGAAGGCTGGTAAGCGCTGTGGTCTCATCCGTCATGGCGCCGCTTTCCAGCATTTCCGCCCGTACCTTCTGAATGACCTTATCCACCGCGTCGTGGCTGGGGACGAAACTGGGCCTGCCCGACAGGAATCCGCCCTCATGAATACTGACGCAGCCGGCACCGGCCAGCGAATTGCCGATATCCGTCACCAGCGTGTTCATCCTTTTGCCGGTAAAGGACAGGCAATATTCCCCGGCGATTTTCTCAAGCTTTGCCTGCTTTAACTGGCTGATAAAGCCGTACAGCGACTTCAAATAGGCCTGGCTTTCGGCCGGCTCGCCCGCGATTTGCACCGTCTTTCCTTCCATTTGGATACAGCCGCTTACCATGAGCTCTATGAGCCCGCCGGCCAGTATACAGGCCGGGACTTCCGTGCTCATCACGGGAAGCTTTCCCTTTTCATTCAGGGAGCAGAGCAGGTACTCCTGGGCAATCGATAGTTCTGTCATATTTGATGCTCCTTACTTATCACTTACTACTTACTACTTACTGGTTACGATTTGCATTATACCACTCGGAAACGGATTGTCAATAGTGAGTTTGAAAAAAATTTAACAATATTTTTCTGCTGTTGGCAAAGGCATATTCCTGTTCGTCCGGCGGTACGGGAATAGGGCAAGGCTGCACGAGTACATAAAAAAAGGGGGCAGCCTCGCGGCTGCCCTTTACTTGCGTCTATTTGATCTTGTTATGGAAATGTGAAAAGAGCGATACAAGCGGGCGGAACTTCTTCCGTCACGGCTTCGCCGTGCCACCTCCCTCAAGAGGCAGGATAATCGCTCCTACAACGTAGTGATGGTTATTGGCTTCATTTCCGGAGCACATAGGGACCGGAAGAAAAGCCAATACACCCTTAGCAGAAGTAGGGGCGATTATCAATCGCCCGCCGAGATTGGTTTCCGAAGCGTAACAGGAATGCGTTTATGCTTGACACAACCAATTGCATAATTCAGATCGTATCATCAACTATCTGTGCCCACATCCGCGGCGACATGGAGGGCAGTATCATATTTCTGTTAAGCCAGGCAAAGCAATACCTCCGGGCCGGATGAAACCGGCCCGGAGGTGGAGGACTTTCCTTTCTATTTCCGTCCGCCCCTGCCGCCCTGCTTAAGTGCAGGCATTTCATCCCAACCGAAGTTTTGCATAAACCTCATTGCGCCTTTGCCCATACCGTTGAACATACCTTCTATGCCCGCGTCGCGCAGCGTGCCGGTAAGCGTTGCAAGCGCCTGCCGCATGGTGCCGATGGCGGTTTGAATGGCCGAGTTGGTGGTTGCGTTTTGTGCGATTTTCGCCCACAGGCCGGTTTCACCCTGCGCGCTCAGTGCATCCGCCTGATCCTGAGTCAATTGGCCCGCGTCCGAAAGGGCCTGCATGGCTGCCTTGCGCTCGCCGCCGGTTTTGGCATTCGCCTCATAGAAGGCTTTGTACTGTTCGGCTGTCCAGCTTGTCTTAACAAGCTCACCCAGCGACTTCTGTGCGGTGCGAAGCGCTATGTATTCATCCACGTCGCTTTGGGTTACGATGTTTGCGGTCACCAGATCTTTCAGCACGGCATCCTCAACCTGTTCATACAGCGTAAGCGCGCTGTCATATGCGGCCTTTTGTTCATCGGTAAGCCCGCTTGCATCCAGGTCAAAGCCGCCCAGAAAGCGGCCCATCCCGCCGCGGCCATTCATCTTTGCAGCAACCGCCGTATTCGTATTGCTGCCTGCCGCCGGCGTAGCCTCAGTTGCGGATTCCGCCATGGACGCAAGCGGGATCATTGCGGCCAGAACCAGCGTGAGCAGCGCCGCTCCCCGCTTCATCTTCTGATGGTTATTTTCTTTGATCATGCTTTCATCTCCTTATGCCTTATCGTCCGGTTCTTTCATCGGACACACACAGTATCCAGTAGTTTTGTGACAACTGCATGAATGTCTCAGGCAGGTTGTGTGAAACCGGCGGCAAGGTTTGATGAAGGCGATAAAAAAAACTATTGCCGCTCATGTAACGCCTTATATGGTTGCTTCATACCATGAATCATGCTACATAAACATGAAAGAAAGGTGTTTTTCATGAGCGATCTTAGCGCTGCCAGAACTTGTCCGAGCGGACAAACGGCCTACACCCTTCAGGCGCGGGATACATTTTTCACCCTTTCAAGGCGGTTCGGAGTAAGCATACAAAGCATAGTGGACGCAAACCCGGGCGTTTTCCCCAACAACCTGATGGTTGGACAGGTCATATGCATCCCCAGTGCTAACCCCGGCCCGCCCGTCTGCCCAACTGGCTCCTTTTCCTATACCATTGTGGCAGGCGATACGCTTTTTAGTCTGGCGCAGCGGTTTGGCGTCACAGAGCAAAGCATTTTGAACCTGAACCCAAGCATTATACCGGGCGATTTGCGGGTTGCGCAGATCATTTGCATCCCCAATGCCCCCACCCCGCCCCCGCCGCCTGTCTGCCCTGCCGGCTCTTCTTCCTATACCATAGTAGCCGGCGATACGCTTTTTAACCTGGCGCAGCGGTTTGGCGTATCACAACAAAGCATTTTGGACCTGAATCCGAGCATTAACCTGAACGATTTGCGTGTCGGGCAGATCATTTGCATCCCCAATGCCCCC
>JAEZJP010000083.1 GCA_023415715.1 Bacillota bacterium
CCCACCACGCCCAGCGTCTGGCCCTTTACCACGTCAAAGTGCATGTCATCCACGGCGTGGAGCAGAACAGGCTTGCCGAACCAGTTGTTGCTGATGTTGAAATGCTTGGTGAGGCCGTGAACCTTGATCAAGCTGTTTACGTTTTCCATCAGGCCTCCACCCCCTTATGAAGATAGCAGGCCACGCTGTGGCTGTCGCCCAGCCGGACTGAACGGGGCGCCTGTTCGCGGCAAACCGGCATGCAATGGGCACAGCGGGGCGCGTAGCGGCATCCCTTGGTGTAATTTTGAACCATCGGCACTGTGCCGGGAATGTTGTGCAGCTTCTTTTCCGAGGTTTCCAGCGTGGGGATGGCCAGGAGCAAACCCTTTGTATACGGGTGGGCGGGATGGAGGAAAACCTCTTCCACCGTGCCCTGTTCCACGATCTGCCCCGCGTACATGACCACCATATCCTCGCATACCTCGGCCACCACGCCCAGGTTGTGGGTGATGAACATCAGGGAACCGCCCTCCTTCAGGCGGATCATCAGGTCCAGCACCTGGGCCTGTATGGTCACATCCAGCGCGGTGGTGGATTCGTCGGCAATAAGAAGCCTTGGATCACAGGCGATGGCCATGGCGATCATGGTGCGCTGGCGCATGCCGCCGGAAAACTGGTGGGGATAGTTCTTGATCCGCTTTTCCGGGTTGGGTATGCCAACCTTTTTAAGCAGCCCCAGCGTCTTTTCCGTAAGCTCCTTTTTGGTAAGCTCCGGCTGGTGGCGGTGAAGCACTTCTTCAATTTGAAAGCCGATGGTTAAAACGGGATTCAGGGAAGTCATGGGCTCCTGAAATACCATGGAGATTTCCTTGCCCCGGACCTTGTACATTTCCTGTTCCGTTTTTTTCAAAAGGTCGTCTTCGCCTAGGTAAATGCTGCCCCCGGCCACCTTGGCTGCCGGCGGCAGAAGGCGCATGGCCGACAGGCTGGTAATGCTCTTGCCGCACCCCGACTCCCCCACTACGCCCAAGGCCTTGCCTTCTTTTACGGAAAAGGTAATATCGTCCAGCAGGTTAAACCGCTGTCCGTCGTCGTTTTGCAAATCCAGCCGAAATTTCTCAAACCGCAGAACATCCCGCATCCTGTCTTCCTCCTTCGGCTTTTTATCGGCTTGTTTGAATATTGGTTTATACCAATTCTGAATAAGTAAGATGATCGGTACAGTATAGCTGTTTCGTTACATCAAATGCCCGAATGGAATTTTCCCGCCCTACAGTGCCCTGCGTTTCCGTTCCCGGAAGCTTCAAATATGAAAAATCGCATAATCAAAATTGAAATATGCAATCCACGCCTATATGCTATCACATTACGGGCTTAATTTGAAGGATTTTCGATAGAAATCTTGTATTTTTTTCGTTTTTACTGAGCCGCCCCGTTACATTTTACGTGCAACTCTTTCGAACATTTTATCGATTTTAGATACCTTCATTCGTGTTTTTGTCAGTTTTGGTCCTATTCAGAAATACATTTGTACGCCCTCTTTGGTTCCTTCCCACAAAATTGTCATATACCTTTTCTGATTTTCTGATCGTGAAAGCACAACAAATAGCACATGGTGCGATCCTGTTTGCATTTACCGCCTCATGCGGTATAATCCAAATTACAAAGTAACGAATGAAGCGGCCCGCGGGAGAGAGGGGACAACATGTAAGGCCGCCGAATATCAGGATAAAGTGACATACTTGTCATATGACAGGGTTGTCATTTTGTTTTTACCGTGCTATACTATCCTAATTAGGAGGTGCGAAGATGCCTAAGGATACGTATTTCAATCTTTCCGAGCCAAAACGAAAAGCAGTGTTTGATGCTGCCGTGGGAGAGTTCTCGGTGCACATGTTCAGCGAGGCCTCCATTAATCGCATTGTCAAAGCGGCACAAATCCCAAGAGGCAGCTTTTATCAGTATTTTGACGGGAAAGAGGACCTGTTTTCGCATGTAATTGCCTTGATCTTTAATGAAATAGAAGAGATTATGCAAGCCAGGCGGAGAGACAGACAGGACGCGGATGCTCTGTCGCTCTTTATGGAAAAAGTGTACGCAACCGCTGAACTTAACAAGAAAAAACCGGAATACGTGCAGATAACCCTTTTGCAATCCAGGGACAAAACGCATTTTGTCAGGCAGTTTTTCGAGATATCCGCCGCTCAAAGACAGAGTGTGCTTAAGCTGTTCGAGTGCGATAAACAGCGCGGAATTGTCAGGGAAGACGCCGACAGCTCGCTGGTAATCGACATGATCTATACCTTGTCGAAGGAGTTATTCTTTGACGTTGGCATGGACAGCGATGCCTATATAAAGAAGATGGAAGCGGTTATTAACATTATCCGGGACGGAATCAGGAGGAATTCAATATGAAAATTCAATCAGGGATTGTATCCACAGAGGGCGATGAGCTGTATTACAAGGCCCGCGGAGCCGGCAAACCGATCCTTTTCATAGCCCCGGGAGGCGGTAACGGCGACGACTATCTGCCGGTAGCGAACATCTTGGCGGCCTCATACAAAGTGATCACTTATGACCGAAGGGCCAACGCAAGGAGCACGAGGCATTTCCCCAATGAATTCAGCATTCGCCAGCAAAGCCGCGATGCTATGGCCGTCCTCAATGAGTTGGGGGAAACAAAGGCCCTTGTCGTTGGCAACAGCAGCGGCGCCGTTATTGCGTTGGACATGGCCACAGCCTTTCCAGAGCATGTCCATGCGGCCATCATTCACGAGGCTCCTATCCCGTCGGTACTGCCAGAAGCCGGGAAATGGAAGGACTTTTTCTTTACCTGTAACAAACTTGCCAAAGAAAAAGGGGCTTCGGCTGGAGCAAAGAAATTTATCTTTGGCACCGAATTGCCGGTTTATCCTCTTCTTTGGGCAACTATAAAGCTTAGGGTATTCATGAAGAAAGAAAGTCTGGAAAACGAACCTCCGAGAATAAGCAGAACGGATGCAACCGATGTACTCCTGCTAAACGAGCTGCTGCCGGTTACAGGGTATGAGCCGGATTTTGAAACGGCAAAGGCTGGCGGCGCAAAGTTGTATATTGGCTGTGGCCGGTATGGACTTAAGCGAAACGCATGGTACGCCAAAGCGGCACGGATTATGGCAGAAAAGCTCTCGTGCGAGATGGTTGAGTTTCCGGGGCATCACGGCTCGTTTATGGACCGCCCGGCTGAATGGGCGGATATTGTCAAGGATACAGCGCGTAAAGCGAACTGGTAAGTCACAGAGTTCCTGCAGATACTACGGAATCAGTAAACCTATCGATTCCTAAAGGGTTGTGATATGGAATGAATCAAAAAGCAAAGAAGATCGTTGTCCGCCTGCTGATTCTCATTGTACCGTTTGTCATCCTTGCGGTCCTATATCCGCTGCTTCCGGACCAGATCTATACGGGGCGGCACCTGTTTGGAAGCTCCTTTATGGGGAAACAGTTTGTTTTTCTATTGGGTTTTATCCCGTATATTCTCTATTGGAAGGCAACCAGGAAGAGCCGCTGATGCAAGGGACATTTTAGCGTGTCACGCTAGCAACTACCCTGAAAGCGACCGATGATTACCTTACCAACGAACCTCCCCCCAGCCTCCTTCGTCGGCAGCCCCCTCCAAAAGGGAGCCTTTTGGAAAACCTCCCTCACAGAGGGATGTGACGACGAAGGAGGCGGAAGGAGTATATGCTTTGGGTTGCGAATGCCACTATCATTCAACGGAAAGACTCAGCCGCCTTTTAACGGTTGAGTCTTTGTTTATATTCAAAGCAAGAATGTTCATGTATGTTGACATTCAAGTTGAAACAATCTAATATGAACATGAACGAACAAACCATTGGAGAATGACCATGAATCAAGCGGAGAGGCAGCAGTTCATTATCGAAAGGCTCACGAAGGATAGCTATGCGGAAGTGGATCAGCTTGCCAGTGAAATGGCGGTCAGCACCATGACTGTACGGCGGGACCTGGACCTGCTTTGCGATTCCGGGCTTGTGGCGCGCTACCATGGCGGAGCGAGGCTTAACAAAAGCCTTATCGGCGAAATCAGCTACGCCAAAAAGAACACCCGGCAGATAAAGGAAAAAAAGCTGATCGCAAGCCGGGCTGTGGAACAGATCGGGAACGGCGATGTGGTTTTTCTGGATTCAGGTACAACCACAGGGGAGATCGCGAAACTCCTGTGCTTAAAAAACCGTGATCTAACGGTTGTCACCAATGACTTGAACGCCGCGCTGATCCTCACTGAATCCAGCGTGCACCTGATTATTCTGGGCGGCGTCGTGCACAAGAGCACACAAAGCGTCATCAGCCATTCGGAGGAGCAGGATCTGAAAAGGTACCGCTTCTCGAAGGCTTTTATCGGCACGCCGGCCATCGACCGGGAGTTCAATATATATACGCCCACCATGGACAAGTATTACGTTAAGCGCGCCGTCATGCAAAATTCGTTGGAATCCTACCTGGTGGCTGATTCCAGCAAGTTCTACGGCCAATCTCTTTGCGTGGTGGGCAGTCTTCCGGAGTTCACCGGCGTCATCACAGACAAGAAATTCAGCGAGGAAGAATCAAAGCGCCTCACGGATATGTTCGTCCGCATACTCGGCGTGTGACTTAAGGGGGAATTGCATTTGGACTGCCTGCTTGTTTCCGACGACCTGACCGGGGCCAACGCCACAGGCGCGCTGCTGGCCAAGCACGGCTACAGCGTGGTGACGGCGCTTGACCCAAACTTTGCACCGGCCGGAGAGCTTGACATATTGTCCCTTGTCACCTACAGCCGCAACCTGCCCATGGAGGAGGCTTCCTTACGCGTGCGGGAGGCCGTTTCCTCGCGCCGCAGCGATGATATCCTTTTGTATGCCAAGCGGATCGACAGCACGCTGCGGGGAAACCCCGGCGCGGAGACCGACGCCATGCTGGATGCGCTGGGCGGGGGGTATGTGGCCGCGGTGGTATCCGCCTTCCCCAGGGCCGGCCGGGTGGTTAAAAACTCCAATGTGCTGGTGAACGGCGTGATGCTCATGGAAAGCTCCGCGGCGCTGGATGTGTTAAGCCCTGTTCACAGTTCCAGCGTTGTTGATATTTTCAGGGAACAGTCACGCAGGAAAATCGCGACGGTGACCGGCGAATCATACGATAAGGGCGAAGTATTCCTTGCGGAAAAGATCAAGACGCTTGTACTTAAAGGGTATGAAATCCTTGTTTTTGACGCGTCAAGCGATGATGATATTTCCCTCATTGCCAGCGCGCTGCTTCTTACCCATCTAAAATATGTGACGGTGGACCCCGGCCCTTTCACTGCCGCTATGTACGGAAAGCTGCATGCCTTCCAGAAAAAAGAAAGCGGCTCAAAGCTGCTTCTTGTAGCGGGCAGCATCTGCCCGGAACTTAGGCGTCAGATGGAGGCACTTTTCAAAAGCCGGGAAGTTGCTGCGGAATCCATTGATGCAAGCCGCCTTCTTGGCAGCACCAAAGAACGGGAGGCAGAAATCAGCCGGTCAGCCGTGGCTCTTTTACAAAAATCCGGTGACAGCCGGCTTTTGTGCCTTATGAGCGACGGCATGTTTACAGGTGAAAAGGCGCTCCCGCCGCCTGGCTTTGAAGAAAACTCCGGCGGCCGCTCCCCTTCCCAAGTCATCGCTGAAAGCTTTGGGGAGGCGGCGCTTCAAATCCTGCAAGCATGCGGCGGTATCCGCGGCGCGTTTTTGTCTGGCGGCGACATCGCAGCATCTGTGTGCCGGGCACTTCACGCTACAGGTCTTCAAGTAATGGACGAAGTCCTCCCGCTGGCCATTTACGGGCGCCTTAAAGGCGGCGCAAGGGACGGGCTGCACCTTATTACCAAGGGCGGCATGGTAGGAAACGATGAAGCTGTGCTTACATGCGTGGATTATCTTATAAAAAGAACGGATGAAAAGGAATGAGGTCAGAAATGAACACGAAACCGGTCTTAATGGTGACCATGGGCGACCCGGCCGGCATCGGCCCGGAAATACTTTTAAAGGCGCTGGCCAATAAAAAAGTCTATGATTCCGCCCGCCTGATTGCGGTTGGCAGCATGAACGTGCTCCGTTCCCTCCTGCCTACGGCCGGCCTTAACGAAAGCGCGCTTCGCAGGATCGAAAACCCGGAGGAAGCGGTTTTTGAAAACGGCCTCATCAATGTGATCGACCTTGACAACGTGGACATGGGCAAGTTTGAATTCGGCAAAATATCCGGCATGTGCGGCCGGGCCGCCTACGAATACATAGAGCGCAGTATAGAGCTTACAAAGGCCGGCCGGGCGCACGCGGTGGTTACCGCCCCCATCAATAAGGAATCATTACGTTTAAGCGGTGTAAGCCAGATCGGGCATACGGAAATATTCGGCGATCTTACGGGGGTCAAAAACCCGCTGACAATGTTTGAAGTGACCAACTTGCGTGTCTTTTTCCTGAGCCGGCACTTGTCGCTGCGCAAGGCCATTGATTATGTCACCAAAGAGCATGTGGTGGACTGCCTGGAAAAGTGCGTGGAAATGCTAAGACTTTTGAACATGCCCGGCGGCCATATCGCCGTTGCGGGATTGAATCCCCACTGCGGGGAGCACGGGCTGTTCGGCGATGAGGAAATGACCGATATCGTGCCCGCCATTGAGGAGATGCAAAGGAGGGGGTATTCCGTGACCGGGCCCATCGGCGCGGATTCGGTGTTCGACCAGGCGCTGCAGGGCCGCTTTGACGCAGTGCTGTCGCTGTACCATGACCAGGGGCATATCGCCACCAAGACGTACAATTTCGGCAAGACCATCTCGCTCACGCTGGGCCTTCCCTTCCTGCGCACGTCCGTGGACCATGGCACGGCCTTCGACATCGCGGGCAAGGGCATCGCCAGCGAGGTCAGCATGATCGAAGCAATTCAGGTGGCCGTAAAGTATGCGGTCAATTATAGGAAGAATGTGGAGTTGTTGAAATAACCTTTCTGCAACAGCAGCTAAAGGAATATTGCAATGCTCTGACATGGGTCTTGATTGCTTGGCAAACCTCATTATCTTTGCCTGAAAGCCGTAGGGGCGATTATCAATCGCCCGCATGCTGCGGTCAGAATGCGTCACTTGGCGGGCGATTCATAATCGCCCCTACGGTTTCGTTTGTTTTTAGGCCACTCTACCAGGGATTGTGAAAACCGCAACTTATGTAATTGAAACGCTTGTAGTAGATAAACGCATACGAGGAGGGGCACAGCATAAAGCCGCACCCCTCCCCGTTTCTTGTTGCAATTGGATATCATCAGGCGGAGAATATTTTGTTATCTTCTTATAATCACCGACGCGTTATTATTAACAGCGTTATCCCTTCACCGCCCCCGCGGTCAAACCCCTGATAAACTGCTTGGACATGGAAAGATACAGTACGATCACAGGCAGCGCGGAGTGCGACAATATGGCAAGCAGCTTTGGCCAATCGGTGGTGTACTGGCCCTGCAGCTTGGTGACGGCCAGGAGTACGGTCTTCTGGCTTTCCTGATTGATGAAGATCAGGGGAAACCACAAATCGTTCCAGATGGGAACGAGGTTATAGATGGCTACCGTAGCAAGCGCGGGGCGGATCAGCGGCAGAACGATCTTCCAGTAAATTTTAAAGCGGTTCGCGCCGTCCATGTAGCCCGCCTCGTACAATTCGCCGGGAAGCCCGCGTATGAACCCCGTCAATATAAAGACTGCCGTTGGGATACCCATGGCAATGTACACGGGGAACAGGCTCCACAGGGAGTTTAAAAGGCCGAACGTTTTCATCATTTCCAACAGGCGGATGGTGGCGATCTTGATGGGCAGCATCATGCCGATGATAATGGCAAAATAGATGGCTCCCGACATTTTCGTACGCCAGTGCGCCAGGCCATAGGCGCAAAGCGAGCCCAGCAGCAGGATCAGCGTCAGCGAAATGATAACAACCAGAAAGCTGTTGCGGAAATAATTGAAGAAGTTGCTGTCACCCATGACATACTGGTAGTTTTCAAGCGTCCAGGTGCTTGGAATTCCAAATGGGTTGCCGTAAATTTCCTTCTTTACTTTCAATGTGTTGATGATCAATATCCACAAGGGAAACAGGACGATCAGCGACCAGAGGATCAAAACGATGTGCGATGGAATATGCAGGTTGGCAATGCGCATGGAGCGGTACTTTTTATCTGTTTTCATGCTCTCATTCCTTCCCCTGCGTCAGTTTCAGCGTCGGGATGACGCCGATAAGCAGCATGGCAAACACCGTCGTTGAAATGGCGGCGCCCACGCCTGGTTCCGGTATGCCCACCGGGTGCTGGCCGGCGATGCCGTAGCGGTAAAAGAGCGTGCCGATCAGGTCGGTGGTGTAGTTGGGCGCGCCGTCCGCCGTTTCCATGGAATATATCACGTCAAAGGCGTTGAAGTTCGAAACGAACGTTAAAATCGCAATCATGCCGATCACCGGCAGTATAAGCGGCAGCTTGATCTTTAAAAATTGATGCCACGAGTTGGCGCCCTCTATGGAGGCGGCTTCGATCAAATCGTCGGATATGTTCTGGAAGCCGGCCACGAACATCATGGTGGGGATGCCCACCCATTGCCAGACGGAGACCAGCGAAACGATGGGAAGCGCGGTAGCCGTATCGCCCAGCCAGGAACGAACAAGAAAGCCCAGCCCCATCGCTTTAAGCGTTGTGCCGGCCCAGATTGGGTTGAGCATGAGCTTGAACAGATACCCCATTACAAGCACCGCAACGGTGCAGGGAATGAAGATGACCGTCTGATAAAACTGCCTGCCCCGCATGGTGCGGTTGGTAAGTATCGCAGCGAACGCAATGCCCAGCACGTTCTGCAGGAACATATGAAATGCGAAGAATACCCATGTGTTTTTGAACGCGGTCCAGAACCTTAAGGATACCACCGAATCTGTAAACAGCCGCACGTAATTGGCAAGGCCCACAAACTGCCGCGCGCCGGTGGTGCCTTGATACATGGAAAGGCGCACCGAATCGATCAGCGGATAGGCCATGAAAATGCAATATACCAGGAACGCAGGCAAAATGTACCGCACCCAATACCACCCGCTGGGGTTGATGCTGCCGCCGCCCCTGCTTGATGGCAGGCCGGGATTTGCTTTCATTGTTTTCCCTCCCCCAGATCATCAAAAATCAGACATGCTTCAAGGGATTCCGGCCTGCCCCACCGCTTGGCGGTGAATGCATTCCGTATATGCAGTATAGGGGCCGGGCCTCATCCCCGCCCGCAAACCTTCGGGCGGAGACGAAGCCTTGCCCCTACAATGCTTAGCCGGTATCCGTCAAAGACCTTTTCCAAGCGATCGGATCCGGTATGTAGTACTTACTGGGCAGGGACAAACGCTGCAAGCGCGTCGGCGGCGGCCTGCGGGGTTGCTTCACCGCGGCAGATGGCGTTGAGCTGTTCAACCATTGGCGTGTAGTAACCCATCAGTTTGGGCCATACGAAGCGGGCATCGAGCGCCTTGCCCTGGTTGAGGGCGAGTATGTCGGTTACGCGAGAGTTCTGGAAGGTGATGGGGGCATTGATCATGGGGAAGAAGCCGGCGGGCAG
>JAEZJP010000092.1 GCA_023415715.1 Bacillota bacterium
AGCGCGATATGATGCCAAAATCCGTTCGCCAGCACCTTTTCGCGGCATTTTCCATCAGAATATTTGCTCCTTCGCAGGAGAAACTGAATGCGACAGGAGGGAAGTGTATGGCCATCACATTTGTGAAAAACGCGGCTCCCGGGCAGATTATGGCCGCCTTCGGGAGATGCATGTTATGACAACTTATGTAGTATCCCAAAGCCCGGGCTTGAGTGGCGAAGTAGAGATCAATACGGCAAAAAATGCCGTATTGCCAATTTTTGCTGCGTCGCTCTTAACCCAAGAACCGCTGTCTATCTTAAGGGTGCCCAACCTGACGGACGTGCAAACACTGATCCATATTTTGCGCGACTGCGGAGCAGACGTAACGGAAAGCGGGGGCACAGTTACCGCTTTTGCCAAAAATCCACACAATCCAAGCGATGAGGAAAGCATCCGGCGCATGCGGGCGTCGGTGCTGGTAATGGGTCCGCTCCTGGCCCGCACAGGGTACGCCAGAGTGGCACTGCCCGGCGGATGCGCCATAGGTCAAAGGCCAATCGACCTGCACGTAAAAGGCATGCAGGCGCTGGGCGCGGAAGTGGAGATATCCTCCGGCAGCGTAACGTTAAAGGGCAAACTGAAAGGCGGCAACATTTACCTGGATCTGCCCAGCGTGGGCGCGACGGAAAATATCATTATGGCTGCCACCCTGGCCGATGGCATCACCAGGATTGAAAACGCAGCCAAGGAGCCGGAAATTTCGGATTTGGCCTCGTGCCTTACGCAAATGGGCGCAAAAATCATGGGCGCCGGTACAGGAACCATTTGGGTGGAGGGCGTGAAAGCCTTATCCGGCTGCACGTACCAGCCTATTTCGGACCGCATTGAGGCAGGTACGCTGGCCTGCGCTGCGGCCATTACAAAAGGAAGCGTGCTTTTGCAGGGTGCTCGGCCGGAGCATATGAGGGCGTTGCTGTTCAAGCTGCAGGAAGCCGGCGTGCAGGTGAAGGAAAGCCGGAGCGGAATGCGAATTTCCGGCCGTGCTGCACATCCGTTTGAACTTCGTACGTTAAGTTATCCCGGCTTTCCCACCGATATGCAGGCGCCCATGATGACGGTGGCACTTTCTGTAAAAGGAACCAGTGTTTTTTTGGAGACCATATTTGAAAACCGCTTCATGCACGCCCAGGAATTAAAGCGAATGGGCGCGCGCATCAGGCTGGACAACCGCGTGGCCGTGATCGAGGGCGGTGTGCCGCTGACCGGTGCGCCCGTGACCGTTACAGACCTTCGGGCCGGCGCTGCGCTGATGCTGGCAGGGCTGATAGCCCAGGGCCAAACGGAAATCAGCGACCCCGGCGGGAACATTGCAAGAGGATACGCTGACCTTCCCGAGAAGCTTAACAGCCTGGGGGCGAAGGTGGAAGTAAGGCCATGATAATTGTAGGGGAAAGAAAAGCAAAACGCCGCGTGGTATCATGCGGCGTTTTGCCTGAAAAAGTAATTTTGAAGGCACTATTTCAATTTCATCAATTTGAGAACTCTGGGTGCGGCCACCAAAGCCACCGCCATGCAAATCGCTGCGTCAATCAGAACAAAGGAATTATAGCCTATGCTGTAGACCCAAGGATTGGCGTCACCGGCATATTCCGCAAAAAACAATACGCCGCTTAATGTATGGCAGGCCATGCGCAGAATGCTGATCACCCCAATGCCCACATAGATCATCCACTTGCTTTCTTTTTTTGCAAACAGGCCCATCAAGCCTATCACGCCAAAAGCAATGGGGTAGTCAAGCAGGAACTGCCAGAAGCCTACGATATAGGGGTCCTGAATGGCCTGCAAAAGTCCGTAGGCCAGGGAAGCCACAAGGCCCGGTCCTATGCCGAACGCATAGGAAAAGAGCATCATAGGCAGCATGCTGGCGGGGGTCACGGTTCCGCCCTGGGGCATGCGCCACAGGCGGATATAGGAGAGCACAAAGGCCAAGGCGATAGAAAGAGCGGCATAGGCAAGGAGCTTTGCAGTCCATTTCGTTTTTTGCCGGGAGATGGCCGTCAGGCCCACGCCCAGCAGGATCAGTACCGCTAGGATGATCCAGCCGACATAGGAAACCTCGCCAAACTTTTCAAAAACCTTTTGCAGCCAGGTTGGTTCCGCTGTTGCAGCGACCTCACCTTCTGCCAGAGCCGATGCCATGAACAGATTCCACATGTAAAACCCTTCCTTTCTTGCGCATCCATCAAGAAACAGAAAACCCGCGGCTTACGCACGCGGGAAACAGAGGCTGCCTGATTTTCTATGAAGAAATTCAGGCTGGGTCACGAAGGAAACCTTCGCGCCCTCCGCTTCCCTACGGTAGGATTACCTACACAGGTTCTAAGGGTCGGGACATACGCCCTCTCAGCCACGATAAAAACCGTGTTGCCCCCCTAGCGGTGGATGCAATTTTCGAGTATGATTATAGCATAATCATCCACACTGTCAAGGGAGCTGTTTATGAATCATTTTTTCGCCTACCTTTCCAGAATGAAGCTGATCCAGCGCTGGGGGCTGATGCGCAACACCCGGCCGGAAAACGATATGGAGCACGCGCTTCAGGCAGCAATCATCGCCCACGGGCTGGCGGCCATTGCCGTGACGCGCTTTTCAAAAAAGGTGAACCCGGATCATGTGATGGCGCTGGCTATGTACCATGACGCGGGGGAAGTGATTACCGGCGATCTGCCAACGCCCGTCAAGTATCATAACCCTTTTATGCGCACCGAATATAAAAAGCTGGAGGAACTTGCAAACCACAAGCTATTGTCCATGCTGCCGCCGGATCTTCAGCCGGCGTACGAACCGTATCTTATCCATCAGGATGATTCGTACGAATGGAGGCTGGTGAAGGCTGCCGACCGCATTTGCGCCTACATCAAGTGCGTGGAGGAGGAAATGGCCGGGAACAGTGAGTTTTTGCAGGCAAAGGCTTCCGTTTTGAAATCCATACAGGAAAATGAACTGCCGGAAGTGCAAGTCTTTATGGCTGAATTCGTGCCCAGTTTCGGCCTGTCGCTGGACGAACTGTCCGGCGGAGTTAAGTGATGGGGCTGGGTCTAACCTCCGCCGCTTTTTACGGCCGGCTGGAGACGGAGGATGCAGCGGCAAAACTTCGGGAATTTCCCGTTGATACATGTGAGATGTTTCTGGAGACCAGAAGCGAGTACAACTTGGAGTTCGGCTATATCACACGGGAAAAGCTAGGCAGCCTTTCCTGCCGGGCCGTTCATGCCAAGGGCACCCAGTTTGAAAGCGACCTGTTCGGCGCTTCCCCGCGGCAGCGGAAGGATGCTTTTCAAACCTTGGAGGGCGTGCTGGACTGCGGCCAGGCTTTGGGTGCCAAAGTATACGTCTTTCATGGCTTCCCGGACCTAAGGGGCGGGCTGAGGCCAAAGAGCATTCCCAGGCTTTGTGAGACAGTGGAGAGCATCGCAAAACTTGCAGGGGAACGGAACATCTATCTTGCCTGGGAAAACGTATCATGGTGCACACTCAAGCTCCCGGAGGACGCGGTTTATTTGAAGGAAGCATGCCCGCAGCTTTTCTTTGTGCTGGATATCAAGCAGGCGGTCCGGGCAGGTGTTGATCCGTTTGCATTCCTGCCCGTCATGAGAGAGCGGCTTATTCACGTTCATGTGCTGGATTTTGATTCCTCAGGCCGGCTGTGCTTGCCGGGGCAGGGAACGTTCGACTTCATCCGTTTGCGCCGGGAGCTTGACGCTATGGATTATAAGAACGATGTGATTCTCGAGCCATACGCCGCCCAGACGGAGGATGAACAGGCGCTTCGGGAAAGCATTTGTTACCTGCGCAAAGTATTCTGTGATTCACCTGAAGCAAGCGCCGTTTCACTCCCAAAAGCGGAATAGTTGTATAGCGTACCTGTAACAGCCGGCATCGCCGGCTGTTTTTGATTGCAAAATTATGACAAAGGTGTATAATATGGGAAACATATTTCTTCAAGTTGTTTCAAGGCTGCAATAAACCAAGCTTTGCAAAGCGCAAGGAGAAACTATATGAGAACAAGACCCGGCGTACTGCTTCTGATCATAACCCTGATGACTTTGTTTCTCGCTTTTACGGCGCACGCGCAGGAAATAGCTTCTGCCGGCGACTTTCAGTACACCTTGGATAACGGCGGCAAGGCTTCCATCGTCCGCTATACGGGTGCGGAGGCCGGTACGCTGGTGATACCGGATCAGTTGGACGGCCATCCTGTGGCAGCCATCGGCCAGGCGGCTTTTATGGGAAACAAGTTCACATCCGTTGTGATTCCCGCCGGCCTTTCGTCCATTACCCCCGGCGTTTTTTGCAACTGCACCGGCCTTGTTTCCATTGATGTGGCTGCCGGAAACCCCGTGTATGAACAGGTGGATGGCGTATTGTTCGACAAAACACAAAAGACGCTGCACACCTATCCCATTGCAAGGGCGGCCGCCGATTATCAGATTCCTGGCGGCACCTTGATGATTGGCAGCGGCGCGTTCTTTGGCTGTGAGCAGCTTACGTCCGTTGCGCTTCCCGAGACGATTGCCTCCATCGGCGAAAACGCATTTTACGGCTGCACAAACCTTCTGTCGCTTACCATTCCTAACAGTGTTACCAATATCAGCAACGGTGCGTTTTCCATGTGCGGATCGCTTAACAGCATCTTAATCCCCGGCAGCGTAAAAACCATAGGTACCGGTGTGTTTGACGGA
>JAEZJP010000116.1 GCA_023415715.1 Bacillota bacterium
TATCCCAGCACCCCTGTGCTGTCCATGATCCAGGATACCGCAAGCCCCGCAAGAATGCCTGCCATCACGAAAGTGCGGTAGCGGACGCTGAAATACCTGCCCCGGATGCGCAATGGCACCAGATCGCCCATCAGGCTGTTAAAGCTTAAGTTGACTGCGGAGTTGCCCCCGGCGATCAGCGCTACCAATACGATTACAGCCCAAGGCCGGAGATAATTCACAGCCTCGGGAATGAAAAAAGGAAGCAGGCCGATAGGAATCCATAAAGAGCGGCCCAGGATGCCGAAAAACAGGAACATGAAGCGGCGGTTGCGCCTGCGTTCCATGAAATAACTGATAAACAGCTGTGATGTATTGGCGATTACTGGAATAGCGGCAATAATCCCCAGTTGGAGGTCATCGGCGCGGACTACTTCCCTAAGAAAACCGGTCCAGGCTGCGCCGGTGGTGATTACGCCGGCGGCATTGCCAAATGTTGCGGCCAAGATAACTAGGTAAAGACTGCGGCGGAGACTGTCGGTCATGCCGGTGGAATCGAACAAGTCTCTGGAGCGGGGCCAACGAATCATATGGCCCCATTTGGGCATATTCATGGGATGATAAACCAGCCTTTCCTGTGCATGAAGGCATATGTAAGCGTAGCTGTAGCGGTGGCGCTTCCGGCATCATAGGTTAAGAAACAGAGCCTGAGGCTCATGGATATTCTATCCCATCCGCCCGCAAGATGCAAGGCTAGTAATCACTTTCTCCCCTGCAATCGCTTGCGACGAAGTCTCAAGCGATTGCAGGGGAGAAGCGGACCGGATTTCTGAATTTTCTCACGAAAATTCCGGGCGAAATCCGGCTGCAGGATTTGATTTCCCGTCGGGCGGGCAAGCTCGCCCTTTGGGGAAATCCATTTAAACCGGCAGAGCCGGTTCAAATGATTGCAAATGGAGGGCCGAGGCCCTCCAAACCTCCTGGGCTTTTCGTGAGCGACAGCCCTGTCATTTTCTCCCCGTTTTTATGTAAGCAACAGGTATGCGGGCAGAAGGGGCGGATGAACCTTTGGGCGTAAAGCTTAAAAAGCCATCTTGAAGAGCCAAGCTGCCTGTGCTGCCCTGAAGGCTGCCATTTTTTATGAGCAACGGGACAAGCTTTGCGGTAAGCGGCGGTCCGCCGGCTTTTTGAAGGCAGTCCTTCCAAAGGGTAAAGTGGCAGCCCTGACGGTATCGGGTACAGTAAAACGCCTTGGAATTTTCCGCTACGCCGCCTTCAGAGCATACGGGGCATTTTGTGTCCGGCAGCGGCTGGGCCGCGGCCTTTGTCCTTAACTTGCCCTTTGTACCTTCTTCCTTTGCAAAGCTTGCTGACTTTACATCCTCCCGGGCATAGTTCACCAGAAAACCGCACAGTTTGCGGATACCCTGAAGGAAAGGGGGAGCTTCCTGGCTGCCGGCTGCAATATGGTTAAGGGCCAGTTCCCAGCGGCCTGTTGTCTCCGGCGAGGAAATCTCCGGTGGGGCGACACGGATCAGCTCGACGCCTTTATCGGTAGCCAGCAGCGTTTTGCCCTTGCGCTGAACGTACCCTACCGCCACCAGCCGCTCGATGATGGCGGCCCGCGTGGCAGGGGTGCCAAGGCCGCTGTCCTTCATCTGTTCCCTTAATTCCTCGTCCTCAATATCTTTGCCTGCCCGCTCCATAGCGGAAAGCAGGCTGCCGTCCGTGTGGGGCGGTGGGGGCTTGGTGGTCTCCTTCTTGGCTGCGGCCTTTTGTACAGTACGCTTATCACCGGGAACGAGAGCCGGAAGGGGAGTATCGTCATCCTTGGCTGATTTTTCAATACCTTCGTATACCTTTTTCCAGCCGATATCCTTCACGGTCCGGCCCGTTGTTCGGAAGGTGTGATCGCTTACCCCTGTGATCACTTTCAATGCGTCGTAGGTATGGGCGGGATAGAAGGCGGCCAGCAGCCGGCGGGCGATAAGGTCGAACAGCTTCTTTTCATCCGGCGGCAGCTTGTTTATGTCTGTCTTTTTGGGCGTGGGCAATATGGCATGATGGTCGCTGATTTCGCTGTTGTCAAAGATTCGCCTGGGATGGCTGAGTTTGCCTTCCGGCATTGCGCCGGGAATCAGAGGCTGATATACGTCCGGCAGGCATTGCATTGCCCTTTTGGCGGGGCCAGCCATGTCGTCGGGCAGGTGGCGGCTGTCTGTGCGGGGATAAGTGATGGCCTTGTGGGTTTCATACAGGCTTTGGGCCACCTTCAGCGTTTTCTGGGCGGTGAAGCTCAAAAGACGGTTGGCATCCCGCTGCAATGTGGTCAGATCGTATAATTGGGGAGGAAGTTCCTGCTTGGGCGTAGATTCGGATAACAGGACTTTGCCTTCCCTGCCCTTTACAGATTGAACAATGGCTTCCGCTGCTTCCTTTGTGGGTATCCTGGTATCGTTCTCCTGACCTTCCTTGAACCACATGCCTTGGTAATCGCCGAAATCCGCTGTAACGGTATAGTATTCCTCCGGATTAAAGGAGGAAATCTCCAGATGACGTTTGACCAATATGGCCAAGGTAGGCGTTTGCACACGGCCTACGCTGAGCAGCGCGTTGTGCTTGAGTGTAAAGGCACGGCTGGCATTCATGCCTACAAGCCAGTCTGCCTGGGCGCGGCAGGAGGCGCTTACGTACAGGTTGTCATAGGCGGCGCCGGGTTTTAAAGCCGCAAAGCCTTCCTGAATCGCTTCGTCAGTCATGGAACTGATCCACAGCCTGTCCACGGGCTTTGCACAGCCGGCTTCCTGATAAATAAAGCGGAAGATCAATTCGCCCTCCCGCCCGGCGTCGGTGGCACAAATGACCCGGTCCGTTTCCTTGTCGCACAGCCACTTCTTCAAAATACGGAACTGGCCTTTCGTCTTGGGCAGCACTTTTAAAGGAATGCTCTCAGGCAGGATGGGCAGATCATCCATGCGCCATTTCTTGTACTTTTCGTCCAATTCATCGGGATCGCAAAGAGCCACCAGATGGCCGATGGCCCAGGTGACAACATATTTTTCCCCCAGCAGGCAGCCATCGCCCCTTTCACGGCACTTGAGAACCCTGGCGATGTCCCGGCCTACGCTGGGCTTTTCCGCTACAACAACTGTTTTCCCCATACCCTCTCCTTCCAGGGGCTCTGCCCCTGGACCCTGCCAAAGGGTTCCGTAGCCCCGCCCCCGCCAGTGGCGGAAATGGGCGGGGCGGAGGAAGCTGGCGAAACAAGCGGTGGGAGCGTCAGCGAACCAACGCGCCGATTGAGCCAGCCGGTAAAGCCCCTTTGGAATCCCCATATTAGGAATAAGTGCTTGCAATGTAAATATACAATGGAAACCTTGTTATGTAATAGAATTTCGCGCCTGCGGGCGCGACCAGGGCTTTCCTCCCACAAGCTCAATCTTCGCACTGCTCACTGCCGTTCGCAACTCCGACGGCTCAATCGTCGCATCGCTTCGCTGCCGCTCGCGTTGCTCGTTTCGCTCGTTTCCTCCGCTTCGCTTCATCCGCCACAGGCGGCGCTCAGCTGCGGAACCCGTTTTCTTGTTTCCTCCGCCTCGCTTCATCCGCTACAAGCGGCGCTCGGCTCTGTCACCCTGGACCTTCGGAGGCATGCCTCTATAAAAAATATCCTCCCACCGCTGTTCATTATATCCCAGCCAAATGGAAGGACGCAATATATAGATCCTGTATACAATTTATATAGATAATGGGGATTCCAAAGGGGCTACACCGGCTGGCTCAATCGGCGCGCTGGTTCGCTGCTCCCATCTGGCTCAATAGTCGCATTGCTTCGCTGCCGCTCGCACTGCTCCTTTTCGCCAGCCTCCTCCACCCCTCCCATTTCCGCCACTGGCGGGGTCGGGGTTCCGGAGCCCCCATCGCTTGTTTCGCCAGCTTCCTCCGCCCCGCCCATTTCCGCCACCGGCGGGGGCGGGACTGCGGAACCCATTGGCAGAGGTCCAGGGACAGCGTCCCTGGTGGGGGAGTGGAGGATCTGAAGACCCTGCTCATCCTCGAACTGGTTGGTATACAGGTGGTAGTAGTAGCCTTTTTTGACGATTAGCTGGTGATGATTGCCTTCCTCAATAACCTTGCCGTCCTGTATGACCAGGATGCGGTCGGCGGAGCGCACGGTGGAAAGGCGGTGGGCGATAATGAAGCTTGTGCGGCCCACCAGCACCTGTGAAATGGCCTGCTGTATAAGCTGTTCCGTTTCCGTATCCACGGAGGAGGTGGCTTCGTCCAGAACAAAGATGGCGGGATCGGCCAGAATCGCACGTGCAAAAGAGATCAGCTGCTTTTCACCGGTGGACAGGCGGTTTCCGCCTTCGCCCACATCGGTATCGTAGCTTTTTTCCATGCGCAGGATGAAGGGCTCGGCATTCACCATTTGAGCGGCTTTATGAATCTGCTCATCCGTGGCGTCCATGCGGCCGTAGCGGATATTGTCACGTATGGTTCCGCTGAACAGGTGCGGCTGCTGCAGAACGTAACCCAGGTGGCTTTGCAGCCAAAGCTGGCTGCGCTTGCGGTAATCCACGCCGTCAATGAGTATGCTTCCAGCCGTAGGCTCGTAAAACCGGCAGATCAGATTGACGATGGTGCTCTTGCCACTTCCCGTTTCACCCACCAGCGCGATGGTCTGACCGGCCTTTAAGCGCAGGTTGAAATTCTTCAAAACCTGCTCGCCTTCCTTATAGCGGAAGGATACATTTTGAAACTCGATATCGCCCTTTAAAGCGGGCCAGTTTTCCCGCTTGGGGTGGAAATTGTCGCCGAACTTTTTGACGACTTCGGGAGTATCCACGATATCTGGCTCTGTTTCCAGCAGCGTGACCACACGCTCCGCCGCGGCTTGGGCGCTTTGCAGCTCGGCAAAAATTCTTGCGATATCGCGCACCGGCTGAAAAAACTGTATCGTATAGTTGACGAACACCTGCACGGTTCCCAGCGTCATTGCGCCGGTGAACACATCATAG
Organism: Bacillota bacterium; assembly: GCA_023415715.1. Lineage (GTDB taxonomy): Bacteria > Bacillota > Clostridia > Christensenellales > Aristaeellaceae > JAEWAH01. The sequence goes on from JAEZJP010000116.1 coordinate 5,001, forward strand.
CCGCCCTTCCACAGCGCGTAAGCCGTAGCCAGGGAACCCAATGAAACGACGATGGGCAGGTACAGCGCGGACAGGGAGGCAGCACGTACGGAGCTGTTTTGCATTTGAGAAGTCAGTTCCTGAAACTCCTTGGTGTTCATGTCCTCCCGCACCAGTGTTTTGGTGGTCTTGGCGCCCATGATGCCTTCATTGAAAGAACCTGTTATTTGACTGTTGGTTTTACGCACCAGGCGGAAGGCGGCCAGTATTTTCTGCTGGAACTTCCAGCTGATGAAAGCCAGCGGCGGGATCACCAGCATGACGATCAGCGCCAGCTTCCAATTGAGGATAAACATCTGTATTCCGCACATGGTCAGGAAAACCGTTCCCCAGCCCAGATCCAGCAGCGACCAGCCGATGGTGTCCCCCAGACGCTGGGTGTCGGAGGTCATGCGGGTCATGAGATACCCGACCGGCATGGTGTCGTAATAAGAAAAAGGCAACTCCTGCAGCTTGCGGAAGCCCATTTTGCGTATCAGGTAGCATACGCCCGATTCCACACGGCCGCAATTCATCAAAAAGATGTATACCGATATGACCTGTAGCAGCATCAGCCCCACGTATAAGGTGATGAACCAGGGCAAATTTTGCGTTTCCTGCTTGCCGATGATGCTGTCGATGGCATAACCGGTCATCCGGGGAAAGATCACGTCGATGGTGGCGCATATGGCCATGAAAATACCGATTCGCACCAGATGCTTATGATAGGGCTTGGCATAGCCCAGCAGCTTTTTCCAAAGTTTCAAGTCAAACTGCTTGGTATAATCCATCTCCTCCTGAAACTGCATGTCATATCACCTCAGCTTTCACTTTGGCCTGGCTCAAGGTAAACTCTTCCTCAAGCGCGGTCTGGATTTGGTTGATGCGCTGGTAAAGCCCGGGGCGGCTGCAAAGCTCCCGATGGGTGCCTTGATCCACCACGCGGCCTTGGTCCAGCACCAGGATATGGTCGGCCTCACTCAGTGTGGTGATCCTGTGGCTGATGATAATGGTGGTGGACTTGTGGCTTCTTAAGCGGAGCGCGGCGCGGATCTGCGCGTCCGTTTCCGTATCCACTGCGGACAGGGAATCGTCGAAAATCAGGATATCGTTATCTTTCATCAGCGTGCGGGCGATGGCGATGCGCTGCTTTTGCCCGCCGGACAGCGTGACGCCACGCTCGCCCACCAGCGTGTCGTATCCCTTTTCGCTCTCCTGAATGAAGCCATGCGCGCAGGCGATGGAAGCCACCCTTTCGATTTCCTCCTGGGAAGGCGAAACCAATGCAATGCCCACATTCTCACGGATCGTTTTGCTGAAAAGGAATGGCTCCTGTAAAATGAGGCCAACACGGCCGCGAAGGTATTTGCGGTCAATTTGGGAAATGGGAACGCCGCCGATTAATATGCTGCCCGACTTCGGCTCAAACAGCCGCTGCAAAAGATGGACCATGGTGCTTTTGCCGCTGCCCGTGCTGCCCAGGATAGCTACGGTTTCACCCGCCTTAATGGTGCAGGAAAGGTGATCAAGTATAGGCCTTGTCTCGTCGTAGGCAAAGACTACATCGTCAAACACGATGTCCCCGTCAAGCGGCGGGCGCACGGCATCGGGCTCCGGTGCTTCCACAGGATTATCAAGAATCTCCCTGATGCGCTGCATGGACACCTTTGTCTTGCCGGCATCGCTCAATATGCGGCCCAACTGCCGCACCGGGAACAGAAGCATGCCAACAAAGCTTGTGAAGATAATCATCGTGCCCACGGTGATGATACCCTGTACAGCGTACCAGATGCACAAAAGCAGCGTTGCCATAATTTGTAACATGCTTAAGAAGTCGGCTGAACTCCAGTAGACAGACAGCATGCGAATGAGCCTGAACACCTTTGAGCGGTAATCTTCGCTGGCATCATCAAACTTTTCCACTTCATGCTGCTGGCGGCCAAAAGCGCGTACTACCCGCACGCCGGTCAGGTTTTCCTGAAGCACGGCGCTCATTTTGCCTTCGCTCTCATCTGCGTACCGGAAATGGGTTGTAATCTTTTTGAAGAATATGAACGCGGTCAAAAATAATATGGGAATCATGATCATACTGTACAGCGTGATCTCACCATTGAGGCTGAAGAGAATGGAAAAGGCCATCACAAGCATCAGCACGGTGTTAACTGCTTCCACAAGCTGCACAGACAAAAAGCGGCGGACCGTCTCCACATCGCTGGTGCACCGCTGGATCAAATCGCCTGTCTCCGCCTTTACATGATAGGAGAAGGGCAGGTGCTGCAAATGGGTATACAGCCTGTCCCGCATGGTCAAAGCTATATTTTCGCTGGCCACGGCTGACATGCGGCCTTTACAGTAGGTAAAGACGCCATTGACCACGTTCAAAGATACCAGTATAAGTCCCACAATCCACAGATTGCGCACCAGGTATTCCCTTCCGCCCAAGGAAGCAGTAAAGCCCTGCAAAAAAGCAGGCAGTTTGCTGGGCTGCGTACCCAGTATGCTGTCTACCGTTTCAGCCAGCAAAAGCGGCGTGATGAAATTGATCAATACGGAAAATACGGTGCATATGACAGCGCCAAGATATGTTCCCACATTTGCGGCCACCAACCTAAAAAGCAGGCGATTCTGCTTTTTCTGCATAAAACGTCTCCTTTCGGGCGGAAAAGAGCCATCGGCATAAACACAGCCGACGGCGCTTTCACACATCAAAAAAGAAAGAGGCGAATGCTATGTGTTCAAGTGCGTATTAAGCCGGGTGCGTTGGATATGGGGTACGCTCGTGACTGGTAAGTAAGCTCTTCGCTATCTTCGTGAATTAATTTAAGACATGGAAAATTCGATTGCAAAACGTAGTATACAGGAAAATGGATGAAAAAGTCAATTGCTTTTGTGTGTAAAAGAAGTGTATGATAAGGTTAAGGGCTAATGGATACCGTGAAACAATGCATTTTAGGTAGTGCATATGCTTTTTTGGCTATTTTCTTACGGTGTTTGTTTCATAATAGTCAATTTCTATTGATTTTTTCGCAATAAAAAAGTAGAATATATAGGAAATAAAAATTCAGAAGGCGCGGAGAGGATGGAGGCCCATGGCGAAGCGGATCTTGCTGGTGGATGACGAACCCCTCATTCTCAAGGGATTGCGTTATACCCTGGAGCAGGAGGGCTATGAAACAGATTCAGCTGCCGACGGCGAAGAGGCAATTTCAAAATTCTTCTCCGGCGACTTTGACCTGGTGCTGCTGGATGTGATGCTGCCCAAGCTGGACGGCATTGCCGTTTGTCAGCGCATCCGGGAATACTCCAGTGTTCCCATCATCATGCTAACCGCCAAAGGCGAGGATATGGACAAAATTCTCGGCCTGGAATACGGCGCCGACGATTATATGACAAAACCATTCAATATTCTGGAGGTGAAGGCCAGGATCAAAACGATCCTGCGCCGGGCCAGCCATGCTACCGGAACGGAGGAGAAGAAGGTCATCCGCGTAAGGGATATGGAAGTGAACGTGGTGAACCGAACCGTGACCTTGGGCGGGAAAGAAGTGAAGCTTACCGCCAAGGAGTTTGATTTATTGCAGCTCTTTATCAATAACAGGGGCAAGGTGTTCAGCCGGGAAGCGATGCTGGAAACAGTTTGGAAGTACGATTATACTGGGGATGCCCGCACGGTGGATGTGCATATCCGGCGCCTGAGGGAGAAAATAGAGAGAAACACGGCTCAGCCCGAGTTTATTTTCACCAAATGGGGAGTTGGCTATTATTTCACCGACAAGGATTAGCCCATTTACCAGCATACGCTGGAGAATACTGCTCGCCTTCCTGCTGATCGTCGGGGGTTCATTCTACGTAATGGCAACCTCGCTGACCAGTTTGGTTGGCGATTATCTTTTTGAGCAGCGTATAAGGTCTGATAGGATCAGTGTGGAGAAGCTGGCGGCGGAGTTTGCGCCGCTGTACAGCAGCGCCCAGGCATCGGCGCTCACAGAGCGGCTGAAAGAAGCGGGGGGCGAGCTTGGTGGGCGGCTGCTTTTATTGGATACTGACGGGAAGGTGCAGTTAGACAGCTTTTCGGAATTAAACGGCGCCCGCCTTCAATATCCCGAGGTGCTTGGTATCCTCATGCAAGGAAAGATGGTGGATTACGGCGTGCATCAGCGCACGGGATCAGGGGGCACGGCGGCTACCACAATGCTGTCCTTCCTGCGTCCGCTGGATACAAGCGTCGAATGGGCAGGCTATTGTACTGCAGCCCTGAACACTACCCAAGGTGTGATCGGGGTTTTGCTTTTTTCATCCCCGGTGCAAAGCATGATGCAGGGCCTGTATCAGCTGCAGGACCAGATGATTTTATATTTCCTCATCGTGGCGGGCGTGGTTTTGGTCATCGCCCTGATTTTCTCCCGTGTGATCACCAAGCCTATCGCCATGCTTACCAGGGGCATCCAGCGCATGGGCCGGGGCGATTTTTCCGCCAGGGTGGCTGTGAAAGGGTCTGGCGAACTAAAGAGGCTTGCGGAAACATTCAATACCATGTCCGAAAAACTGGAAGCGCTGGACAAAAGCCGCAACCAGTTTGTTTCCAATGCAAGCCATGAACTGAAGACGCCCTTGGCTACCATGAAGATCCTGCTGGAAAGCCTCATTTACCAGCCGGAAATGGAGGCGGAGCTCAGGACCGAGTTCATGACCGATATCAACAAGGAAATCGACCGGCTGAGCCTGATCATAAGCGATCTGTTGACCTTGGTCCAGATGGACACGAAGAACATGAAACTCAACAGGCAGAACATCCGTATGTCGGATCTTTTGCGGGATACCATCCACAATCTGACGCCCATGGCGCAAAAGCGCCAGCAGGCCATTCAAGCGGATATTCAGGATGATGGCGAAATGTATGCCGACGGTATAAAGCTGCAGCAAGTGGTTTATAACCTGATGGAGAATGCCGTAAAATACACGCAGCCCGGCGGGCGCATCCAGGTGCGGCTTTTCAAGACGGGAAAGGATGTAAACATCACTGTCAGCGACAACGGGCCAGGCATACCCAAGGATGATTTGCCCCATATATTCGACAGGTTCTACCGGGTGGACAAAGCCAGGTCCAGGGAAACGGGCGGCACAGGGCTTGGCCTTTCCATTGTGAAGCAGATCGTAATGCTTCACGGCGGCAATGTAACGGTAAAAAGCGAGGAAGGGCAGGGCGCCACCTTTACTGTGGAATTGCCCGCCCACAGCGGCTAAGAAAGGAGCGCCATGTATAAGCGATATTTGACATCATTGTGGCTTGCGGTGCTGCTCCTTGTGTCCGGCTGCTCCGCGATACTGCCCGATCCCCTGCAAAAAGCGGAGACAACCATGGTACCCGGCGTAACTGCGGAGCTGCACAGCCCGCTGGCCAATGAAAAAAACAGGGATACCCAAACGGTGACGCTTTTCTTCCGCTATGGCCGGGAACCCATGCTGGCGGGGGAAGCAAGAGAGCTTTCCATCTCCCAAAACGAGTCAGCGGAAAAGGCGCTGGTGCAGGTGCTATTGGATGGACCCGGCGCGGGATCGACGGAGCTTACCCGCCTGTTTCCCGATCAGGTGCGGGTGCTGAATACCGTTGCTCAAGGCGATGTTCTGTTCGTTACTTTCAATGATGCGCTTTTGAAGCCCTACGCCGATGAGCCCAATGACTGGCAGGACAGGGATGATTGGCTGCGGGAAGTGCCGCTGCGGCGAAGGCTTGCCATGGCCGGGCTGACATCTTCCATCACGGAGAATTTTTCTTATCAAAGCGTACAGGTGCTTGTGCAGCAGCGCAGCGATGTATCCACCAGCCTGAGGCTTGAGAACGCCTATTTTCATGACGCTAGCCTTAACAGCGGGCTGGCGGCGCCATTTACACGGGAGGAAGCGCTGCTGCTGACTCAGGAGAATACGATCCGCACAATCATCGAAGCCTGGCAGGAGAAGGACTGGAGCAGGCTGTACTTGTATGTGCCGGCATTCAACCAGCTGACCGGCCAGCCGCGCCCCAGCATGGAGACCGCCTTTTTAAAGTGGGACCAGGCGCCGGCCATTACAGGCTTTGATACAACGGGCGGCAGTGTATCGCCTGACGGCAGCCGGGCTGTGATGAGCGTCGATTTGACATTGGTTATGGGAAACGGGCGGGAGACGAAGTTCTCCGCTCATCCCGTCATGCTTTTTAGGGACAGGGGCATCTGGAAGATATCATACGAGCAATTGACGGCGTTGATGGATCTTATGCCGGGGAAGGGGGCGGCGCAATGAAAATGGCAAAGCGCGCCCTGGTTTTGGTTTTGATTGCCGCTTGTCTTGCCATTTCCGGCTGCCAGCCTTCCGTGCCAGTCATATCGGGGGATAGCGGCACAGTTCCTGCAACGCTGCCGCCTCCGCCTCTTGGCTATGAGCCGCCTATCGGAGACGCGGGGCTGGAATATGACACGATGGCGACGCTGTTTTTGCCAAGAGCCGATGGCGTGCGCCTGATCGCACAACAGGTGCTATTAACGCTCCCCATGGGGCGCCACGGCGCCGAAGCGGTTTTAAAGGCGCTTTTGAACCATCCGGGCAACGCATTGGTATCTCCCCTGTCCAAGTCGGTCAAGCTTCAATTGGCGGGAGACAACCCCGTGGAGATATCCCGGGATGTGGCTACGGTGAACCTTGGCCCTTCAGCCCATCAATTGGAACCCAAGGATTTTTATACGGTCTGTCAGGCAATTGCCAACACGCTGACGGAGTTTTCCGATATACGGTATGTAAATGTACTGGTAGCGGGGGCGCAGGTAGGACTTGACGTATCCGCCACCCTGCCCATGGGCACGCTGCAAAGGCGTACCGGCGAAGATCTGGACACATTGTGGGAGCAGGCGGAGGCCCAAAGGGTGCTTCTTTCCGAGGATGCTTCCAAACGCAGGCTGTCCACCGCCGCCACGTTGTATTTTCCGGCCCGGATGGGAACCGGTATTCTGCCCGAGGTACGGAATATTTCCTTTGACGGGCAGACGCCGGGGCAGCTTGCCAAGGGCCTTTTGCAGGAGCTGTCAAATGGCGCGGAATACCTGGGCAATGTACCTGCTTTACCGGACCTGACCAAGTACCTGCTCGAAGATCCTTCCGTTTCGGAAACGTCCGGCGGGCGTAAGGTTACGCTGCGCTTTTCCCAGGACTTGAATGAGGCGCTTGCGGAAAGTGAGGGCCTCACTCGTTCCATTTGCCTTGCGTCCCTTACCTATACCTTGACCACCTTTATGCCCAATGTGGTCGCTGTGGAGGTGTACATCGGCGATGTACGGATTGATAACTTAAAGCCCCAAAGCGTTTATATCCAGCAGACCATCGCGTTTGAGAACGGTTTGCAGCAGCGCAGCGATTACGGAGCGTTTTTGCTGGACTATTGCCGGCTGTATTTTGCGGCGGACAATGGAAAGCTGACGGCTGTGAACCGGCCGGTGCCTTATTATGAGGCCAAGAACCCACGGTATCTTTTATTGCAGCTAAACGAAGGCCCCAGGCCCTACGATACGGAAACAGGCCTGAAAGGCGTTTTTCCGCAGAGACTTACGGATGCGGATCTTTTAGGCCTAAGGCTTGAGGATGACACGCTTCTTGTGCATTTCTCCGATGCTTTCCGCACAGCTGCCTCTGTTCTTTCCGGCAATGAGGAGCGGTTGATGATCTATGCCATCGTGAATACACTGTGTGAAAGTCCAGTAGTTTCCAGGGTCCGGTTTTATGTAGCCGGAAAGCAGCCGGAAACGCTGGCGGGGGAAATATATCTGCCGGGCGAGTTTTTGCCCAGCCCCGGATTGGTAAACTGAATGAAGGGGAATCAGACATGAATTTTCCTCCAAGCTTGCAGGGTGCGCTGGATCAGCTTCTTTTCGGTATGCGCCAGGAGGATATGATTCATGATGCGCAGGTAATAAGCCGGCGATACCTTGAGCAAAACGGTTCAGGCTCGCGCCTTTTGACGCGCGATGCGGAGGCTGCGGCCTATGCAGCATCCCGGATGCCCGCTACCTTCGGCGCCGTTTATAACTCACTTACTAAAGCGTTAGCCGCTTTCGGAAAACTTCCCAAAACGCTGATCGATGCCGGTGCAGGAACCGGGGCTGCGGCCTGGGCGGCGGATGCGGCTATGGCGCTTGAAAGCGTCCTTTGCCTGGAGCGCGAGGAAGCTATGAGCAAAACCGGGCAAGCCTTGATGCATTCGGGCCCCCCGGTTCTACAAAACGCCGTTTGGCTAAGCCACGATTTATGTACGGATGCGCTGAACGAGCATGCAGAGCTTGTGATCATGGCCTATGTGCTTAACGAAATGGCGCAGGACAAGCGTGCGGCGGCAGTTCAAAGGCTGTGGAACGCATCAGAGATGATGCTTGTGATCGTGGAACCCGGCACGCCGGCCGGCTACCAACACCTTAAGGAGGCAAGGAAGCTGCTGCTCACCATAGGTGCGCATATCGCAGCGCCGTGTCCCCATGAAAGGGAATGCCCCATGGCGGAAGGCGACTGGTGTCATTTTACCTGCCGCATACAAAGGACGCAGCTTCACCTCAGGCTGAAGGGCGGGGAAGCGCCCTATGAGGATGAAAAATTCGCATACATGGCTTTCACCCGGGAACCAAGCCTCCCCGCACGATCCAGAATTTTGCGCCACCCGCAGGTGCGGTCGGGCCATGTGATGGTCACTGTCTGTGAGGAGGATGGCATCAAAACGAAGACTGTATCCAGGAAGGATGGCGCGCTGTACAGGCAGATGAGGGATTTGGGAGCGGGAGACGGTATATAATCTCATGCCTTTGTCCGGCATCGGATTTTTTCATGAGATATGGAACATAAAAAATGACCTTCCGGTCCTGATTCCAGGGTTTTGAACCATCCGCTCTTGAGCCATCCTATCATATATGGTAGGATGGCTTGCTGGTATTTTTAGGCTTGCCGAAAGGAGTACCCGTATGGAATGGCATGGAAAGAGCATGGAAGCCATATTTCAGGAGCTTGATGTGCTTAAGGAAACGGGCATAGGCCGGGAGGAAGCCGGCCGGCGGCTTCAAAAGTATGGACCCAATGAGCTGCGTGCTCAAAAGGGGCGTACTGTATTTCAGATGTTTTTGAGCCAGTTTGCCGACTTCATGGTGCTGATCCTGCTGGCGGCTGCTGTTATATCTGGTGTGGCGCTGCATGAATGGACAGACAGCGTCATTATTTTGCTTGTAGTAGTCATCAATGCCGTTCTGGGAGTGGTTCAGGAGAACCGGGCGGAGCATTCCCTGGCGGCGCTCAAGAAAATGGCATCGCCACATGCCAAGGTGCGCAGGGACGGACAGATGCATATCCTCCCTGCGGGTGAGCTGGTGCCCGGCGACGTGGTTGTATTGGAGACGGGCGATTTTGTGCCCGCGGATATCCGCCTGTATAGCTGCGTGAACCTTCAAACCCAGGAAAGCGCCCTCACCGGGGAAAGCACGCCTGTGGAAAAGCAGGAAGGCGATGTGGAAGAGAATGCTTCCCTGGGGGACAGGCGGAACATGGCCTATTCCGGCAGCCTTGTCACTTACGGTCGCGGTGAAGGCGTGGTAGTGGAAACGGGCATGCATACGCAGCTTGGCCGTATCGCGGGGATGCTGGACAAGGAAGAGGGCGTGAAAACGCCTTTGCAACGCCGCCTTGCGGGCATGAGCAAAAGGCTGGCCTTTGCAGCAATTGGCGTATGTGCGATTGTTTTTCTGGTCGGTATTCTGTATGGCAAAAACGCCGGGGAAATGTTCCTGACGGCCATCAGCCTGGCGGTGGCGGCGATCCCGGAAGGGATGCTGGCCATCGTCACCATTGTTTTGGCTATAGGCGTGCAGAAGATGATCTCACAGCACGCCATCATCCGCCGCCTGCCGGCTGTGGAAACGCTGGGCAGTGCCACAGTGGTCTGCTCCGACAAGACAGGGACGCTTACCATGAACCGCATGACGGTGGTGGCAGCCAGCGCACCCTTTGAGGCTGGGGATGCCCAGGCTTTCCGGCGGCAGAGCGCCGCGGTTTTATTGGGCACTGCCATGGTACTGTGCAACGACGCACAGGAAGGCAAATCGGAGGGGAAAGAGACATTCCTTGGTGACCCAACGGAAACGGCGCTTCTCGATTTTGCAAAGACACTCGGATATGAGAAAAAGCGCCTGGAAGGCAAGATGCCAAGGGTAGACGAGGTGCCCTTTGATTCGGACCGAAAGCGTATGGCCACCGTTCATCAGGAAGGCGGGAAAATCCGCGTCTTTGTAAAGGGCGGCCTGGATGAGGTTCTGGACATTTGCACCCATATCCAGGACGGCAAGGTACGGCCCATCACTAAGGAGGATGTGGAACACATCCAGCAGACCGCAAGGGAAATGGCCGATGCGGCCTTGCGGGTGCTGGCCTTCGCCATGGGGGAGGCTCCCACGCTGTCCAAAGGCGACAAACAGGCAGATTACGAGAAAGAGCTCATTTTCCTTGGCCTGGCCGGGATGATCGACCCGCCAAGGCCCTCCGCGCGGGATGCCGTGGCCATGTGCCGCCGGGCGGGCATCAAGCCTGTGATGATTACCGGCGACCATAAGGCTACCGCGGCAGCCATCGCCAGGGACCTTGGCATACTGGGCAGGGGAGACAGGGTTCTAACTGGCCTTGAGCTTGCCAGAATGGATGACGACAGGCTGCGGGAAGAGGTGCGGAATATTGCCGTTTATGCCCGCGTATCGCCGGAGCACAAACTGCGTATCGTAAAAGCCTGGCAGTCCTGGGGCGACGTGGTGGCCATGACGGGCGACGGCGTCAACGATGCACCGGCATTAAAACGCGCCGATATCGGCATTGCCATGGGCATTACCGGCACCGAGGTGAGCAAGGAAGCCAGCGCCATGATACTGACGGATGACAATTTTGCCACCATCGTTTCCGCCGTATCCCAGGGGCGCACCATTTATAACAATATCCTCAAGGCGA
>JAEZJP010000149.1 GCA_023415715.1 Bacillota bacterium
GCAGTCGGAGAGTCATCCCTCTGCTTACAGCAGTCGGGCTTAGCGTTTTTTTGATCTATATGGTGCAGGTACTGATAAACGTTCCCATCAGGATCATCGGGCGGGAGCTTGTAGAGCCATACCGCTACGCATCGGGCTTTGCGGCAAAGAGTGAGCCTATCGGCGGGGAACTGGTGAACAAGCTCGAACAAAGCGGTGCGGTGAATAGAGTCTATCCCTGCATGTATTCCTATACCAATATCAGCCCTGTCATTGGCGGAACGATAGGCACCCAGGTAATATCCTTTACGGAGCCTGACATTGTTTCCGCCATACAATCCTTTGGCCTGTCACTGTCGGAAGGCCGCCTGCCCGATCCCGGCAAAAACGAAATTGCATTGCATGAGCTGGCAGCCAGTAACAAGGGCCTGCGCGTGGGCAATAAAATTGGCAGCAATGTGCGGGAAGGGGAAGTGTTGGAGGGTAGCTATACCGTTTGCGGCATTTTAAGCGGTGAGGCCATCTTATCCGTTACTTCGCTGGAATATGAACTGACGCGCCGGAGCATTGTCAATGTGTACAGTCTTGGGGTACTCGCCGTTCCCAAGGCGGGACAGCTGGAAAAGATGAATGCGGACCTTGATGCCTTGAATGGCAGCGGCCTTGTGAAACGGACGTACGCAAGTGTCACCCGGCAATTTGAAGAGGATACTCGCAGCGTGCTTTCGCTGGTATCGATGATTGGGTTCATGACCATCGTCATACTTAGTATCTGTGCCGGATTTTTAAACTATATCCATTTTTATGTGCGCAGAAGTGAATTCGCTACGCTATTTGCTTTGGGCTTAACCCCGGGCCAGGTGATCCGGCAAGCCTTTATGCAGATCACAGCCGTAAATCTGACGGGGTTTGCCGTCGGGTGGCTTTCATCCCTGCTTGCCGCCACAGTGCTTAACTTCCTGCTGTTTACAGCTAAAGGCCTGTCGCTGCCCGCTTTCGATGGGGAGGCCATACTGAAGTCCTGCTGCGTGCCGCTTTTTGCAACGCTGTCCGGCGTGGTTCCTGTATGGCGCATTCTCCTAGCGCTTGATGTGGCGGACGTTTTGGAAGGGCAGGGATAGCTGTGCGCATCGACGGCATTCAAATTGGGCTTATCTACCCAAGTCAGGGTGTTCGGGCGGCAGCCGCCCTTTTTGATGTGGATATCCGCATTGATGATACAGGCATTTACGCCGTTACTGGACCGTCCGGCTGTGGAAAAAGCTCACTTTTGTACGTATTGTCGGGCTTAAAGGCGCCGACAAGCGGCACCGTTTACTATGACGATGTGGATATACAATCCTACACGGCGAATGAACTGGCTCACCTTAGGCGAAGCAGATTTGGCTTCATCTTTCAAAGGCCTTCTTTGCTGGAATCCCTGTCCGCATTGGACAATGTATTGATTCTGCCTGCAAAAAATCAAAAAGAGACCAGGGAGCGGGCCATGGATTTGCTGGCCATGATGGACATGGATGGTTTTAACGACAAAAAGCCCCATGCACTATCCCAAGGCCATCGGCAACGGGTGGCGGTCGCCCGCGCGCTTGTGAACGACCCTGCGTTCCTCTTTGCAGATGAGCCCACCGCGGCGCTGGATAGGGAAAGCACCGATGCTGTGATGCGCCTTATCAAAGAGCAGAGCCGGCATGCCTCCGTCCTGCTTATCTCCCATGATTCATTGGTACTGGAACAGGCGGATAAGGTATTTTGCATGCGGGGCGGACGCATCATAACCGCATGACAGCTGTCATGGATTCCCATGACAGCTTGTGTGACAGGCATCACTTTGCATGCATTCCCTCTTTTGCTAGACTGGATCTACTGGTAAAAGGGGGAAATATTCATATGAGAAAAAAACCGTTCCGGTTATTTGGTGCCATCCTGGCAACAGCCGTGCTCTTGGCCGGCCTTGTCTCCGGTTTAAATTGCTCCGCCGCATCAAACGTAGCGGACAGCCCGGATTATACGCGGCTCGACAGCTATATACAAAGCCAGATGGAAGATTGCAGAATCCCAGGCTTTTCATTGGGCATCATTCGTGACGGCGGAGTACTCTATTTGAAAGGTTATGGTAAAGCCGATGAAACGGGCAGCGCCGTTACGCCGCAAACGCCTTTTCTGATTGGTTCCATAAGCAAAACGTTCACGGCGCTGGCGGTGATGCAATTGGTGGAAGCCGGAAAAGTGGCCTTGGACCAGACTGTTAAGACATATCTTCCGTTCTTTGAATTGGCGGACAGCGATGCAGCCGAAAGGATCACTGTGCGGCAATTGTTGAATCACACCAGCGGCATCCCTCCGGAATCCGAGTATCGGGCAGCCACGCTGCGTGGCGACGATGAGACAATCAGCGAGCTTGTGGGCAAATTTGGTATCATCCAGACTGTCTCCACGCCTGGATCACGTTTTGCCTACGGCAATGCCAACTACATCATCCTGGGGGAGCTTGTGCAGCAGGTATCCGGGCTTAGCTACGAAGAATATATCCAAACAAACATTTTTGACCCGCTGGAAATGCGCCACAGCTATACTTCCGCCCAAGAGGCTCTTCAAAATGGCCTGGCGGCAGGATACCGCCCCATCTTTGGCGTTCCGAAGATTTCCGGGTTACCCTACCGTAAAGATTTTTTGCCGGCATACAGCATCATATCCTGTGCGGAGGATATGACGCATTATATGATGGCAATGCAAAACGGCGGCAGGTACAAGGGTACGCAAGTACTGTCCGGCGAGTACATCAATCAGATGAAATCAGCCTCGGCAAAAATTTCTCAGTGGGAATCCTACGGTTTGGGTTGGTACGTGACATCGGGAAGTATTTATCATGGAGGCGAACTGCCCGACTATCAAGCCAAAGTGAAGCTTTTGCCGGAAGCCGGTTTAGGCGTTGTGCTGATATACAATACCTCCAGCAGTACATTGGGCACGCTGTTGAATGTCGGCTACCGGGATAGGATCGAGACCGGGATCATCAATGTGCTCTATGATCAGGATCCAATGGACCAGCCTGGCCAAAACCCGCTGAACCTGAACAGTTACCCCACATCTCTCTCCTATGGGCTATTGCTGGCTTTGGCTGGAGCGGCGGTGCTGCTGGTGGCGCTTAGTGGCTGGAAGCTGCGTACGTTAAAAAAGCGCCTCGAAAAATCGAGGGCCGCTTTCCTGCGCATTATGCTGATAACGGTGCTTACCCATATTGTTGCCCCGCTTACGCTGTTATTAGGCATTCCATTAAGTGCCGGGGTTTCTTGGGCCCATGTGCTTTTCTATATCCCGGATGCAGGCTGGTGTATTCTTTTCCTATCGGTGGCTCTGCTGGCCATCGGCCTTATAAAAGGCTTTGTTATCATCAAGCTTTGGGGGAAAATATCCCGCCGCATAGATCACGCGTCATAAAGAGGGCCGCGGCGTAGACTATTATGATTTGCTTTACCGGCCTTTAAGCGGCGCGTCCTTCCAGCTTACAAGCCGTATGCCTTCCGCCCTGATCAGATCATGGAACTCCGGCTCCGTAAGCAGCCGGTATTCCCATTCCCTCTTTTGCCACTCGGGAGTCCGCTTGCTAAGCACCGGGTCGGGCAGGGAGGGATGCAAAAAAAGCTCCGTCACCCCGCTTTTCAGTTCTTTTATCTCCCGCAGATAAAAATCCCTAAGGTTTTCATAGCTGCAGATTTGTTTGACGGTATATGGATTGGTGAGCATATCGTCCGGTAGAAGTATGTGATGCAAATTTGCCAGCATAACGATGGTCCTGTGGGCCGCGCGGATCACCTTTGAGGGTTCAGAACCCAGCTGTCTCTTCAGGAAAAGACCATTTCTGGGAAAGCGGAAGGGCAGGCGGAATTTTTTGCACAGGCGGAACGCGCTCAGAAAAAACAGTCTGCCATTCATACCGTACAAGGTGACCCCGTGGCTGTCGGCATGGTCGATGGGGATGCCCCTTTTCATGAGCGATGATGCCTGGGCGTCAAGCTCCCTGGTCACATCCAAGGAGCGGGCCTTTCTCGCCTGCTTTCCTCCGTCCGCCGGCAGCAGCCCTCCCTGAAGGAGAGAGGGGACCGCCGCGGCCGCAGCGGGAAACGGCTCCTCCTGCCATTCGGAATACAGCGTCCAGTGGATGCCTGCCGGAAGCCCGGTTTCCAAAGCGATCGCCGCCGCGTCCGTGGCACAGGCGGCGGTTGCCAAAAGCGAAGTGGAGGTGATCCGTTTTGACGCATGCAACTGCCGGATGGCCTCGTTTACACTGGGGCACAGGCCAAAATCATCGGCATTGATGATCAGGAAGCGTTCCGTCATGAATTAACCCCGGCCTTTTCCTCCCGGAATTTCAATACCCAGGAGAACAGGCAGCTTACCACCATGGCCATAAAAGGGAAAAGCGCCAGCATGAATCTGGCGGCGCCGCCGGGGTTGGGGCCCGGAATCTCACCGCTTTCAAAGCCGTACATCCTTGATGCCAGTAGCACGCCCAGGCTTACAAACAGGCCGCTCAGCCTGTTTAATACCCCCATGGCCGAAGAATAAATGCCTTCCCGCCGCAGGCCATATTTGCGCGTATCCTCGTCCATAATCCTGGCGCCGATCAGATCCATGGTGGCCATGACGCCAGCCATGCCGATGCCTACAAAGGCGCTGGCTGCAATGGCACCGATGAGGCTGTTCATAAAATACAGAGGAAGAAATGATACGCCTAAAAGAACCAAGGCCCCGCGCCAGGTGCGCATCAGGGAAAAGCGGCGTACCATAAAGGCCCACAGCGCCATGGAAGCAACCGCCAGCAGCAGTACAATGCCCTGTAGCATCATGGTCGCAACCCCTTCCAATTGAAGGGAATACCTAACAAACAGCGGGACGGACTGCAATACCATTGCCATGGCCGCGCTGTAAAAGGCGTTGCACAGACCAAATACCCAGAAGAGGGGATTGATGGCCAATGCCTTCAGGCTGCTAAGCAGGGGCGGCTTTTTTGTTTCCTGTACGTGCATATCCTCCCTGCAGCCCGTGGCGCAAATCAGGATGACAGCCACCGCCAGTATGCTGTAGACGATGGCAGTATTGGCATAGCCAAGCGCCCCGGCCACTACGGGGGTCAATGCCAGGCTGATCACCATGGCTACCAGTTGAAAAGCCTGCCGCATGGCATTCGTCTTGGCCCGAACAGCCTCGCCATGGAACAGCTCCGGGAACAAAGCGCCATAATTGGCATTGATCAGGGAATCCAGCGTACCGGTCAGGATATACGTCAGCAGCATGTATACAAACAGCGATGTTTCCCCCGCAAGCGCCGGGGGATTGTAAAACAGGATGAAGGCAAGCGCCAATAGCGGTGCACCCAAGATCAGCCATGGCCGCCGCCTTCCCCAGCGCGTCCTTGTCCTGTCGGAAAAAAAGCCGTATACCGGGTTGTCGATGGCATCCACAAAGGTGTACAGGAACAGGATCAGCGCATAGTGAGAGGTGCTCAGCCCCAGCTTCACCACATAAAAATCCATGGCGTATGCCTTGAACATATTGATGGGAATAGAAGTGCCGAACATACCGATGGCGTAACGCAGGGGGCTGGTCTTTCTTTCCCGGGGTTCTGCCATAACTCCGCTGTCCATCATGACGCTATTCCTCCCATGAAAACGATTATAAGATAGAAAAATTATATCCCAATTACATCCATTGTCAATTGAACCCTTGTTTGATATTGCAAAGACTATGATAAATCTTTGCAAGGCTTTGCCGCCGCCTTAGACAATGGCTCACTTTGCGCTGCCCTGCGAAGTTGACACCCCTCCCCTTTTGCCGTATCATATCCGCAACAGGAGGATTTTTGTACATGCCTTGGACCTATGTGCTTTGGGACTGGAACGGCACGCTGCTGGACGATGTGCAGACAGCGGTCGATGTCAATAACGAAATATTT
>JAEZJP010000221.1 GCA_023415715.1 Bacillota bacterium
CAAACAAGCACATCGCCTTCCTGCTTGTAATATCCCCGCCCGGAGTCATAGCAAACCTGACAGGTGTTCAAAGCCGTACGGATGGTGCCATCCGGCGCTTTTACCGCAAGCGCCTCCATTTTGACGCCGTCCACCGTGATCGGGTAGAAGGTGGCTGTCTCGGTAACATCCTTGACCGGAATCACAATGCCGCCGCCTGTTACGGCGGGAGCTTCCGTCTTTGCAGCAGGAGCTTGCGTTTGCACGGCGGGAGCGTTCGTATTGGCAGCGGAGGCCACCGTCTGCGCCGTGAGCTGCGCTGTGGGAGCTATAGGCTGCACGGCGGGAGCGCCGGGCTTTAACAGCAGCACCGCGACAAGAATCACAACAGCTACGGCCGCAGCCCCCGAAAGATAGACAGCCGGCTTTTTGTTGGGCTTCGGGGCCGGCTTTTTGTAAGGCGACGGGGCCGGCTTCTTGCTGTTTTTGTTGGTGTTAGGCATTTTTAATGCATCCTTTCCAAATGTTTTTTCCCTTTATCTAAGGCATATGGTGGAACCTTCGTCTTAAAGGAGCCTGCCGATGGTTGTCAGCAATTCATCCACCACATCGTCCTCGCCGCCCCGGATTTTTTCCACCAGGCAGCCGTGAATGTGGTTTTCCAATACGATCTTGCTGATGGAGGTCAGTGCCGCACGTACCGCCGCGATCTGGTTTAAGACGTCGTCACAGTATACATCCTTCTCCACCTTGCCCTTGATGCCGCGCACCTGGCCTTCCACACAATTAAGCCTCCTTATAAGCGTGGAGCGCAGCTTCTCTTCCCGTACCGTTTTCCTTTGCGCGCAATGGGGACACATGGCTGCATCCTCTTGCGGACCGTTTATAAGCTGAATATCTTCCAATACCTCATTGGCCAAGACTTTGTTCCCTCCCGCATTTGGTTTGACACCATACCCCCCTGGGGTGTATCGCCAGTATAAATGCCCCTGTTGGATTTGTCAATAGGAATTTCAAATTAATTTCAGAGATTTCATACCGGCTTTATATGCTTAGTGACAAGAAGGGGGCGACGCACTGTCCTGGCTGGCATCCCAGAAAACGGGGGTATACTCGCTGATCTCCTGCCGGATCTTGTTCAGATCGGCGGTTTGCAGATCATTCACCACCTTTACATACCCAAAGAACGAAGCATCGGCCGTGGAAAAATCAAAGTCCCCTTCGGGCACCAAAGAAATCTCATTCGCCCCTTCTTTCATGTCGATCTGCGCGTAATATTGGGGGAAAAGAAGAACGCTTGCGCCGCCGCCAGGGCTGATAGCGTTTATCGTCCATTCTGTTTCTACCCCGCTTTGCAAAACCACTACCGCGGGGGAAAACCCGTTTTGATCGACGGTGATTTCCGCACGCTGAACGCCATCCCCGATCTTTGCCACGGCGATATTATCCGTAGGTATGCTGTATGCAGCGCCGCCATTGTCTGTGGGTGGCGTTGGGGCGGTGCTGTTGCTTAAATCGTCCACCACCGTGATCTGGCTTCTGATCATACCCATCCAGCAGCTGTAAGGGATGACGCCGCTGTCCGTGGGCGTGAACTCAATCACGTTGTCGCCGACATTAAGCTTCAGTTCCTTGTTGTATTTGGGGATGACGATTCTGTTGTTGCAGCCGTTGATGTCGCCGTCCTTCGCCTGTATGGTCCACTTTACGGGGATGCCCTTTTGCACGGTGATGGGCTCATACCGCCCGGAAGGAAGCCCGGTTGTTATAAGCTGAACACCGTCCTGAACCACGGCAACGTTTCCGCTTTTCACGCTCCCATCGGCGGAAGGCATCGAGATGCCGGAAAGGCTCATGCCGCTTGAGAACATAAAGACGCCAAGCACGGTAACCAACACGGCGCTGATTCGCATCATGCTGTGTGTAAACTTCTTGCTCAATATGGAACTGAGCGCACCCATGCCGAACATCAGCGGCACGGTGCCCAGGCTGAACAAGAACATCGACAGCGCGCCGGTAAGCATGCTTCCCGTGGACAGGGCATATAACTGCATGGCCTGAAGCGGGCCGCAGGGCATCAGCCCGTTTAGTAACCCCACGTACAGCGGGCTGTTGCTGCGCCCCTTTTCGCGGTTTATTTTCCTTGCGAAGATTTTGGGCATCCTGGGGTTCAGCTTTCTCAACCATGGGAACAGGTTAAGCATATTCAGCCCCATGATGACCATGAAGATACCGGCCGCCAGCTGCACAACGCCCTTGAACGCGCCGGAAAAACTGACCACCGAGCCGATGGCGCCCACGACCCCGCCTACCACCGTATAGGAAATGACCCTGCCCATGTTGTACAGAAGACTTGGCCGGAGGGTGGACCATTTTCCTCCGCCCGCATCAGCATTTCCCTGTGGCACGCATTGGGACAGGCCGATTCCCCCGCACATGGCCACGCAGTGCACGGAAGTCAATAGGCCGATCACAAACAGCATGGCATAGCCCGTGTTCTTTTCCGCCTGGGGAAAGGAATTGAATATGTTTAGCACTTTAAAGCGGCTTGCAAGCATATACAGCGCGAACAGGATGAGGACGACGCCCAGCGTCTTTATGATGTTTGTATTGGACTCTTTCAGGTACACAGCGCTTTTGACCTTGTAGTCCAGCTTTTCGATGATCTCCGTGATCCCTTCCAGCGTTATTGTACGGCTGTCATAGGTCACGGCTGCCGTACCGCCCGAATAGCTCACCTTTGCCTCCAATATTCCGGGCGTATTTTGAAGCTTGCGTTCGATTCTGTTTTCACAGCTCACGCAAGTCATCCCGTCTATTTTCAGCGTTTTTTTCAGGATGCCGGAAGACGCCATGGCTTAACCCCTTTTCTATCGGACTGACCCAATGATACAGTTCTTATTTGAAGATTTGATGGAGAAAATGTTTTTTATTAAAAATGAAGCGCACATTTTTCATCGGCATGATTCAAAGGAGCCTGCCGATGGTTGTAATCAGCTCATCCACAACCTCATCCTCGCCGCCGCGTATCCTTTCCACCAGGCAGCCGTGAATGTGGTTCTCCAGCACAATCTTGCTGATGGAGGTCATCGCCGAGCGCACCGCCGCGATCTGGTTTAAGATATCGTCGCAGTACACATCCTTCTCCACCATGCCCTTGATGCCGCGTACCTGGCCTTCCACGCAATTGAGCCGCTTTATCAGGGAACTTCGCAGCTTCTCTTCCCGCACCGTTTTCCTTTGTGAGCAATGGGTGCATGCGGCCGCATCTTCTTCCCGGCTGCTTAACAGCTGAATATCTTCCCATTCCCCGTTTGCCAAGGTGTTATTCCCTCCCCGTACTTGAAAAAATACTATACCCCCCTGGAGTGTACCGCCAGTATAAAGGTCCTTCTAAAATTTGTCAAGAGGGGATCAAACATAATGATGTTTCCCTTGCCTTTTCCCTGGCTTCTGTATAAAATAACCTGTAAGGGGAGTGGCACATGTGGAAGAAATGAGGCTTGCCCTGGCAAGCAATCTGATAAAGCTG
>JAEZJP010000261.1 GCA_023415715.1 Bacillota bacterium
GAGATGAATAAAATCATCCTGATCGGCAACCTTACCCGCGATCCTGAAACGCGCACCACCAGCACCGGTCTTAACGTGTGCTCCTTCACCATCGCGGTCAACCGCCGCCGCAGTTCCCAAAACAACACGAACCAGCCCGAAGCGGATTTCTTCCGCATTACGGCTTGGCGTCAATTGGGCGAATTATGCCAAAAGTATCTGGCAAAAGGGCGCAAGGTTTGCGTGACGGGAAGCGTCTCCGTGTCAACTTACGAAGGTAAGGATGGCACGACCAGAGCCTCCTTGGATGTAACCGCTGACGACATTGAATTCCTCTCCTCCAGGCAGGATGACGGCGAAGGCCGTTCTTCCGGCAGCGCTTCCGGTGCGGAGCATAATAACGCCGGCGGCTTTACCCAGGTGGATGAGGACGAGCTACCATTCTAATCCTACAAAAAGGAGGATTCACCCATGTCTGAGGATCGTGGCGAGAAAAGGGCCCGCCCTCGGGGACGCAAACCCCGCAGGAAAGTGTGTGCCTTTTGCGTAGATAAAATCGAATTTATCGATTACAAAGACGTCAACCGTCTCCGCCGTTTCACCAATGAGCGCGGCAAGATTTTGCCCCGCCGTATGAGCGGCAATTGCGCCAAACATCAGCGTCAGTTGTCCGAGGCCATCAAGCGCGCACGTGCCATCGCCTTGTTGCCTTTTACTGTCGACTAACGTTTCGAAGAAAACAGGCCGAATGCATAGCATTCGGCCTGTTTTCTTCGATTCTGCACTTTTCGCCTTTGGGCCTTCGCACCGGCCTGGCTGTACTAGGCGAGACGATTTCAAATGGGAGGGAACTGCGGTTCCCCCTTATTGCTCCCCCGCGAGAGTAACTCAATACTATTACCTTTTGCATTAGTAAAGAGGAATATATTCAATATGTATCGTCCGGGGAAAAAGGAAGTTAAGCGGGAAAAGGCGACATTTTTCCGACATTTTTTCCGATATTTCGAAGAATCCGTAACCTTTAACAGTACAAATTTACATGCTTGTAATAACCCGGTAAGCAGAATGTAAGGCTGTCTCCACAGGTGGAAAAACCGCTTGAGAGAGAAGTTTTCCACAGGCTTTGAGGCTGCAGGGCCAAAAATCAAGGCTTTTCACGTGGAAAACTGTGGATAACCCTGTGGATAGTGTGGAAATGTCCCCTTGAACAACGTTTTTGCTTTCATCATTATATACAGCCTCAGCATACCCGGCATATACAATGCATACCTTCGACACCGTATGCATTTGCTGTCTAAAAAGCACGAAGGATAAGGCATTTTGAGAAAGACGGAGAGGTATCCATGCTGCATGCAACAGTTGCATACGCAACTTTACGCATGTTCATGCGGACATAGCCGGGGGTGGGAAGGCATAGGATAGCACAGGGAAAGGATGTGGAAAAAGTGACGAAGCCGCGTCACGATTTCGTAAAACGTCGGTTCATAACCCTGGGCCTGTGTGGTGCTTTTCTTTTGATACTTACGGGGGTGGAGGGGTACTTGCAGCTTGGGAACGGGGCCTATCCCTCGCGGCCCGCAGTTCCTGCCCGACCGGCCCAGAATGCTTCCGCTTCCAAGGCGCTGCCACTGGAAGGGGAAGTGATATGTATAGATCCCGGCCATGGCGGTTATGACGGCGGCGCCAAGGCAAGGGACAGCGGTATATGGGAAAAAGTGATCAACATGGCGGTGGCGCAGAAGACCGCCACGATGATGGAGGAACTGGGAGCACGGGTGGTACTCACACGAACAGCGGATTATGCGTTGTGTGACGAGGAAAAGCCAAAGGGCAGCACAAAAAAGCGCCAGGATATGGAGCGGCGTATTCAACTGATCAAAGATGAAGGCTGCACGATGGTGATCAGCATCCATATGAATGAGTTCCGCAACCGAAGCCAGTCGGGGCCGCAGGTTTTTTTCCGTAAGGGAAAGAATGAAGGCCGCCTGCTGGCGGGGATCATGCAGCAAGCGCTGATTGAGGGACTGTCGCCCAAGCACAGGCGGATTGCCCAGTCCGAGAATTTCTTCATACTCCAGCTTGATCTCCCCTCTGTGTTGGTGGAGTGCGGCTTCATTTCCAATGCGGGAGAGGAAAAGCTGCTTCTCACGGACGAATATCAGCAGAAGCTCGCCAAAGCTGTAACGGCAGGGGCGGTGGAATACGTGCAGTTGGCAAAGAGGTTGATGGAAAGCCAGCCATAGCCATAAAAATGATCATGAACAATCTGAGCCTGCAAATAATTGCGGGCTTTTTTGATGTTTTCAAGACAAGTGGTCACTTCCCCTGCCACCGTCCGCACAGGTGAATGGATGCACAGTAATGTTTACAGACCTGCATTTTTCACCCATCAATACCTATATTGAATATGTGGTGCAGATGCCGGCGTCAATAGTGCCGGATGGGGCTTTGGAGGATATGGGTCTTGCATTTTTGATCTGCAAAGCCGCTTTTGCCCAATGGGGCTGGCAGATGAAAAAGGGGAACAATTGCCAGGCCTAGGGAAGGCGGGGGGATCAAGGGAATGCCGCAGGCTGGATAACGGGGATCTGTGGACCGTTTATTATGTTGAGTATACGGCCAATGGTGAATACCCAAATACTATCTATTTGTATGTAGATGGGGCGATGGTGCCCATACCCATGGGCGCTTCTTCAAAATAGAGAACATTGAGGTACGGCTGGATTTAAAAGTCTCTTTGGGATTAAATTCTCATAAGGACGCAAACTTTCGTAAAAAGAATTTGGGTTGTATCAGACTGTTCAGGCGGGCGATTGATAATCGCCCGCAAAGTGCGGATATTGATAGCATGAAGAATACATGCACATCTGATAACAAATCCATCAACGTAATCCTGTTCTGATCAGGCATGACGTGCTGATAGTAAAAAAAATGCTCCTTTCTCTTACACATTGTTTGAAAGGAGCAGATTTTTATTTTTTATAAAATAAAGGGATGCCAAAGGGATATATCCCTTTGGCAGTAGGGTTCGGGGAGGCGGCGCCTCCCCGGCGTTCCTTTACGCCTTTCCGTTGCAGCCCAAGACGCTTACGATCTTATGGCGTACCATTTCGCGCAGCGCAGTGCGTGCATCGGTCAGGTACTGGCGGGGATCGAAGTGGTCGGGATGCTCGGCAAAGTGCTTGCGGAGTACCGCGGTGAAGGCAAGGCGCAGGTCGCTGTCGATATTGATCTTGCAAACGGCCATCTGGGCGGCCTTGCGTAGCATGGCTTCCGGTACGCCCTGGGCGCCGGGCATATTGCCGCCGAACTGATTGATCATGTCTACGTACTCGGGGATAACAGAGGAAGCGCCGTGGAGCACGATGGGGAAGCCGGGCAGCTTCTGGGCAACCTTCTCCAGAATGTCAAAGCGCAGCCGGGGTTCGCCCTTGAACTTGAAAGCGCCGTGGCTGGTGCCAATGGCAATGGCCAGGCTGTCAACGCCGGTGCGGGAAACGAATTCCTCCACCTCGCCGGGATCGGTATAGCGGGCATCATCATCATTGACGGCAACGGCGTCTTCCACGCCGGCCAGGCGGCCCAGTTCGCCCTCTACCGTCACATTGCGGTCATGGGCGTATTCCACCACTTTTTTCGTGACGGCGATGTTCTCTTCAAAGGACAGGTGGCTTCCGTCGATCATGACGCTGGTGAAGCCGCCGTCGATGCAGCTTTTGCAGGTTTCAAAATCGGGGCCGTGATCCAGGTGGACTACGATGGGCAGGTCCGTATCCAGAATAGCGGCTTCGATCATTTTCATCAGGTAGACATGCTTGGCATATTTGCGGGCGCCCGCGGAAACCTGCAGGATCAGCGGCGCGTTTTCCAGTTTGCCGCCTTCGGTGATCCCCTGGATGATTTCCATATTGTTTACGTTAAAGGCGCCAATGGCATAACCGCCTTCATATGCCTTGCGAAACAACTCCCTTGTGTTGACAAGTGGCATGTAAAAACCCTCCTTGCGTCGATTCAGCTTATTATATCAAAGGATTTCTTTTTTGAACAGCATTCCGAGCGCATTTGTCAATTTTCTCACAAGCTGTATTGGTTGTAAAACCATGCGCTCTAATCTTGCGCTAGGGAGGAAATGGATGGTATAATCAAATTGGTAACATAGGCAAAAAGGAGACCTTCACATGTGGAATGGAAAAAGATTACTTTGCGTTCTCGCGGCGCTTGCGCTGCTTTTTGGAATTCTGCCTGCGGCTATGGCGGCGGATGAGATATTGTATACGGCGAAGACATCTGACGGCTGCACCTTGTGGGCGGCGGCCAGTGATACATCCAAAAGATTGGCCGGCATCAGCAAGGGAGATAAAATTGATATTTATGAGGTTGAACCGAAATATGTCAGGGCTGGCTATAAAGGAAAAACAGGATATGTGCTGCGTACTAAAATCACCGCGGTGACGCCTGTTGATCCTGTGAACACTCCTCCCTATGGCGTTTTCAAGCATACCTACATTGCAGTGACAGCGGGTGTAACACCCGCATTACTTGCCCCGCAGGCAGATGCGGCGGTGAAAGTCACATTGCAGGCAGGCGCCAGGCTCAGCATTCTGGATATCACTAACGGTTGGGCGCGGATACCGTACTGGAAGGAATATGTATATGTGGATACAGCTCTTTTAAAGGATTTGACGCCTGTATCCCCGACGGATGTACCCAATAGTATTGAAACGCCGATTGCTGCATTCACCTCTTTTTACAGTGTAGCCGATACAAAGGCCAATATTGGCCGCATGGAAAACATACGGGTTGCCTGTGTGCGGCTGAGTCGTGTGATGGCGCCGGGAGAAGAGCTGGATTTTAACGCGCAGGTGGGGCCATACAAAGCAGCTCTCGGGTATAAACAGGCGCCTGTATTGCTTGATGGCGGCGTCAGCCTGGGTTATGGCGGCGGAACATGCCAGGTGTCTTCCACGTTTTATAACGCGGTGCTGCAACTGCCCGGGATTACGGTATTATACAGGCGGCCACATGGCCCCGCAGGAGCAAAGTACCTGCCACACGGTGTGGATGCCGCGGTCGGAAATGATTACTTGAACCTGGTGATCCGCAATGACTACGACTTCCCCGTAAGGGTGGAGGCCAGTTCACAGGATGGGGCGCTGTTTATGTGCATTTTCAGGCAGTAGGGCGGTAAATAGATGCGGTATGAGAACGTGCTATTGGGCCGGTTTCAAAGCCGGCCCAACCGTTTTATAGCCCATGTGCTTATGGATGGGGAAGCAGTCGTCTGCCACGTGAAAAACACGGGCCGGTGCCGGGAACTGTTTGTGCCGGACGCGACATTGGTGCTGACACCGGGCATGAATCCCGCACGCAAGACGCTATACGATGTCATCGCTGTGTATAAAGGGGACAGGCTCATCAATATCGACAGCCAGGCTCCCAACCGGGTATTCAGGGAATGGGCGGAAGGCGGAGGCTTTTTGCCGGACGCTCAAGTGGTCCGTCCGGAATACATGTTTGGGCAGTCCCGGCTGGATTTTTATGTGGAAACGAAGGATAAGCGCTGCCTGGTGGAGGTCAAGGGCGTAACGCTGGAGGAAAATGGTCATACCCGCTTTCCTGACGCGCCGACCCAGCGGGGCGTGAAGCATTTGATGGAGCTTGCGGCGGCGGTACGTAAAGGTTTCGAATGTTATGCATTCTTTGTGATCCAGATGCATGGTGTACGCAGTTTTTCGCCGAACGCTGCCACCGATCCTGCTTTTGCGAAGGCGCTGAAAACAGCTTTGGATGCGGGTGTCCATGTGCTGGCGTACGACTGCCGGATTCAGGAAGATTCACTCACTATGGGGGAGCCGGTTCCCGTTTTTGTATAGTTTGCCTGTTAAGAGTTGCCGTTGCGAAAAACCTCGAAAATATGTTAGCATAGGTGCAGTAAAGGAGGTGTCTGCATGGGCAGAAGGTTTATGCTGCTTACCGTCAGCCTGATGTTTGTGCTGACATGCACTCTGGCGGAGGAAGGGTCTACCCCCTTTGTGCCGGCTGCCGCAACTCAGCAGGAAACGGCTGAAACGGTAACACAGCCGCAGACAACGGCTGAAATAGCAACACAGCCGCAGGCAACAGAGGCTCCCGAAAAATCTTTTGTTGATTTGCTATTGTCCGTAGCCAGGGAAGAGATAGGGTATACGGAAAAGAAAAACGGCTATACGAAATACGGCGACTGGTCCGGTGACCCGTATGCCCAATGGTGCGCGGAATTTTTGTGCTGGTCTGTGGATCAGACCGACCAGCGCTATGGCACAAACCTGTTGAAGGTACAGTATCCTTTGTACGGCGGCAGCAATGTGGGCCGTGACTGGTTTATAGCGAAAGGCCGGTACATTGACAGAAGGGGTACCATCGACGGTTGGGGCGCCGAGTGGTTTCCCGATAAACAGGCGCCTATGCTCCGGGATGAATATATCCCCCAGCCGGGCGACTGGATGTGGTTCACATGGCGAGGCGGCCGGGATACGGATCACGTGGCCATGGTGGAGTACACCGATGTAAATGAAAAAAATCAGGTGGTCATCCACGTCATCGAGGGCAACAACACTACCAAGGTAGCAAGAAACGAATACCTGCTTTCTGATCCCACGATCCTGGGCTTCGGCACCGTGAATGATGTGGCGGAAGTCACCATGCGCCCCGGCAACAAGGGGGAAAAGGTACGTCAGCTGCAAACGAAGCTTAATGAGCTTTCGATGATACAGGCGGATGATATCGACGGTGTGTTCGGCGGAAAAACGACTACGGCTGTACGTACCTTCCAGCGGGATTATATGCCGGGGAAGCATGTGAACGGCATTGCGGATATGGAGACGCAATTTGCCATGCAGGATGAAATCGAGAACAGGCTGGACCAGGATCCTGCAAACTGGGTTGTAGCAAGCGACTGATGTTCGAAAAAATGGCGGCGTCATTTTTCGATTGTGCATGATTTCCCTGTATGCCTGCTTACCGTCCTGCGCTGCGCTTAGCCGGTAAAGGGCATACGGCCGGGAAATCGTGTAAGGAAAGCCGGCTCCGCCGGCGCCCCGCCTGGCCGGCAAAGCTGGCCGAGACGATTACAAACAAGGGAGGCTGCGGCCTCCCTCGTTGCTCCCTGTGGCTATTTGATTAGGAATCCCTCAAGAGGGATCCTTATTTGTTTTCCAAATATGGGGTTTCCAAAGGGATGTATCCCTTTGGCAGGGGTGCAGGGGACGGAGTCCCCTGCTACGCGCCCGTCTCCCTCGTATAGTTCAGGAGCCCGCCGGCCAGGATCATGCTCCGCTGCCTTGCGGATAAGGGAAGACTTACTTGAAATTCGAAATGCTTTGTTTCGTTGACGAGGATGAAAACATCCCCGCCTTTTTCGATTTGCGCCTTTGTCTCCGGGAAGACGATCACGTCGCCTTGCTCTACGCGTTCATAATCGCCTGCATCTAAAAAGGTCAGCGGCAGGATGCCGTTGTTGATGAGGTTCGCCATGTGGATACGGGCAAAGGACTTGGCGATAACGCCCTTTATGTTCAGGTACAATGGAACCAGCGCAGCATGCTCCCGGCTGGAACCCTGGCCATAGTTCTGTCCGGCCACAAAAAAGCCGCCGCCTGATGCCTTGGCCCGCTTGGGGAAGTCCTGGTCCACAGGCGTGAGGCAATAGTCCGCCAGATAGGGGATATTGCTGCGGTAGGGCAGAAGCTTTGCATTGGAGGGCATGATGTGGTCGGTGGTGATGTTGTCCTCCATTTTGATGAGCACCGGCCCGGATAAACGTTCCGGCAGCGGCTCGTTTACGGGGAAGGGGTGGATGTTGGGGCCGCGTACCACCTGCACCGTGTCCTCCTGTCCTTCTTCTACAGGGGGCAGGATCAGATTGTCGTTGATGGGAAACGCTTCAGGCAGCGGGATGTCAAGATGTACGTCCAAAGACCTGGGGTCGGTAAGCACGCCATTAAGCGCGGTGGCCGCCGCAACCTCGCAGCTTGTAAGGTACACCTGGGCGCTTTTTGTACCGGAGCGGGCGAAGAAGTTGCGGTTGTTGGTGCGAACGCTGACGGCGTCGGTGGCGGGGCTTTGACCCATGCCGATGCAGGGGCCGCAGGCGCACTCCAGAACGCGGGCGCCGGCCTTGATCATATCCGCCAGCGCTCCATTTTCGGCCAGCATGGAAAGCACCTGTTTGCTGCCTGGGGAAATCACCAGGGAAACATCCGGGTGCACCATCCTGCCTTTCAGGATGGCGGCAACACGCATCATATCCAGGTAGCTGGAGTTGGTGCAGGAGCCGATGCATACCTGATCCACATGGATGGGGCCGATCTCACTGACCGGCGCCACATTGTCGGGCATGTGTGGCCGTGCAGCCAGGGGCGTAAGGGCGCTTAAATCAATCGTGATCGTTTCATCATAAGCAGCATCCGCATCAGGCGAAAGGGGAATGTGATCCCTTTCCCGGCCTTGGGCGCGCAGGAATGAGCGCGTTACCTCATCACTGGGGAAGACGGAGGTGGTTGCGCCCAGCTCCGCACCCATATTGGCGATGGTGGCACGCTCCGGCACGGAGAGGGACAATACGCCTTCACCAGCATATTCCAGGATCCGGCCTACGCCGCCCTTTACTGTCAAACGGCGCAGCACTTCCAGTATGATATCCTTGGCGGCGACATAGGGCGGTAGCTTGCCCGTGAGAAATACGCCAAGCACCTTCGGGCAGGTGATATAATAGGCGCCGCCACCCATGGCCACCGCCACATCCAGCCCGCCGGCGCCGATGGCGACCATGCCCAGCCCGCCGCATGTTGGGGTGTGGCTGTCGCTGCCCAGCAGCGTTTGACCGGGAATGCCGAAACGCTCCAGATGCACCTGGTGGCAGATGCCGTTGCCCGGCTTGGAGCAATAAATGCCGTGTTTCTTGGCCACGGTTTGGATGTACTTGTGGTCGTCAGCGTTTTCAAAGCCCGTTTGCAGCGTGTTATGATCTATGTACGCCACGGACTTTTTGGTACGTACACGCTTTACGCCCATGGCCTCGAACTGCAGGTACGCCATTGTACCTGTGGAGTCCTGGGTCAGCGTTTGGTCGATTTTGATGGCGATCTCCCGGCCGGGGATAAGGTCTCCGGACACAAGATGGGCCGAGAGTATTTTTTGTGTAAGGTTCATGATGCCCTCCATTGCGCATGCGATCCTGTATTTTGTATACAAGGATGAATGGTTGCAGTATACGGAAGACGCATAATGATGTCAAGGCGGTTTCCTTAAAAATGCATGAAAGAAACAAGCAGATGCATGGAAGAAACAGTAAGCTTGTTACAAGAAACATGCAAACTGGCCCAAAAATGATTTTTGTTGCGAAAGGATGGTAAGCCCTGTATACTGGACAGGCGTTTCTTTTATCGAAATGCGTTTTCCGGGAAAATGGTAAGGAAGCGAAATACAGAAGGCGGGGAAGGGCAAAGGGATGATAAATAAGCCAAGCCCAAGGGACTTGTTCGGATATGCAGCTGGTTTGATTCTTGTAGCGTTCGGTACGGCGCTGTATGCCAAGAGCGCCATGGGCACGGCGGTAGCCTCTTCCCTGGCGTATGTTGTCAGCAGGAAGTTCCCGTTTTTCAGCTTTGGTGTCTGGACTTACGTGGTACAGGGATTTATCATGCTTTCCATGATTGGCATCGTGCGCCGTGTGAAGGTGGATTATATTGCTTCCTTTCTGACCTCGGTTGCTGCGGGATACATGATCGACTTCTTTATTTTCTGCCTTCGCTGGCTGCCTGCCGATACGCTGATGCTGCGAATCCTGTACTATTTCACAGGCTACCTTATATTGACATGCGGCGTAGGGGCACTTATGCTGACACGGCTGCCCATAGCGCCTTTTGATATGTTCCTTAGGGAAGTCAGCCACTATAAGAACATGAGCATACAAAACGTCAAGCTGCGTTTTGATATGGTTGTATTGTTGGTAGGCCTGATCCTGTCGTTCACATTGTATAGAAGCCTGGAAGGGATCGGGGTCGGCACCTTCTTTGCCGCCATATCCAATGGTCCCACCATCCAGTGGATGCGCAGGCGCTGGGTGCGCATCCTGGACTGCATACCGGTCATGCAAGCGCCGCAAGATATTCAAAAGGACACCGTTTGATAACAGAACACCGGCCAGGCAAAGCTTGGCCGGTGCGCTATGCTTTAAGCAAAAGGTGTAACCAAGAGAATGACCCGTCTTTATCCGAGGGCTACTCCACCCTCGTCAGTTTGATGACTTTGTTCTTTCCATCCCGGATATCCCGCAGCGTCATATCCTTTTCGTATACGGCTGTAACCTTATGGGTAAGCGTCAGCCTGTCTTTTGTTACGCCGGTAAGCATGGAGTAGGTGCCGCTCACATTAAAGAAGAGCTCCTCCCCATCGATAGTGCATGTGCCGTCTTCCCGAAACTCCATGTTCACGCCCGTTTTGGATGTCCATTTGCCCAGCACCATATAGCAGTTGCG
>JAEZJP010000298.1 GCA_023415715.1 Bacillota bacterium
CCGCCTGTGGCTCCGGAACATCGCCCCTGCCAGTGGCAGATTAGGGCGGTGTGGAGGAGGCTGGCGAAACGAGCGATGCAAGCGGCAGCGCGGCAGCGCGACGATTGAGCCAGATGGAGGGATGAAGAGAGGCGAAGGAGGCTGGCGAAACAAGCAATGCGAACGCAGTGAGCAGTGCGACGATTGAGCCAGATGGAGGCTGCCGACGAAGGAGGCTGGAGGAGGTTTGAAAGCCGGGTAATAACCTGTTGTTTTCAAGGCAGTATCACAGGTTTTAAATATTTTTCTGAAGTACACGTAGGTTGAGGAAAATGATTATACAAAACTTTATGATCGGCCACATCCCCGCCATCCTATGCGGCGCGGAATCCAATAAGGTATTTTTGTTCATACACGGCAAAGACGGCTGCAAGGAAGATGCGGCCGGTTTCGCGGAAACAGCAATTCAGGCCGGCTGGCAGGTGCTGGGCATCGACCTGCCCGAACATGGTGCGCGAAAGTCCGGCGGCGTGGAAATGCTCCCGTGGAACGTAGTGCCGGAGCTTCAATCAGTGATTGCCTACGCAAAGCAGCATTGGAACAATATCGCCGTCTGTGCAAACAGCATCGGCGCCTGGTTCAGCATGCTGAGCTTTGCAGGTGAACCAATAGAGAAGTGCCTTTTCGTTTCGCCCATCCTGGACATGGAAAAACTGATCCAAAACATGATGCTGTGGGCGCAGGTCTCTGATGAGCAACTGGAGAAGGAAGGGCAGATACAAACAGCCTTTGGCGAAACGCTCTCCTGGGAATATCTTTCCTATGTGCGCAGCCATCCCATAACCAACTGGAACGCGCCCACATCCATCCTGTACGCGGACCATGATCATGTTACAGACCGCGCCACAGTGGATGATTTCGTAAAGCGCCATCACGCCAAGCTGAACGTTATGGAAAACGGCGAGCATTGGTTTCACACCCCGGAACAGCTTGCGTTTTTGAAATATTGGACGGAAACGGAGCTGTAGAAATCTGCGGCGTTACGAAAAACTGATACTATAGCATTAACCCTGAAAGTGCAACCAACTCCGCTGAATGTCATCCCTCACTGCGTGAAGGATCTTTTTCCTTGACAATTTATATAATGTTAGTTGATTTGAGGCGATACGCGATGAGCAAATACGATCCATTGTGGAAACATATTCAGAACGACGGCAGGGAAACAATCACCCTGTCGTTTGATGAGATCGGACAGATTGCAGGCATTGCAATTGATCATTCATTTTTGAATTACAAAAAGGAACTGTTGGAATACGGCTATCAGGTGGGGAAGATTTCGCTGAAAATGAAGACGGTTGCGTTTGAGAAGGTGGAAATGGGGAAAGAAGACTTATAATCACTAATAAACCCCCCATTATTTGGTTGCCAATACTTCTGAAGGAATATATAATATCAATAGCATAATTCGACTTTCGAGGAGAAATATATGACAAAAGAAGAACTCAGTCTATTGATTGAAGAAACTTTTTCATCTAGAGATGAATTGGGCAACCCTGGTGGCGGAATCTCGACGTTGGTTTCTGTTGGCCCAGACAAGCTGTCGTATATCAGAGGGAAATCAAGAATGTACCTGCCGTATGAGACTATATTCAATGTGCTTGAAAAATACCCTAGAGGTATTCTTACTACAAACAATCTCAGGCAGTTCGAACCTTCCATATTTGATCAAAAACATGGTGGTCACAATTGCAATTGCACATTCCTGTTAAGTGTTTTGACAAAGCTTCAATTCACTGAAGGCGGCATTCAGGGCATGGGGCAAAGCGGTTGTCCGTTTTTTGTGAAAATGAGAGCAAGTGTGTAGTAAAGCTGGAAACATACGAACTGATTACAGAAAGAAGAGCGCGGAAGCTAAATGCTCCCGTGTTTCTATTCTGTACAAATGTCTTGATATTTGTATAAAATACAGCATAAAATGCATAAATTATGTAAAAAAGTAGCATCATGCATGTTTCCATTATTCGATTTTTCCTTTATAATGTCGAAAGATGTTTATGATTAGGAGGCCCCTTTATGAGCCTGACTGCCATGGATGACAAGTGGCAGGGCTATGCCTCGAACAACGACCGGAAAACCTTCATGCTGCTGTTTGAGAAGGACTTCCCCAATATTGCAGCCGCCCGGTACGAGAAAAACGAAGACTTCTTCGTACGTCTTTTCTCTGACCGGGACATGATGGGCCAGGTGATGCAGGCAGTGTGCGGATTTCTGTATGAGCGGCTGAAGAAGCGAAGAAGGGCGCAAGCATAATGGAATTTGCGATGATATAATGTTACTCATTGAATTGACGGAGGGCTGCGCATATGCCGGATATTCATTTGTTTTCCTTGGAGAATGGGGTAAAGGAAATCATGTCTCAATCCGTTACACTGGAGCGGGAGTTACAGCTTTTGATTGAGGCGAATATGCCCGCCTTTTTCGGTGTAACGTTTTTGAAGAGTGAATATGCCATAACCAATGGCCGCATCGACAGCCTGGGCCTGGATGAAAACAATTGCCCGGTCATTTTTGAATACAAGCGCAGCGTGAATGAAAACGTGATCAACCAGGGCTTGTTTTACCTGGACTGGCTGTTGGACCACAAAGCCGATTTCAAGCTTTTGGTGATGGAAGTGTTGGGGCTGGAAAAAGCCAATAGCATTGACTGGAGCGTTCCCTGTGTGATCTGTATCGCCAATGATTTTACCAGGTATGACGAGCATGCCGTAAACCAGATGCAAAGAAATATCAAGCTTGTAAAGTACCGCTTTTATGGCAAAGGGCTTATTTTGTTTGAACACTTGAACGCACCCGTTGCAAAACCTGTCATGGATGCTACCACTCAGGCGGCATCAAGCAAAACTGGAACCGACAAAACCTTTTTACAACAGTATGCCGGTGCGCCTGAAAAGCTGCAAAACCTCTATGATTCTATCAAGGGATACATTTTGTCCCTGGGTGATGATATTACCGAAAACCAGCTAAAGCTTTATGTGGCATTCAGGAAAGTGAAGAATATTGTATGTGCTGAGATTTATCAAAGCAAAATACTACTCCATTTGCGGTTGAATCCTGATGAGATAGTATTGGAAAACGGCTTTACAAGGGATATGCGCAATATCGGGTTTTTCGGAACGGGTGATCTGCAAATCACTGTCAAGTGTGTGGAAGATTTTGAACGCGCAAAACCGCTGCTTGACAGGGCATACAACGAAAATTGATCTGTCCAAGAGGGTAAAAAGGCATTACTCTTGTATCCCACCCCGAAAACCTATATAATGAAACAAATCATGGGTGCCGGCCTGGCCGCATCTCATTTATTCATTTTTCATTTTTTCCGGGAAAAGTGTTTTGCCGGCCAAGGAGATGCTCATGGGAAGAACGAACCGCCCCACCATTAAGACCATAGCCAGGGAAGCCGGCGTGACGGCCAACACCGTTTCCCAGGCGCTGCGCGATTCAAAGCTGGTCACGGCGGATACAAAAGCAAAAATACTGGATATCGCCCGCAGCCAGGGATATGTGCCCAACGTGCTGGCGGAGTCGCTGCGCTCCGGCCGCAGCCGCACGGTGGCGCTGGTGTTCGGGAACCTGGGCAACCCGCTGTTCGCCATGAAAACGCAGAAGATGGAGCATCTATTGCGCAAGCTTGGGTACCAGGTGCTGATATTGAACAGCAATGAGGACAAGGACCAGGAGCTGGAGGTTATACAGACGGCCATCAGCCGCAAGGTGGATGGGGTAGTACTGTGCCCCAGCCAGAAGGGCCGCGCCGCGCCGGATCTGCTCAAGAAGCACGATGTGCCCTGCGTGCTGGTGGGCCGCTGCTTTCATGAAATGCAGGAAGACGCGGTGGTATGGGATAACGAGACGGGCGGGTATCTGGCCACCAATCATTTGATCAGCCTGGGATGCAAGAGGATACTGTACATTTGCGGCGCAAAGTATGTGACCACCAGTTGGGAAAGATACGACGGGTATGTACGCGCGCTTAGCGAGGCCGGACTTGAGTTTGACAAGCGGCTGATCATTTATCCCTACGATACGGAGGGCGGCCTGGAGGCGGCGCTGAAAGCCGTGGAAACACCGTATGACGGGATTTTTGCCTTCAGTGATATGCTGCTTTGGGAAACGGCCTGCCATGTACCATCCAGCATGAAGATGGTGGGGTTTGACAATATACAAAGCTTTTTCGCGCTGCCCATCAGCTATTCCAGCATTGCCACCGATATGGATGAGGAAACAACGCAGGTGATCGATTTGCTGCTGAGCAGGATCGAGGATCCGGACCGCCCCACGCAGAAGGTGGTATTGCCGGTGCGGCTGGTGGTGAGGTAGCGGGAAGAGTTTCGGGATAAGTAGATTGATAAAGAAAAAGAGCCTGCTGTACCGGGATTAACCGGTGCGGCAGGCCCATTAAATATGAGAATTTAAAGTATGGGTAGGGGGGTATCGCATCTGCGGATGCGACCAAAGGGCTTTCCTCACATCTGGCTCAATAGTCGCACTACTTCGCTGCCGTTTGTATTGCTCCTTTTCGCCAGCCTCCTCCACACCGCCCATTTCCGCCACTGGCGGGGGCGGTGTTACGGAGCCCTTTGGGAACCTTCGGACGCCATCCTTTAGTAGACAAAAGAAGAGTTTCGCGTCTGCGGACGCGACCAAGGGCTTTCCGGTCGCCCTTGGAACCTTCGGACGCCATCCTTTAGTAGGTTGTACAAAAGAAGAGTTTCGCGTCTGCGGACGCGACCAAGGGCTTTCCGGTCGCCCTTGGAACCTTCGGACGCCAGCCTCCTCCGCCTCGCTTCATCCCTCCATCTGGCTCAATCGTCGCGCTGCCGCGCTGCCGCTTGCATCGCTCGTTTCGCCAGCCTCCTCCACACCGCCCTAATCTGCCACTGGCAGGGGCGATGTTCCGGAGCCACAGGCGG
>JAEZJP010000010.1 GCA_023415715.1 Bacillota bacterium
GATTTTTTTCCCTCGCTGCCCTACACTTCTTTTGAGACAGCCCCTTTTACCGCCTTGCCACGACAGCCCCTTTTCATCAAGGGATGGCACTTTGCGTCAAAGCAGCATGATCCTGGCGCGCCTGCAGGCTTCCATGGTATCCTGATCCCAGATGGAGGACTGCACCTCACCGATATGGGCCTTGTTCAGCAGCAGCATGCAAAGGCGTGACTGCCCGATGCCGCCGCCCATGGTCAGGGGCAGCTCGCCGGAAAGAAGCATGCGGTGGAAGTTAAGGCTGCGGCGGTCATCACAATGGGCCAGGGTAAGCTGCCTGTCCAGCGACTCGCTGTCCACGCGGATGCCCATAGAGGAAATCTCCAAGACGCAATCCAGCAGCGGATAGTAAAACAGGATGTCTCCGTTAAGCTGCCAATCGTCATAGTCCGGGGCGCGCCCGCCATGAGGCTGGCCGGAGAGGAGTTTTCCGCCGATTTGCATCACAAAGGCCGTGCCGTGCTCCCGTACAAACAGGTATTCCCGCTGTTCGGGGGAAGCGTCGGGGTAGCGGTTCTCCAACTCCTGGGAGGTGATAAAGCTCACCTCACGGCGCAGCCGCACATCTATCTGATGAAACCGCGCCCGAACGGTGTCCAGCGTGTGAGCGATGCAGGTGACGATGGCCTGCACCGTGGTTTTCAGGTATTCGATGGTACGGTCCTGGGGGGCGATGACCTTTTCCCAGTCCCATTGATCTACATAGATGGAGTGCAGGTTATCCAGCTGCTCGTCGCGGCGGATGGCGTTCATGTCAGTGTACAGGCCTTTGCCTGGATGAAAATCATAGCGGTACAACGCCATGCGCTTCCACTTGGCCAGGGAGTGCACCACCTCGGCGGTGATGCCGGTCGCCGGCACCTGGAAGCTGACGGGCCGCTCCACACCGTTTAAGTTGTCGTTCAGGCCCGATGATGCGTCCACAAACAGGGGCGCTGAAACGCGCTTGAGATTCAGGGCGCTGGCCAAGGTGTCCTGGAAGCTGCGCTTGATAAGCGCGATGGCGCTTTGGGTCTCATACAGATTTAACTCGGAGCTGTATCCTTCCGGGATCGTTACACGGTGCATATCTTTCGCACATCCTCAAAATTTGGTCAAATACAGGCTTTGCGCGGCCATCACCGGAACGCGCCAAATCATAAATGGAGCATTTCTGGGCTTTTTGTAAATCTCCTGCATAACGAACCATATTTTCCTTCAAATCCGCCAGTAAACTGTACACGAAGAATGCAAGATAAGGACCGCTCCATGAAACATACCGCCATAGTCGCGCGCATAATCTCGTGCGTATGGAGGTGAGGCTTGCATATGCATTTCGTGGTTAGGAATCAAGCACCCCGACGCGATTTGCTTACCGGGCTGACAAACGAGCAGGTGATCGCTTCACGTGAGTGTAATGGCAGCAACATATTAAAGCAAGCGAAACAAAAAGGACTGCTTTCGCAGTTCTTTGAGAACCTCTCGGACCACATTATCAGGATACTGCTTGTCGCGCTGGGGATCAATCTCATTTTTACATTGAACGGATCAAAATGGTACGATTCCATAGGCATTGCGCTGGCGATCCTTTTGTCAACATTGGTGGCCACGCTTTCCATGCATCAAAGCGAAACGGCATTTAAGAAACTGCAGGAAGAAGCTTCTCAAATTACATGCCGGGTGATGCGTTCGGGCGCGACGCAACTTATAAGCCTCGGGGAGGTCGTCGTAGGAGACCTGGTGCTTTTGCAGCCGGGTGAGCGGATTCCGGCTGATGGCATCATTTTGAGCGGAGAACTGGATGTGGATCAGTCATCGCTCAATGGCGAAACGAAAGAAGCGCATAAGGCGCCGGGCAGGTCCGGCGGTGAGATCGGATTTTCAAATCCATCCCGCTTGTTCTCGGGCAGCGTAGTCTGCGCGGGCGACGGTGTTATGCGTGTGGAAGGGGTAGGGGAAAAAACCTTTCTGGGCCGGCTGGCAGGAGAGATTCAGGAAGAAACGCGTGAAAGCCCGCTGAAACTGCGCCTTGCGCGTTTGGCCGGCGCCATCAGCAAGTTCGGTACCGCGGGGGCATTGCTGGTTGCCGTTGCGGACTTGTTTCATATATTCGTACTCTCCAGCGGGTTTAATTTTTCAATCATGCAGAATATGATAAAGGCTCCCGGTTTTTTGATTGCAAGCGTATTGCATGCGGTTACATTGGCTGTTACCGTGATCGTTGTGGCAGTGCCGGAAGGGCTTCCGATGATGATCACGGTTGTATTGTCGGCCAATATGAAACGGATGCTGCGTGATAATGTGCTCATACGCAGGCTTGTAGGGATTGAGACGGCAGGCAGCGTCGACGTATTGTTCACCGACAAGACGGGTACGCTCACCCAGGGACAATTATCTGTGGACTGTGTTGTGCGTGGTGACGGATACCGCTATGACGATCCCGGCAAGGCAGCCGGCGACGAGAAATATTGGAAGATACTGCACACATCGCTTAAGTGGAACAACGCTGCGGACATAGCAGACGGTATACCTGCAGGCGGCAATACAACCGACCGCGCATTGCTGCGGTATGTGATGGATTCTACCAACCCTGGCGTGCATGTGACCCAAGGCAATGTTATACCGTTCTCCAGCGATACCAAGTTTATGGCAACGGATGTTACCGGCGATTACAACCTTACCTTGTTAAAGGGCGCGCCGGAGCGGATTGTCTTAAGCTGCACAAAATATATCGATGTAAGTGGGTTTGAGCAGCCGCTGCTAAGCCATGCGGCCATCAACCGGATCATATCCGAGATGGCAGGCAAAGGCATGCGCATCCTGGCTGTGGCAACGTCGCCCACACCGGTTGTTAAGTCCGGGGAATTCCAGCAGTTAACCCTTATCGGGCTGATCGGGATCAAGGACCCGCTGCGTAAGGAGGCGGCCGGCAGTGTGCGCGCTTTGCAGGAGGCGGGCGTGCAGGTGATCATGATTACCGGGGACAGCAAGGAGACGGCGGAAGCCATTGCCCGTGATGCGAAGCTGCTTGTCCGGACGCAGGATCTGATTATGACGTCTGCGCAGCTTAATGCAATGAGCGATGAAGCGCTTATAAAAGCGCTGCCGGACATACGCGTAATTGCCAGGGCGCTGCCCGGCGACAAGAGCCGCCTTGTAGGGCTTGCGCAGCGGCGCGGCTCCGTGGTGGGTATGACGGGGGACGGCGTGAACGATTCGGCCGCACTGAAAAAGGCGGATATTGGTTTCGCCATGGGCAGCGGCACAGAGGTTGCCAAAGAGGCAAGCGACGTCGTGATCCTGGACGACAATCTTGCTTCCATCGTCAAGGCAATGCTGTACGGCCGAACAATTTTCCGGTCGATCCGCAAGTTTATCGTGTTTCAGCTGACAGTGAATTTGTGTGCTGTCGGCGTTTCCATCATTGCGCCATTTATCGGATATGAAGAACCGCTGTCCGTATTGCAGATGCTGTGGATCAATATGGTCATGGATACATTGGCCGGGCTGGCATTCAGCGGCGAACCGGCCCTGAAACGGTATCTGCGTCAAAAACCGAAGCGCCGCGAGGAACCCATCATCAACCGTGAGACAGCCGGTCAAATAGCCGTGATGGGAGCATTCACGATGCTTCTGTGCCTATGGTTCCTTGTAAGCCGCTATATACAAACAATGTTCCCGCCTGTTAACGGGAAACCCATCCTGCTGACCGCGTTTTTTGCAGTGTTCATCTATGCGGGCATCTTCAACAGCATCTCCGCAAGAACCGACAGTATGAATTTGTTTGATCATATTCTGGGAAACAAGGCGTTTATGGTCGTCATGTCGTTTGTATTCCTTGTTCAGACAGGCCTGCTCTTTTGGGGCGGCAGCCTGTTCCGCTCCTATGGCCTTACATTGCACCAATGGTTTTTCTGCATCCTGCTTTCGACCATCGTTATTCCTGTTGATCTTCTTAGGAAGGCCATACGAAGGTGCATGAACAATGGGAAATGACTTGCGCCTAATTACTAATGGACTTTCAACTACATAAGTTACGGAATATATGCAACTGCAATATGCTGGTTAGCTTTTCTGCTGGGGGTCTTGGTTGCTTGGTAAATCTATTAACCTTCGCCTGAACGCCGTAGGGGCGACTAATAATCGCCCCTACGGTGTTGTTTGTTTATTGACCTCTCTGCCGGGGCTTGTGAAATTCGTTGCTTCTGTAATTGAAAGTCTATTCGCTTGCCGCTATGATTGTTTGTTTTTTGACCCGGAGGATAACAAAGAAAGCAAAGGCAAGATATGATGCCAGCACCAATACATACGCGCTGTACAGAATAACCGGCGAGATATTAAGCCGGTCCAGCGCTTTTTCCAGCCCGAATGATGCTGCTGCCGCCGCAACGGATGCGATGACAGCCGCCGGGATGCGGCGGACACGCTTGGCAAAGAGGACCAGCGCGCCGGTGGCCATCAGCATGGCAAGCACTTGCTGTGCCTTGACAAAGCCCCAGATCATGTGCCGGTCGGCACGCAGGCTTTCCATCAGAATCTGCGCCGTGCCGTAGAGCAGGAAGAAGAGCATCATGCCATCACCGGCAAGGCCCTTTTTGCTTAGGTTTAGAATGACCAGCGTAATCAATATGAAAAGCGCAATCATGGCTTCCATCAGCCATACGTTGAGTATCCCGCCAAAGTTCCCTTCAATAACAAACAGGCCGGAAAAATCCACATCCATGCCAAAGCCCATCGTTGTATACTTTTCGCCGATCCGGGCGATAAGGACAAAAGCGGCCAGTGAGACCGCAGCGGTATCCATAAAGCGCCTGACGTCCGTTTTATTCATAACCAAACGGGCCGCCAGCGCCGCTCCCAGCAATGCGCCGGCCATGGACATGCCGCCCTCCCAGATCCTTAAAAAGGCCAGGCTGCCGGTTTCTTCCGCATAAAAGCTGATATTGGCCAGGCAATAAAGCGCGCGGGAAAAGATAATGCCAAGCCATAATGAAAGCGCCGAGAGCTGGGCTGTTTGCGGCCTGGGCTTTAAGTTCCGCGTTAAAAACACTACCAAGAGGATGGCTATGACCGCGCCCAATGCCAATGTGCAGCCATACGGCCATACCTGCAATTGGTATGCCACTGGAGCCTCACCTACATAGTAGGCGTTCTGCGCTTCATACAGCATCAGCCCGTCCGGCACAAACAGGCACAGCACAGCCAATCCAAGCAGCGCAGCCATCCAATACAGCAGATTCTTCATATGTTTCATGTCGGCTTTCCTCATTTGGCTTAAGGTTTTACGGCGCTGGCCACATAGATGATATCGCTCTGGGGGCGTTCGTTGTTGACAGTCTTGCTGTCCAGGTATTTTCCGTTAAATACCGTCACGCAAGACTGGCCGCCATCCAGATTGTAGGCAAATTTCACGCCAAGTGTGCCCATGAAATCAGCCATTTCCTGATGCGTGCAGCATTTGATCTTTGATCCTTCCACCTCAACAAACACATAAGAAAGCGGGCCTGCTTGTGCGATCACCGAGCGCGGCAGGCGGCTTTTGCCGTCAAAATAATAGTCATCGCGGACTTGCGCCACTTTGCCGTCAACCACCAGCGCGGGGCCAAAGCTGAAAGCATTGACGATCACACCGCCATTTTTGATATAGGCTTGAATCTCTTCCGCTTTGTTTTCGCTAGTGAAGATATGAAAATCGCCCTGAT
>JAEZJP010000047.1 GCA_023415715.1 Bacillota bacterium
GCGTATGCTTGCCTATACGCTGAAAAAGAAGCGATGCGCCTTGCTCCCCCAGCAATGCAGTATCGATATCCACTGCGGTCAGGGGCGGATCGGTAAATTCGGCCAGTGGGTAATTGTCAAAGGTGACTATGCCTATATCATGAGGAATGTTTAGGCCCATTTCCTTTGCCGCCTTCAATAGGCCATAGGCTGCAGCATTGTCGTTGCACAGAAAGGCATCCGGCCTATTGGAAGACATCATGAGTATTTGGGCCTGCACCTGACTGTCATCGGCGGAGCCGTCTGTTTGAATCACCAAGCTTTCGAAAAATTCCCCGGCTTCCAATCCACGGCGGTAACCACTGATTCGGTTTTTCACAAACCTTTGGTTTTCGCTGCCGCCCAGATACGCGATTTTTTGATATCCCTGTGCTAAAAAGTGAAGCACGGCGGCTTCACCGCCCTGGGCATTGTTTACATCAACCCAGCTTGCTTCGGGAATCGGCTGGTTTGGTTCACCAAGGATCACAAAGGGGAAGTCAAGCTTTGTCATTTTGGTAATCAATTTTGGCGCCACGGTGGATGGGGGAAGGATCAGCCCGTCCACCTTCCGTTCCAGGATCAGCTTTTCTATGGGGGAGGGCCTTCCCTTCTCCTCCAGATTGCTGGATATGATCAGGTTGAACCCATTTGCCTGTGCCACTTTTTCAATGGCGAACATGCTTCGGTGAAAGAACATGTTTGCAAACGATTGGGTATCGTGAGCATCGATGGCCAGCCCGATGGCGCCGCTTGATCCGCTGGCCAGGCTGCGGGCCACACTGTTGGGGTGATAATCCATTTCCTTCATGGCGGCATAAATCTTCTCCCGGGTCTCCTCGGAAATAGCTGATTTTCCGTTGAGCACCCTGGATACCGTTGAGGAGTTGACGCCCACCCTCCTGGCAATATCATGGATCGTAACAGCCATATGCTCACTCCATATGCAATCGATTGCCTAAATATTCCGCATTGATTTCAAGATAAATATTAGAATTATCAATTCATGCGGCCGAGTATTCATGCAACCGGTTGCGTTGATGAGTACATTATATAGCCGATCAAATATATTGTCAATTTAATTATCAAAATTTTTTAAAAAGAAAAGAAGCTGCCTGATGATTGGCAGCATAGAGGAAAGTCATTGGACAAAGTGTGCTGTGCCTGATATAAAGGTATGTTGCTCAGGATTATTTTGGGTATGTCCGGCGTTCATGTTAACCTTTACCGTAATCCTCATCAAAGGGATGTAGCACGCCATCCTTTTTGTAGCCGATGACGGTATCCAGGTTGACATTATGGCAGGAACGGAAGATGTTCATCTCAACGCCTGGATGTGCTTTTTCAAGCTGTGCGATCAGCGATTTCACCTGGGCGCGTTTTCCGCCGCCGCCGTCGCCCAGCGCACAGTTTTCGGTAAACCGGCAGGCGCAGTTTAAAAATGTCAGGTGGTTGTAGTTCCGCCAGGCGATGATGTCTTTTTCATGCACCATGTACAGGGGGCGGATCAGTTCCATTCCCGGGTAGTTTTGACTGCGGAGCCTGGGCATCATAGTCTTCATTTCACCGCCATAGAACATGCTGAGCAGCACCGTTTCGATCACATCGTCAAAATGGTGCCCCAGCGCGATCTTGTTTGCGCCCAGCTTCTGTGCATTTTTATAAAGGTGGCCCCTGCGCATCCTTGCGCACATGTAGCAGGGGTTTTGATCCATATTGGCCACGGTGTCAAATATATCTGTTTCAAAGATGTGGATGGGCAGGCCCATTAATTCCGCGTTCTCCTCGATCAGGCGGCGGTTAAGTGTTTCATAACCGGGATCCATCACAAGAAACGAAAGCTCGAACGGGACGAACCCATGACGCTGAATCTCCTTAAGGCACATAGCCATCAGGAATGAGTCCTTGCCGCCTGATATGCAGGCTGCCACATGGTCGCCCGGCTGAATAAGCCGGTATTCGCTCAGTGCCCGTGTGAAGTTGCTCCAGATGGTCTTGCGGTACTTCGTAATAATGCTGCGCTCAATCTTCAGGCTGTTTTCCATGGGACGCCTCCAAACTTGCAGCGCATTTTTTGAGTTCCAGCAGAAACTGATCGATTTCTCCTTCTAAAGTCAAATGGCTGAGGCTTACGCGCAGGGTGTTCATCGCACGCTTGCGGTCACCGGTCATTGCCATGACGGGATGTGAAGGTGCGGATGGCGCGCAGCAGGCGGATTTCGACGACAAACAAATGCCGCGATCGGACAACAGTGAAATCAAGTCACGTGCGCGAATGCCTGAAACGCTGAAATTGAGTATATAAGGCGACGCGTTTGCCGGGCTGTTGAGGGTAACGAAACGCAAACTGCCAAGCTCCTCGCGTAAACGAAGATTGAG
Organism: Bacillota bacterium; assembly: GCA_023415715.1. GTDB lineage: Bacteria > Bacillota > Clostridia > Christensenellales > Aristaeellaceae > JAEWAH01. The sequence continues at coordinate 2,398 of JAEZJP010000047.1, forward strand.
CTGCCGCACGCTCTCCAGCCGTTCGCCAAGATGCTTGAACGCTTCCTCCAGCGCAGCCTCCATAGCTACCGTCAATGCCAGCGCGGGCGTACCGCTGCGGTAGGACGTCGCGCCGGTACCGCCATGCCACAGTGGTGCAAGGCGCATGCCGCCTCTCACAATCAACGCACCGCTGCCGGTAATGCCATAAAACTTGTGAGGCGACAGGGTAATAAGGTCTGCACCATCCAATTTTACCGGCAGCTTGCCCACAGCCTGGGTGGCATCCACATGCAGGCGGCAGCTGGGAAAATCCGCCAGTGCTTCACGAACCGATTCAAGATCCTGAATGACACCAACCTCACTGTCTGCAGCGCAAAGAGAAGTAAGAACTGTATCAGGGCGCAGAAGGCTCTTAAGGTACGCGATATCGACGCGGCCGTCAGGCTGAACCTTCATATAATCCAGTTCGAAGCCCTCGCTTTTGAGCGCAGTCATCGGTCCGGTTACCGAGGCATGCTCCATCGGGCTTGTAATCAGGTGGCGCCCACGGCTCTGATATGCGCGTGCAGCACCCAAAATGGCAAGATTGTTGGCCTCGGTGGCGCCGGAGGTCATTACGACTTCGTTTGGCTGTGCACCGAGCATTCCGGCGATATGTTCCGTGGCTTGATCCAGCCTCCGCCTGGCATTCAGGCCCATAGCGTGCCCGGAATTGGGGTTTGCTCTGTAGTCCCGCGCGGCGGTTAGGAAAGCGGAAAGCACGGTTTCACAAACCGGCGTGTCCGCAGCATAATCCAAATAGATCATCGGATTTCTCCCATGCAATAATTGAATGAAAGTAGAACACTTCCCGGAATGATTATAGCACAGGTGAGGCAAAGTCGTACATTACCGCTACATTGAGCCAGGGGATAACATATGCATCATATTATTTATCAGAGGGCTTGACTCTTCCGTTAGGGAAGCGTTTATACTGTCTGCAAGGGGGCGAAGACATGAGTGAAATGCTGAAGATCAGGGATGTGGCGGCGCGATATGACATTACCGCGCGTACACTGCGCTATTATGAAGATGTGGGGCTCATCGCAAGCATGCGCAGCGATGATTATGCGTACCGCCTATATAATGAGGATGCGATCAAGCGGATTGAGCAGATTTTGATTTTGCGCAAGCTCGATATCAGCGTCAAGGATATCGTACGCATTTTTTCCGCCGGCAATTTGGATGTGCTGATGGAAGTGCTTCATCATAAGGCGGACCACATCCAGGATGAGGTTGTGCTGTTAAGTGAGCTCAAAGCGGCTGTTCTATCGTTCCTACAGGAAATCAAGAACGTTGATTTTCGTGAGGCGCTGGAAGTCAAGCGGCTCTATCAGCGTGCCACGGAAATTGAAGATCGCCTTGCCAAGGCGCAGAACGCGGCGCAGGATATGCCCGTCAGCCGCATGATGGAGCTGACGGAGCAGCTTGACAAATTGCCGGATGTCCGCGTATTCTCCCTGCCGGCATGCCGCATGGCATCCTCAGGTTTGGATACTGGCCCCTTGTTAATAGAGGGCGGAAAGCTTGAAAAGTTTGACCACTGGTTCAGCGAGGCTGATAAAAAGCGGCACGACCGGTTCTTTGCGCGGGATTTTATGTGGTATGATCCAAAAGCCAAGGGAACTGTCTGGTGGTACGCGCTTGAACAGGGTATAGAAGAGCCAAATGAATTTGAGACGCTGGATTTTGAAGGCGGTCTCTATGCTTCTGCAGTCTCCCGGGATGAGGATGACAGCGACGGCGAGAGGGTATACCGCGGCATCAAACGCTGGGTGGAGCACAGCGATTGTTTTGAACTGGATGAACGGCCAGGCCACTATTCCATGTATCATATCATCGGTACACCTGAGATCAAAAAAGCAATGGGGTACAGCCAGTTGGAAATATATATGCCCATCCGTATCAAAAAGCAGCGTGCCACGACGCTCGAGGAGCGCGGCGTCATTCGCAAGCGCATCAATGATGCGGGTACTTTGTTTTTCGATCTTCTGGGGGACGGTGCGCACATGCAAAAGGTGAAATACCCGCACTACACGCTCATCTGTCCCAAGGATGGTGAAACGGGATCAACCACGCTCTATGATATCCGTCTTGATGGCTTGCCTGAGAATGAAGCAAAAGACCTCATTGATGAAATAAAAGCCATGCACATCCATGTATGGTGGGACATTTGCTTTCCACAGGAGGTCAAGCAATGGATCTTCGGCATAAGGCCTGCGTCTGCGCCGGAACCGAATGAGGAAGAATCCTATATGGCGATGCTGAAGGATGAAAAGCCTGTCTATCAGCCACGGGATGAGCGCATCACCGTTAAGCGTGCAAATAGCGCCCAGGAATTTGCCCGCTGGGCGGAATTGACAAATGAATTATTTCAGGAAGGATTGCTTATGCACCCCGAGTATCATTATCATCTGTGTGCGCAAGGGGACATGGCCTGCTATATAGGCTTTATAGACGGTCAAGCCGCCGGTGTTTGTTGCATGATGAAAAGGGGAGACCTGGCAGCACTTTATTTGGTGGCAACAGCAAAGGAACATCGCCATAAGGGTGTAGCCACAGCGGCATGCACAGCCGCAATAAACGATGCGGAACGTGAAGGCGCGCAGCTATTCACCACTTGTGCGTGGCCATCCATCAAGACACTTATGAGGAAGCTGGGCTACATGTATTATTAAGTGCTGTGCCATTATGGGCACGGTTGGCTGATAAAATGCAGCGGTAATTTTCAGCAGCTCGTTAATTGTATATACTCAGTCAGAAATCCTGCTTGACAAGTGACGATGACTTGCCAAGCAGGATTTTGTTAAGATCGAGAAACAGATTGTCAGCGCAGGTTTTCTTCATCAGGCTGCATTCTGGGGATGGCCCAGCGCATGTAAACACACATGAGCATGATGCATATGAATTTGATCCATGTAAGAAACTGTGATCCATAAAACGGCAGTCCGGCCAGGGTATAGGGTGCGTGAGGCTCCACAAGGGAAAGGAAACCCGTGCCCAGCATGGAGCCTGCAAGCACGGCGAGGTTGCAGACAAGATTCCAGAATGTAACGCAGGAGTCTTTATTTCCTCGGGGCAGGTTGATAAATACGAGGTTAGCGAATACGAGGTTGAGCCCGACGGAATCGATGCCCTGCAGTATGGACACGGCAACATATACCCATACCGTCTGGCGTGTAGAAAAGCCGATCAGCAGTTCGGTGACACCTTCGAAGAAAACGGTAAAAAGCAGCACCGAAAACCACGAATAATGTCTGATGGCCCTACGCCAGTACTTCATCAGGAATATATTGCCCAGTGTGTATACAACCGTGCCGATATACATGTAGGTGTAACCCAGGCCCATGGTGTTGATGACATAGTAGGGCCATGTGCTTCCGTTAAAGTTGGCGATAGCGTTCCACAATATCGCTACCCATGCGGTCAGCAGGAATTTACGCGACTTGAAAGGCGTTGTAAAGATCTCCTTTATCGTCGGCAGCCCCTGCTTGTGATAGGAGAACTCCTGCGGAATCAGGTAAAGCTGCAGCCCGTTGATCACGAACACGCCCATCGCAATGAAGCGCAGCACCATGATGATCTGTGCCTGCTGCGGGGAACCCTTGAGCGAATCAGCCAGCAGCGAAGAGCTGATAGCGAAGACTGTACTCACAAGAGAGCCGATCAGGTTGCTATAAGAAAAATAAGCATTCCGATCCTCTCCATCCGGTATAAAGTTGACATGCCAGGCGAACGCGCCTGAGCCAAGCAATGCGTTGGAGACGTTTCCAACGAACAAAAACACCGCGAACCAAAGCGTACGCTGTGCGCTGTCCTGCACAAACAGTGGCATGACTGTAGTAGCAAGCAGTATACATAGATAATAAAACAGATGGTTGAACAACAGCAGCCCCCGGCGGTGCCTGAGCTTGCGGAATATCAGCGGCGTAAAGAGGCTGAACCCCCACGCGATGTATGGTATGAACGTGATGATGCCGACTCGGACGATATCTATACCGTTGATCGACAGGAAGCCTGTATAGAATACGCCTGTGATGAAGATGTTGCCGAAGTTGGCCAGTACCGTGTTTATCAACAACGCGGTTCTGCCGGTACACAGCGGGTCCCTGAAATTGAATATCCGTCGAAACTCCGAGTATTGTTGACTTTCCCTGACGGAGCGCATCAAAACTGCTCTCTCCTCTTTGATAAACTGGATAGCCGGCCGGGGATGGGAACGGGCGGTGGGATAGCGAATCTCAGGGATTCCGTATAATTGGCTGAAGGCTGCTTCCGACCATGGAATATCCTATCATATAATCCGTACAAAAGATAGTTCATAAAAAGCGCCACCCTTTCGGGTGGCAATGATGCGCTTACTGGACTCGAACAAGCGATTACTTCGATGTGTGCGATGGGCTCTACAAACAAAGGAAGGTAAACAAATTACTACCATCCTCTTGACATATCCATATCCTTCCTGTATAATCCGTGGTAGCAAAATGTCTACCTGCTGTCCAGCCATAATACAAGGAGGTCATAACCTATGGATCATCCCTCCCTTACAGAAGCCGAATTCAAGATAATGGCGCTGCTTTGGGATCATGCTCCACGCACTATCACGGAACTGACCCGCATCCTGGCCCCCGATACCGGCTGGACCAAGCATACCGTTATCAGCCTGCTTCGCCGAATGGTGCAAAAGGGCTCAGTACACATGGAGGCATCTGGCCGTACCAAGCAGTTCTATCCCCTAATCGAAAAGGCATGCATGGCTAAAGACCAGGCAAAAACACTGGTCAACCGCCTGTTTGACGGCAAGGCCACCTTGCTGATGCACACCATGGTGGAGATGGGCGGGCTGAGCGATGAAGATCTTGCCGAACTATCCGCTTACATCGATTCCAAACGCGGGGAGGTTTGAATGTGGCAGAAAAAATCCTTTCCCTCTTGCTCACCCAGGCCTCAGCGGGGACAGTGCTGATCCTATTACTCCTGGCCGCTCGCCGGGTGTTAAAAAAGCTTATTCGTCCAAACCTGTTTTACGCCGCCTGGCTTCTGGTGGTGTTTCGCATGCTCCTGCCCGCCGCCCTGCCCAACCCGCTTCTGTCCGCCGCGCAAGCGCCTCAAAGCCTGGCCTCGATCATTGCCCCGGCAGCCATTGTCTTAACGCCCGCCCCGGAAGATATCCTGCTCGAAGATAAAGCGGTTGTCCAGCAGACATCTCCGCTCACTGAAATTGCCGATTCAACATCCACGGCCGCTATTGAACCCATTGCAAAAGCCGGCGATACCGCTGCCTCCAAAGTCGCCGTCCATCCAGCAGATGCTGCTGTTTCCCCTCCTCCGCCCATCCTTTCCATGTCATGGATCTTGCTGATCCTCTGGGGGTTAGGGTTCCTTTGCACATTGGTTTATATGGTTAGCACCAATAAAATGGTCAAAAAAATGGCCTGTTTGCGGCCCATCGAACTGCCTGATGTAAATTGGCCTGTCTTTCTATCCGATCTGCCTTCCCCCTGCGTATTGGGCGCGTTTCGCCCGGTAATCGTTCTTACCAAAGAGAGCTTAAGCCCCGAAAACCTGTGCTGGGTTCTTAAGCACGAAACCTGCCACATCCGCCGGCATGATCCGGAGTGGGGAATTTTGAGCAACGTTATTTGCGCCCTGTTCTGGTTCAACCCCTTTGTATGGCTGGCTGCTAAGCTGGTGCGCAAGGATTGCGAGCTGGCCTGCGACGAGACCGTAAACCGGCACCTTGGCAGTGATGAACGTTTCGATTATGCAAAGACGCTCCTTCGCCTGGCGGGCAAACCGCTTCCCTTTGCTGCGGCCGCCATGTCCAACACAAAGACCGACATGAAGGAAAGGCTGGAGAATATTATGGAACGAAAAACAGGAAAAAAGGCCACCGGGGTTTTCGTTGCGATTATACTGCTTACTGTCACAGCCATCAGTTTCGCAACCGCCCCAGTGGCGGCGGAACAGAGTCTTTCCCCAGCCGCTGTCGACACATCCACAGGAAACCTAACCGGATACAGCGCCGGTATGCTGCAGCAGAAGCTGGGCGATCTTGAAAAACAGTTCGGCGCCGGGCATGCAATGGCAAGTGTTTTTCTGGACCGATCCGCCAACTATGATGGTGATACCTACTGGACGCCATTTATTCAGGCGCTTGAAAAAGTAAATTCGCGCGAAGGATATCTTAATTTCCTAAATTCACGGTTTTCAGGGATTAATGAGGCTTTCCCGGGCGATCCCTCCATCGCCCAGGTCATGCCCAGGGTAGACGGCATGTTAAGAAGCACCCTGGGCATCGACCTTGCCTTGCCCCGCTATGAGTCCTGCTGGAGTTCGGGCAATTTCATTATCAACGGGTCGGACCTCAACAATAATGTCCGCTATGAGGTGGAGACCCAGCTAAATGAGATCACACACTTCGCGGCAGATTATGTTTATCCAGCAGAAATGCAGTATCCTGATGCCGCACCGGCTTCAGAGGCGGATAACGACGGCCGTCTGACACGTGCTTATGATATGGCCAAAGATTTTGCCCGGCATTATCTTGCCGGCCGGGAGGAAGATTGCGACGTAGGTTATGAACGGGAAGGTGGGGAGGATGCACCTGTGACTTCTCCAGCGCGCTTCTATGTCTCCTTTCCCTCAACCGGCTGGCACTACGAAGTCGAAGTGGATCTTGCACGCATGCGTGTTGTAAGAGCTACGCTGAAACAAATAGGTAAAGCGATCCCTTCCGCACAGAATTACATCGAAGCCTCATGGCCAATGGATATAAACCATTACAGCGATCTGATTGTAAACTTTGATGACCGTTTACGTGAAAAGCAGCTATATCTGTGCGAAGGTACCATATCGTCCATCATTGAAAGTGATCCGCAGGCAGCAATTATGCTTTTAAGCGGCGGCGCGCAACCATTGTATATCACGCTGTCAAACGCTGAAGGTGAAAACTGGATAGTGGGGGCAGCCTACAAGGTATGCGCCGAGCCCATCGGCAAATACACTACCCTGCCCAAATTCGCCTTGTCTGGCGGAATGAGCGATTATTTGCCCCTTATGAC
>JAEZJP010000131.1 GCA_023415715.1 Bacillota bacterium
GGATATGGCGATTTGGTGGAATCGCCTGTGTTCAGCTTTTATCCCTTTGCCCTTCAAAACGATTGGGGCGAGTGGGCGCTTGCGGTGTGCACCATGGAGGGCATACTTGCGCTTGCGCTGTTTTTTGTGCTGCTTCGCTGGCTGCGTAAAACAAAACGCCCCGGCACACTCAGCCTGTATTTTCTGACACTGTTTTGCGCATCGCAAATCATGCCGCAAAGTCTGCGCAGTGACGACGTCCTTTTCATATTTATCTTTGCCCGTGTAACGCAGATGGGTTACATGGCCATGCTTCTAGGTGCGGCAGCTGTTGCTGGCGCAAGGGCGGTAAAGCGCGCGGGCGTAACGCCCAAGCTGATGGCGGAGTGGCTGCTTGTTGTGCTTGGTGTAATCATCTGTATCGGAGCGGAGTTTGCGCTGGACAAGACAAATCTTCCCGATATACTTGTTTATGCGGTGATGGTGGCCGCTCTTGCAGCTATGGCGGTATTGATCTGCCTGCGTATCAAAAAGGAGGATGCTATATGAAGCGGGTTTTGGCACTGATTGTTTTGTTCATGCTTATTTGTACCTCGGCGAGCGCATTAAAGTACGACAGCGGCAATGGGCTGCCGGTGATCCTTGCTGTAGGTGGAAGCTTCGTCTACGCCCGTGACAACCAGGGCAAGCTTTATGTTTGGGGCGACAACCAATTTGGCCAGCTGGGCACGGGTTCCGTCAAGCAATCGTTTACGATACGGGATTTTAAAACCAAAAACAAAGAAATTGATTTGACAAAGCTTAAAGATATTGTTCCCGCAAACGATTACAGCTTTCTTTGGATGGAGGACGGCAGTCTCTTTGGCACGGGAAACAATTCGTATCTGCCTTTGACTGTAAAGGGATGGAAGCAAACCACCCATCTAAAGGTAGAGTTGCCTGAAAATGTTGTTGATATCAAGACGGGCTTTGGCCATGTGCTGGCCCTGACCGCTTCGGGTGAGGTATATGCCTGGGGGCGCAACAGCTGCGGGCAGGTGGGCAACGGCAAGTTCACGCATCAAATTACTCCTTACAAGCTGCCTTTAAAGAACATAGTTCAGATTGTTGGTGGGGGGAAGTTTTCCCTGGCGCTGGATAAGGATGGCGTGCTGTGGGGATGGGGTGACAACGAGTACAATCAGCTTCTTCCTGAAAAAAAGCGGAACATATCTGCCCCTGTGAAGATCAACTATGGCGATATTGATATTGCTTATATTGAGGCCTGCGGTTTCAGCGTTACATTGCTTGATACCAAGGGAACGCTGTGGACATGGGGCCGTAATCATATGCAGCAGCTGGGTTACGATACGAAACGGGAGACCACCAAGGAACCCCGAAGCGTGCCTCTGCCGCTGCCGGTTACTTATGTGGCCTGCTACAGCTCGCAAACCTATGCCATCCTGACCGATGGTTCCCTTTGGTCCTGGGGCAACAACAGCTATGGGCAGCTGGGCCAAGGTTTCCGCTCCGCCGCCAGCCAGGGCGTGCTGCCAGGTCAAGCTTACGATAAGGATGTGGTAATGGTCATGGGCGGCAGCCTGTTCGCCATCGCCATGACGAAGGACGGCACGGTGCTTTGCGCCGGCATCAACAAGTTCAGCCAGCTGGGCGATGGTACCAGCATAAGCAAATACGCCATGTCGCCCAATGGGCTTGATCTGATTCTTCCCTGACCTAAAATAAGGCAGCTCAAAAATGAATCTTTACTGGTTTAGAAAAGGCGAAGCGTTGTAAGACGGCTCGCCTTTCTTGTTGTGTACCACTGTGCCGCGAAACTCATAGGATGAAGCCGGATGATGCAACTAAAAGGTACGGAAGGCTGATTAGATGAAGGTTCTTTTATGGGGTCATAAAATGTTTACCAATGATTTTTTATGGGGGTTTCTTAAGGCAGGGTGTGATGCGCAGATTATACAGGCAGGCACGGCGGATCAGATGAGGGCAATACTGGATGAGCATAAGCCTGATTTACTGATGACCATGGGGGCTCCTTTGGATTTGCGGCGCAATGCATTGGAATATGTCGGGCAACGCACAAATTCATCTATGAAATATATCCACTGGGATACGGATGGCATATCCAGTAAGTATTACAGGTCTGTGTCCGGAGACGGCATCGAGATGGATGTAATCTATTTATCCAAGCCGGACCTGGTTCTGACCATGTGCCCAGAAATGCTGGAATACCTGCAAATGAAAAATATACCCTGTGAAATGATGTATTACGCTTACAGCCCCGTATCGCACCACCCACTTTTAGGATTCCATAACGAAATTCATAAAATCAATCTTATCGGCACTTCCTATGTTGATTTATACAAGTACAGGCCAAATCACTACCGTTATACTTCCCTCAAGATTCTTTTAAAGCCCCTTTTGGAAAAAGGTTATGATGTTCATATATACGGTGATGAAGGATACAGACCGCTGGTAAAAATCTTGCTGGACATTGATGCCCCGGAAGATTCCTTTCACAAGTACCTCCCGTATGAATTGACATGCGCTATCTACAACAGTTCCCTTATCAATCTGGTTACGCAGAACCATGATCAGACCGTTACCAAACGCACCTTTGAAATATTGGGGTCGGGCGCATTTGCCCTTTCCTCCGACAATACGGCAGTGAAAAAACTCTTTGTGCCCGGCCGTGATCTTGAGGTATCCTCTTCGCCGGAACAAACGCTGGAACTTGTGGCGCACTATTTGAACAACCCGGATGAGCTGAAAAAGGTGCGGGAAAACGCAGTGATCAGCGTACAAAACCATACCTATAAGCAGCGGGCGGAGTATGTCCTTGAGCTTATGAAGAAATATTGGCCATAACTATTTATGTTTTGCGACAAGGAACTGCATCAAAGTACGTCCGTGTGTTATGCATGGGCGGCTTTTTTTGTTTTGAATAGGATGTATCAAGGCCTGGGCACGAAAGCGCCTAGAGCCCATGCACAGGAAGGCTGGTTATTAAGTGATGTTTGAAGATAAAACGCTGCTCATCACGGGCGGCACGGGATCTTTTGGAAATGCGGTGCTCAAACGCTTTTTGCCAACGGACATTAGAGAAATCAGGATTTTTTCCCGGGATGAAAAGAAGCAGGACGACATGCGCAAAGCTTATAACAACCCCAAAATTAAATTTTTCGTAGGCGACGTGCGTGATATGAAAAGCCTGAAGGACGCCATGTACGGCGTGGATTATATCTTTCATGCGGCAGCGCTGAAGCAGGTGCCAAGCTGTGAGTTTTTTCCGCTGGAGGCGGTAAAAACCAACGTGCTGGGGTCGGAAAACGTGCTCACCGCAGCTATTGCCTCCGGAGTTAAAAAAATTGTGTGCCTTTCCACTGACAAGGCCGTTTATCCTGTAAACGCCATGGGCATTTCCAAAGCCATGATGGAGAAAATTTTCGTTGCAAAGTCAAGAACCGTGGATGAAAGCAAAACGCTTATCTGCGGAACACGCTACGGTAACGTAATGGCTTCCAGGGGGTCGGTAATTCCATTGTTCATACAGCAGATCAAAAGCGGACAGCCCTTAACCTTAACCGACCCTCAAATGACAAGGTTTTTGATGGACCTGACGGAAGCGATTGATCTGGTACTTTTCGCCTTTGAAAATGCCCATGCCGGCGACCTGATGGTGAAAAAGGCGCCCGCCAGCAAAATCGGCGACCTGGCCCAGGCGCTAAAGGAACTTTTCCATGTGGATAATCCGGTTCAGGTAATAGGCGTGCGGTTGGGGGAAAAGATACACGAAACACTATTGACAAGGGAAGAAAGCGCCACTGCGGTGGATATGGGAGACTTCTTCCGTGTTCCGGCGGATGCGGGCGGTCTTAACTATGCCAAGTATGTAAGCTGCGGAAACCGGGCCATCGGTTCTATAACGGAATATACCTCCAGCAATACCCATCAATTAAATGCGCAGGAGCTGAAAGACAAGCTGCTCCGTTGCGAGTATGTGGCTGAGGAGCTGCGGCTATGGAACGAAAAATGACGCTCATCCACACGCTTTTATTTATGCTCAGGGAAAACAGGCTCACCGATGATCTGGATATGGCAAAATCCTGCCTTAAGTCTCTGGAGAAAAGCTCTTTTAGCACCGTGGTGGTGTATAATCAGGGATTCTTTACGATCGACAAACTGAAGGAGTTTTTGTCGGGATTCCGGCTGGATGTTCATATCATCGGCGAAGGGATTAACGTAGGCACTGCCGCCGGACGGCAGCGCTGTTTCGAATATATTTGGGAAAAATTTCCTGAATGCAAGTATATCAGCGAACTTCATCTGGATATGATCTTTCCCGAAAGCTGGGAGGATGCTTTGATCGCTTATCTCGACACCCATGACGAGCCCATGGTTTGCTGCGGGATTATAGATCAGCAAGGCAATATGCCATTTTTAAAAAAAAACGCCATACTGCCACAAAACAAAGAGGAATACGGCGTTTTCCTGCAAGGTTTGCGGGATAATGCAATACTTCATGGCTTTACCAATCCATGTGTCCATGCATCTATGATCTTGAAGGAGGCCGGCGGATACAATCCGCTATTCCTGAAGGGCGGCCAGTGTTTTGAGGATGACAGCATGCTGCTTGGCTATTATTACTACTTCGGTACCAAGCGGAATTGGTTTCCCAAAATCAATTTCAATTCCGTGGTCTATCATGCCGTCGCCGGTCAAAGGCTGAACATGGGCGGGAATGTGATGGTCAACTTCAATGGTCTGGTCAAACAATATGGTTTGATGGGGCTGAAGCATTTGAGCACACTTCACAAAAGTGCATGGCATCGGAGCTATTTTGCAGAGCAGTATGACAAGCTTTTACCACGATGAACATTGTCCACACAAATGAAACAGGTGAATCATAGGATGGTATGGCATTACAGCATTATTTGTGATGTTTTGGCGAACGCCGGCAGATTATGGGAACACTGTTGATAGATATCCCTATTTTTTGAAGATGGGAGTGTATCAAAACACGTTCCAGCTGTGACCGGCAGTATGCCTGCAGCAGCGTTACCCTTGCCGCTTATTTTCAATAAGGCCCGGCAGGGGTAGATTTGCAACAGATGACCTATTGAAAATACTAGGGGGATTTCAATGAGCAACATTGCATTGCAGATTGAGAGATCAATCAAAGGATCAGTGAACGCCGGCAGCAACGTGATATTTGAAACAACAGTCTATTCAGCCGGAAATATAAGCTATAACAACCTCACAGGCGTTGTCACATTCAATGAGCCGGGAAGATATGTGCTGGATTGGTGGGTTGCAACGCAATCCTTATTGGCCACTAGTGGCGTTGTTTTTGCGTTAACATCCTCCCAGGGGAATTTCCTGGAGGGCAATTCACCGCTAAAAGCCGGAGAGGTAGTAGGCATTGCCATCATTGAAGTGGTTACGGCGCCTGTTACAGTTTCTCTGGTAAACGCTTCGGCGAATACGGTATTCTATTCGACTACCGTTCCTCTGGCCGCAACTCTTGTGGTGGTGGAAGATGATATTGTTGGCCCCACCGGAGGGTCTGGCCCTACTGGTGATACCGGTCCAACGGGCCCCACAGGCCCAACGGGTCCCACTGGGTTGATAGGAGATACCGGACCCATTGGTCCAACAGGTCCCACAGGTCCGACGGGAGCAACGGGAGATACCGGCCCCACAGGTCCGACAGGTGCGACGGGAGATACCGGCCCCACTGGTCCGACTGGTGCGACGGGAGATACCGGACCCACAGGTCCGACGGGAGCAACGGGAGATACCGGCCCCACTGGTCCGACTGGTGCGACAGGAGATACCGGTCCCATCGGTCCGACTGGTGCGACAGGAGATACCGGCCCCACAGGTCCAACGGGAGCAACGGGAGATACCGGCCCCACAGGTGATACGGGACCGACGGGTGCAACAGGCGACACAGGCCCTATCGGCCCGACAGGCCCTTCAACAGGCGAAACAGGCCCCACAGGTGACACCGGGTCAACTGGTCCCACAGGTGATACAGGTCCGACAGGCGACACTGGCCCGATTGGTGATCTTGGTCAAACGGGGCCGACAGGCGACACGGGTCCGACTGGTCCAACAGGTGACACCGGTCCGACTGGTCCGACGGGTGATACCGGTCCCACTGGTCCCACTGGTGATACAGGACCGACAGGTCCAACAGGTGACACCGGTCCGACAGGACCGACTGGTCCCACGGGCGATACTGGTTCCACAGGTGACACTGGTCCCACTGGTGATACAGGAAAGA
>JAEZJP010000151.1 GCA_023415715.1 Bacillota bacterium
GTGCTCCACGATTACAGCGAGGAGTATAACCATACCATTATCGCCATTGAAAACGGGCATGTCACGGGGCGCAAGGTTTACGACTGCGGAACAAATTTGGGGCTGGAAATTTTGCGAGGGCTTGCCGGGCAGGAAGATCAGTACAACTACCTGACCAAGACAAAAGACGGTAAAATCCTCCGTTCCACTTCCATATACATTCACGGCGACGATGACAGCCTCATCGGGTCGATATGTATCAACTGGGATGTGAGCGATTTCGTATATTCGGCCAACGCGCTAAGCAAGCTGGCAAATATATCACAGCCCCAGCAGGTGAATGAAATCATTACAGACAACGTAAGCGATCTGCTGGATGCGCTTATTCAGGAATCCATTTCGCAAGTGGGCAAACCCGTCATCAACATGAGCAAAGAAGAAAAAATTGCCGGCCTCAAATACCTGGATAAAAAGGGCGCCTTCCTGGTAAAACGTGCGAGCGACCGGGTTGCAAAGGTTTATGGAATTTCCAAGAACACGCTTTATAACTACCTGGAGAAGTACGAGCAGGATTGAATTTTGGGCTCCCTCATGGATTGATAGGCTGCATCACTGCCTAAAAGGTCATGGCATGGAATCCGCTTTAGAGGGGGGCACGCGTTATGGGAAATGTCGAAAAACGGTTGGCAGAATTAGGCCTCACTTTACCTGCATGTCCAGTCCCCGTAGCGAATTATTTAACCTCGCATGATACGGGCGATTTGATTTACGTAGCCGGACAGACTGCATGGCAGCTTGACGGGACGCTGCTTTACCCGGGCAAGGTCGGCAGCGATGTCTCTCTTGATCAGGCGTATCAATCCGCCCGCCTGGCTGCGCTGCGGCTTATCAGCGAACTGAATGCAGCCGCGGACCTTAACAAAATCAGGATCATCAAGCTGAATGGCTATGTCAACGCCGCGCCGGACTTTGGCGGGCATCCGGCAGTTATCAACGGCGCGTCGGATTTGTTTGTTGCGGTATTTGGCGAAAACGGAAGGCATGCGCGCACGGCGGTGGGTGTCGGGTCGCTGCCTGACAACGCATCAGTCGAAGTGGAGATCATCGCCCAGAGGATCTGAATGAGGATGTTGCGTCCGGCAGGAGTACCGGACGAACAAATATAATGTTCTTAAGGAGGAAACCCAACATGAAAAAGGCATTGGCACTGATCCTCGTCGTTTCTTTGCTTCTTAGCGTTTGCGTCACAGCTTTTGCGACCGGTGAGCAAAAGAGCAAGCTGCAGGAAGTCCTTGACCGCGGTTACCTCATTGTGGGCACAGGTTCCACGAATGTTCCGTGGCACTCCATCAATGCCAACGGCGAATACGAAGGCTTTGACATCGATATGGCGCGTATTTTGGCCAAGGGCTTGTTCGGCGATCCCAGCAAGGTGCAGTTTGTAGAGCAAGCCAGCGATCAGCGCATCCCGAACACGCTGGCCGACAAAGTCGACATCACCTTCCAGTTCATGACCATCAACCCCACGCGTGCCCAGCAGGTTGCTTTCTCCATTCCGTATTATACGGAAGGCATCGGGCTGATTCTCAAAACCGGCGGCAAGTACAAGACGTATGATGAGCTTGTTGCCGCTGTAGCCGCGGGCCAGAGCGTCACCATCGCCATACTGCAGAACGCCGATGCCTCCGCCAATGTGCAGCGCATGGTAGCGGGTTCAGTGGACGACCAGTATGAGAGCCAGGGCCTGGTATACCAGGCAGTCGACTCCGGCCGCGCCGACGCGGGCGCAGTTGACTTGTCCTCCATCAAGTGGCTGGCTTCCCAGCAGCCCGAAAAGTACACGGATTCCGGATTCAGCTTTAACCCGCAGAATTACGGCGCCGCGATGAACCCCAACGACCAGGTATGGATCAACTACGTCAACCAGGTATTGTTTGACGCGATGACGGGCGCCACCTATCCCCTCTACACCGAAGCGTTCAAGAAGTGGTTTGGCGAAGAACCTCAGGCCCCCTCGATCGGCATGCCCTCCATCTTCCGCTCGAAATAACGCGAAGGATAGCTTCATTAAGGGCCATATGCTGCGCAACCCCTGCACGACGTATGCCAAACAGGGGTTGCGCATTTTCATTACCGCCAGGGCCGCTAATGATCAAAAGAGGAGGCGCTCCATGGCCTATCATATCAATTTTAATTTGGTGCTGACCTATTTCCCCGACTTTTTGAAGGGGTTGGGGCTGGGTCTTTGGCTGGCGGCAATATCCCTGTTTTTTGGAATGGTAATCGGGATCTTGCTCGCCTTAAGCGCAATTTCAAAAATAAAGGCGCTGAAGATCTTTGCTTCCGGCTATGTAACGGTCCTGCGCAATATTCCGCTGCTGGTGCTTACGTTCTTTTGCTACTTTGGCCTGCCGGATTGGGGGCTGCTGTTAAGCAAGCACGCATCGTTCGTGTTCGCATTGTCATTGTATGCGGGCGCTTATCTTACGGAGGTATTCCGCGCAGGCCTCGAGGCCATTCCAAAGGGGATCATTGAGGCTGGCGCGGCTATCGGGCTGCGCAAGCTGCAAATCATGCAGTACATACAAATGCCCATTATGTTTAAAAACGTAATGCCTTCGCTCTCCAACAATTTCATTTCATTATTTAAGGATACGTCCCTGGCATCCTCCATCGCTGTGGTTGAGCTTACCTACCTGGCCCGGAAGGTCAACACCATCACTTTCCGCGTAATCGAGGTCTGGCTGATTGTCGGCGCCTTGTATATGGTGACCTGCTACATTATCGCGTTTTTGCTTCGCCTTGCCGAACGCAAATTCCGCATACAGTAAGGAGGTGTGCACATGGCACGTGTAGGCTTCATACAGAGCATCATCCGTTCACAAAACGCGATATTGGCCGGCATTTCCAATACGCTCGCCTCATCGCTGTATGCCATCCTCATTTCCACGGTGCTTGGGCTTACGTTGGGCATCATTCTTACCTACGGCAATAAATACATAAAAATCCCATTCCGGTTGTATGTGGATGTCATCCGCGGCATTCCGGGGCTGGTTATCGTGTTCGCAGTGTACTACTTTATCGATTTCTGGCTGCGCAATTTGGGCTTTGGCATGCCCCCGTTTGTTGCCGGCTTTATCGCGCTTTCTGTCAACGCAAGCGCCCATGTGGCCGAAAACACGCGCGGCGCTTTGCAGACCATTCCAAAGGGACAAATCGACGCGGGCAAGGCCATCGGCATGAATTTTTGGAAAACCCTCTATCACATCCTGCTGCCCCAGGCGATGGTGCGCATGCTGCCCCCGTGGGTGAATACCCTCACGGAAATCGTGAAAGGCTCTACCCTCCTGGCGCTCATCGGCGTGGCGGAGCTGCTACTGACAACGCAGCAGCTTATTGCCATGAACAACAATGCACTTCAATATTACGCATTTGCCGGGTTTATTTACTTTGTCATCAACTTTGTCATTGAGCGCATCGGCAAATTTGCAGAAAAGAAAATCAGCAGGGGGATAAGCGTATGAACGACGCGCTGCTTCAAATTCGCGGTCTTGAAAAATGGTACGGCAAACTGCAGGTGTTCTCCGATGTGGATTTGGACATTCATCAAGGCGAAGTGGTGTCGATCATCGGCTCGTCCGGTTCGGGCAAAACGACGCTTCTGCGGTGCATCAACCTGCTGGAACAGTTTCAAAAAGGTACAATTCACCTGAACAAGGAAGAGTTTGGTTACAAGACAGTTGGTGGAAAGCGCACGCGCCTGCCCGAAAGCCAGATTGCCAAACAGCGCATCCATACCGGCATGGTATTCCAGCAGTTCAACCTGTTTCCGCACATGACGGCGCTCAAAAATGTGACCCTGGGCCTTACGAAGGTGAAGCATATCAGCAAGCAGGCGGCCGAAACAGAAGCGAAAAAGTGGCTGACCCGCGTAGGCCTGGCCGATAAAATGAACCACTATCCTTCCCAGCTCTCCGGGGGGCAGCAGCAGCGCGTTGCAATCGCCCGCGCGATCGCATTGAATCCGCTGATTATGCTCTTTGACGAGGCAACCAGCGCGCTGGACCCCGAATTGGTCGGGGAAGTGCTGAACGTCATCAAGGAATTGGCCAAGGATGGTACGACCATGATCCTTGTCACCCATGAAATGCGCTTTGCCTATGAAATCTCCGACAAAGTCATTTTTATGGATGCCGGCAAGGTCGCGCGCGTAGGTACGCCCAAGGAAATTTTCATCGACAGGGATCACCCGCGCCTGCGTGAATTTTTGGCAACTTTCAATGTGGACATCGGATAGCGGAGGGAATTGCAATGGAACAGATGACAGTAAAGCCATGGCAGGACGGCAAACCTTTTAAGGGCAAGGTTTTTGCGGCGGTTTTCCCCCATTCGGATGATTTTACCTTCAATGCCGCCGGGCTGATGATAAAGCTTTTGCGTGAGGGATACGAAGGTTATTTCGTCCGCATGACAGACGACTGCATGGACAGCTATGGCCTGTCTTACGGCGAAACCGCGTTACTGATCGAAAAGGAAACACAGGCGCTGGCCAAACTGCTGGGCATAAAAAAAGTGTACGACTTCAATTACAACAACCACTATATGGGGCATGAACTACTGGTCGAAATGCGGCACCGGCTGATGATGCTGTTCCGCTATCTGAAGGTGGATACCGTCATCTCCTTTGACCCCTATGGCCATTATGAGGAAAACCCCGATCACCAGATCACCGGCATGGCGGTGGAACAGGCATGCTGGATGGCCGGACGGCAGCTTGATTTGCCTGAAACGAAGGATATGGGGCTCATGCCCCATTTTGTGCGGGAAAAGTATTATACCGCCCGCGGCCCGCAAGCTGCCAACTGCCTCATCGACATTGCGCCCGTGCTTCCCATAAAGCAGGAAGCTGTCAAACTGCACGCAACGCCGCTTACCAACATGTGGAAGGTGTATCTTGAGACGCATGGCGGGCAGGAAAATCCCGCATTGTCTTTCGACGCGTTTGTCCGGACATTCTTTACCGAGCGTGTCCAGGAACCGTGCCAGGGGCTGAACCATTACGAAAAATTTCACTATATTGCGCCCCAGCTATTTTGACAAAGGGGGACAAGCATATGAGTATCTATGAACAGCTTGGCATTAAAACAGCCATCAACGCTTGGGGAACGGTAACGAAGGTCGGCGGCTCCTTGATGGCGCCGGAGGTTTTGCAGGCGATGGCGGAGGCCGGTCAGCATTATGTGGAACTCAACACCCTGCATAAAGCGGCCGGCGAGCATATCGCTAAGCTTACGGGAGCGGAAGCCTGCTGCATCACTTGCGGCGCGGCTGCCGGCCTGGCCATTGCCACGGCGGCATGCATCGCGCGTATGGACGACGCGGCACGCCTTGCGCTGCCTGATACCACCGGGCTTAAAAACGAAGTGCTGGTGCTCAAGTGCCACCGCATCCTGTATGACCAGGCCGTTTTGCTGTCGGGCGCGCGCCTTGTGGAGGTGGGTCGCACCTCTTTCGCCTCGATCAGGCAGGTGGAAGCCGCCATCACAGACAAAACCGCCGCCTTCTTTTACGCATCGGAAGCTGAACCCATGCGCGGCTCCATCCCGCTTGAGCAGCTCTCCCCCCTGCTGAAGAAGCACGGCATCCCAATCATCGTCGACGGCGCGGCCGAGCTGCCGCCCAAATCCAACCTGACAAGTTTTCACTTAAGGGGCGCAGACCTTACAGTGTTCAGCGGCGGCAAGGAGCTGCACGGCCCGCAATCCTCGGGGCTCATACTGGGGAGAAAAGACCTGATCGAAGCATGTGACGCCTGCTGCTGCCCCAATTACGGGGTAGGGCGCAGCATGAAGATCGACAAGGAAACCATTGCGGGGATCGTAAAGGCAGTGGAATTGTTCATGGCAAAGGACTATGATGAACAGGACCGGCAGTGGACAGCTATGTCCAAGCGCATGGCCTCCGCCATCGAGAAAACTGGCAAGGCCACAGTACGCCTGGGACATCCGCAGGAGCCGGGCATTCAACCCATAGAAATTCTTCGCGTTTACATAACGCCTCTTGAGAAAACACCGCAGCAGGTGTATGACGCCCTGCTGGCGATGGATCCGCAGATCTATACGGGCCTCAGCCATGGCGAACTTGTGCTGAACCCTCAATGCTTAAAGGAAGAAGAGGTGCAGACAGTTATCGGCGGCCTCGCCGCCGCGCTGTAATACGCCATGAAGAATCTTGCCTATTACAATGGACGCATCACCGCGCTTAACGAGATGATGATCCCCATGAATGACCGCGCAGTCTATTTTGGCGACGGCGTATACGACATGGCTTACGTCCGCAACGGCATATGCTTTGCCATGCAGGATCACATTGACCGCTTCTTCAACAGCTGCAAGCTGATGGAGATTGATCCCGGCATGACAAAAGAGGCGCTGACCAGCCTGTTGAACGGTTTGATCGCCAGGCTGGACAGCGATATAAAAGATGCCATGATCTACTTCCAGATGTCCCGCGGGACCGCGGTCCGCAAGCACGCATTCCCCGATCCCGCCGTGCCTGCCAATCTGCTGGCCTACCTGCAGGGCTTCACGGCGGAGCTTGGCAGGGAATTCCGCCTGATTACGGCAGAAGACACCCGCTTTGCCCATTGCAACATCAAATCCCTGAACCTGATCCCGAATGTGATGGCTACCCAGCGCGCCAAGGAAGCAGGCTGCGATGAGTGCGTTCTACACCGGGGAGCATACATTACCGAATGCGCTCACAGCGGGCTGTCCGTGCTTATCGGCGGAAGGCTTGTGACCACGCCGCTGAGCGAGTGGATTTTGCCCAGCATTACACGCAAGCATCTGCTGCAAATATGCCGCGAGTTATCTGTCCCTATTGAGGAACGGCCCTACACAGTGAGCGAACTGATGAACGCCGACGAGATCATCGTCACCAGCTCCCTGACACTGTTCAGCCGTGTGTTTGAAATTGACGGCATGCCGGTGGGTGGCCTTGACCTGCCCTTATTCCAAAAGCTGAATGAAGCCTACATGAACCGCTTCAAAAGTGAAACAACGCAGCTTTCGTAGCCTGATGCAAAAGTCCAATGAAAAGCGCCCGGTTCGGAATGTTTTTCCGCGGGCGCTTTTTGATTGTCCTGAAGCAACTGATGATTTCTAATGTAAAAAGTTCTTGACATCATGTTGAATTCATGCTACTATCTGTTCATTCCAAATTACAATATGTAAAAGGAGTGGGCAGGGATGTCGTATCAAGAAAAAAGGACCCTGACAAATATATTGACAGGGGTCATCGTGGTGGCCGCCTATTGCATCTATGCGTTCGGAAGAATTCAAACGCAAGCGGCCGATCCGAATGATTTGAAATTCTGGGGCACAACCATGCTGGTATTCATAGGCATCGGGGTTGCCGCGGCCATTGTCATCCAGATCATTTTTCATATTCTTCTTTCCGTCTCCATTGCTGTAAAAGAGGGCACGGACAAGGAAATAGAAAAAAAGGTGGAGGCGGCCGTGGTGGAAGATGAAATGGATAAGCTCATAGAGCTCAAATCCATGCGGCTGGGCTTTGGCATTTGCGGCGCGGGGTTTATTGCTGCGCTCATTTCCCTGGTTCTGAGTTTTCCCGCTGCTGTCATGCTCAACATTCTGTTCCTGTCGTTTTCTTTGGGCTCCCTGTTGGAAGGGGTGCTGAGCCTGCATTACTACAGGACAGGTGTAAAGAATGGCTAAAGAATTGAGGATCACCAACAACATCAGAAAGCTGCGCTTCTTTGCCAATGAGATGACGCAGCAGGAGCTTGCCAAAAAGCCGGTGTATCCAGGCAGACCATCATCGCCATTGAAGCCGGCAAGTATTCGCCCTCACTGGAGC
>JAEZJP010000197.1 GCA_023415715.1 Bacillota bacterium
CCATGGATATGTCGGGTCGCAAAGCTATTGCCACGCTCCGTCAGGATTTGTTTGATCATATTCAGGATTTATCCTTGCCGTTCTTCGACAGCCGCTCCGCGGGCAAGATCATGGTGCGCGTCATCAACGATGTCAACAGCCTCAATGATCTGTTTACCGGCGGTATTATCAACGTTCTGGTGGATTGCCTGACGCTGATACTGCTGGTAGCGATCATGTTGTTCATCCACTGGAAGCTTACGCTGGTGTCACTGGGTTCTTTGATTGTGCTTGTTTTCCTGATAGTCATCCTGCGTAGAAGGATGCGCAAGGCCTGGCAGATCGTGCGAGCAAAGACCAGCACTATGAACGGATACCTTCATGAAAGCCTGGCTGGAATGCGGGTGACCCAGACCTTCGTGAGGGAAAAGGTAAACAAGGAAATTTACGATGAGACGAACCAGGATATCAAGAGAAGCTGGCTTAAGGCCGTAGGCATCAACAACCTGTTCTGGCCTTACATCGATACATTGAGCTCCATAGGTACTGCCGGTGTCTATATTGCCGGAACCATTCTGATGGGCAAGGGATTCGGTCCCCAGGGGGTCTCGCTGGCAGATCTGCTGGCAATTTTGTGGTATCTGGGCAGGTTCTGGGAGCCCATCAACAACTTGTCCAACTTTTATAACAGCGTTCTGGCGGCCATGGCTTCCATGGAACGCATCTTTGAAATCATGGATACTAAGGCGCAGATATTTGATATCCATGAGGATTTGCCTGAGCTTCCGCCCATCCATGGTGAAATAGCCTTCGACCATGTGTCCTTTGGTTACGATCCGGGCACCCCTGTTTTGGAGGATGTGTCCTTTACCGTAAAGCCTGGCCAGACCGTGGCACTGGTAGGGCCTACCGGAGCCGGGAAAAGCACGGTGGTGAACCTGGTCAGCCGCTTTTATGATGTGACGGGCGGCACGCTTAGAATCGACGGGCATGATGTTAGGGAAGTGAAACTGCATTCCCTGCGCAAACAAATGTCCGTCATGCTGCAGGACAGCTTCATATTCAGCGGCACCATACTGGATAACATCCGCTACGGCCGCCTGGATGCTACCGAGGAGGAAGTGATGGAGGCAGCCAAAGCAGTGCACGTCCATGACTTCATCATGGGTTTGCAAAGAGGCTACCGTACCGAGGTAAACGAGCGGGGGTCAACCCTTTCCGTAGGGCAAAAGCAGCTGATTTCCTTTGCCAGGGCACTACTTAACGATCCCCGTGTGTTGATTCTGGATGAAGCCACTTCTTCCATTGACACGCATACAGAACTGCTTATTCAAAAAGCGCTGGAGGTTCTTTTAAAAGGCCGCACCAGTTTTGTAATTGCCCACCGGCTGTCCACCATACGCCGGGCGGATGTGATCATGGTGGTCCAGGATCACCATATTTCCGAAGCGGGTACCCATGAAGAATTGATGGCACTTCCCGGCGGCCATTACCGCGCCCTGTGTGAGGCGCAGTACAGGTTTATGGAGGGTGACTAATGTCTCAAGTGAATGGCTGCGTCATTTTCCTGATATTTGCATGATGATCGGTCAGGAAAGCTAAATGAGCGCCTGCCTAGAAGAGCATGCGCTTTTTATTGCTTTCCTATAAATCTTGTACCCTTTCATAGTATTTGTTTTAAAGAAACCATAGGTATAATTTCAAAACTACATTGACATTTTTTTGTATGCGGTGTAAGATGATGTTAGTTGAGATGAATGCATAATGATTTAGATAGATATAAAATAAATCTTCACCTTTGCCACAGGAGGAATCATATGCTGCATATCCGAAACATCAGGGAGGGCCTGCCGCTATACAGGGCGTTGAGCTCTGAGGTACGCGTTTCCATACTGGAAATGCTTTATGAAAATGGGCCTATGCGCATGTCTGCCATCTCCGAACAATTATGCCTTACCAACGGCGCGTTGACGCCTCATATTAAAGCGCTGGCAGATTGCGGCTTGATCACCATCGATATGGCCGTTGGGAAGCATGGTGTGCAGAAAATATGCTGCGTCAATGAGGAGAGCATACTGATTGATCCCGTCAGGAACGAACGCAAGCACAACGTTTATGAAACGGAGATCAGTGTAGGCCAGTATACGGCTTACGATATCTATCCCACCTGCGGCATTGCCACACCGGAGCATATCATTGGGGAGGTGGACGATCCCAGGTATTTTGCCTCTCCTGAACGTGTGAACGGTGGCATATTGTGGTTTGGACGCGGATTTGTGGAATACATGATCCCAAATTTCCTGAACGTGAACCAGCAGCTTTTGGAGATACAGATTTCCCTGGAGCTTGCCTCGGAAGCGCCGGGCTGCTCGGAGGATTGGCCCAGCGATATCTATTTTTACCTGAACGGAAAGGAGCTTGGCTATTGGACCAGTCCCGGTGATTTTGGGCGTGTGCAGGGTATTTACAATCCCGACTGGTGGTTCCGCAACTGGAACCAGCACGGCATGTACAAATTGCTTTCGGTGAATGAAAGCGGTACCTTCATCGACGGCAGCAAAATTTCAGATGTTACACTCAAGGATCTTAACGTTACCCACGGTCCCAACCTTTCATTCCGTTTGAGCGTTCCGGAGAAGGCGAAAAACCAGGGAGGCCTGACCATCTTTGGCAGATCCTTTGGCAACTATCATCAGGATATACGTGTCCGGATGCACTATCGTGAAATAAACGAACGGAAGTAATGGTTTCCAAATTCGCGTAACTTTATTGAAAATCAGCCTTGCTTTTCAGCAGGGTCAGCAATGGAGGAAGTGTTATGCGTTTAATCGTTCTACCAGGCGTCACGGGAGCAAAAATATCCAAGGATATCTATGGCCATTTTTCGGAGCACCTTGGCCGCTGTATCTACGGCGGCATATATGTGAGGGAGGATTCCGCCATTCCTAATGTGCGCGGCATCCGCAAGGATGTCGTAGCTGCTTTGAAGCATATCAATCTGCCAAATCTGCGCTGGCCAGGCGGTTGTTTTGCCGATGAGTACCATTGGAAGGATGGCATCGGCCCTTTAGAAAACCGCAAGAAAATGATCAATACCCATTGGGGCGGCGTGGTGGAAGACAACAGTTTCGGCACCCACGAGTTTATGGATTTATGCCATCAGGTGGGTTGTGAGCCGTATGTCAATGGCAACCTGGGCTCGGGTTCCGTGCAGGAAATGCAGGAATGGGTGGAATACATGACATCCGGGGAAGTATCTCCCATGACACTTTTCCGTAAGCAAAACGGGCAGGAGGAGCCCTGGATGCTGAAGTTCTTCGGCGTGGGCAATGAAAACTGGGGCTGCGGCGGCAATATGCGGGCGGAGCATTATGCCGACGAGTACCGCCGCTATCAGACATATGTGCGTAATTACAGCGGCAACAGGATATTCAAAATTGCCTGCGGGGCAGGAACCAGCAAGGAAAATCCAGGCTACGATTGGACGCAGACGTTGATGGAACGGGCCGGGAATATGATGGACGGCCTTTCGCTGCACTACTATACCGTCACCACAGGCGTGTGGGCAGACAAGGGCAGCGCCACGGAATTTGACGAAACGCTGTATTACAAGACACTGTACCAAGCTTCCTTTATGGAAACGCTTTTAAATGGCCATGGCGCTATCATGGACAGATTCGATCCCAAGAGACGGGTGGGATTGATTGTGGATGAGTGGGGTACATGGCACAATGTGGAGCCGGGTACGAATCCGGGATTCTTATACCAGCAGAACACCATGCGCGATGCCATGGTGGCGGCCATGAACCTGAATCTGTTCAATAAGCACAGCCGCCGGGTGCGCATGGCTAACCTTGCCCAGATGGTGAATGTGCTGCAATCCTTGATCCTAACAGACGGGGAAGACATGGTTTTGACACCCACCTACCATGTGTTTGATTTGTTCAAGATCCATCAGGAAAACCGTCTGGTTCAAAGCATGGCTGAAAACGAGACCATTGAAACGCAGCTGGGATCCATAGACCGGTTCAGCGAGTCCGCTTCCGTGGATGAAAAAGGCCGGGTACATGTGACCATTGCCAACTTCCATGCAGATAAAAGAGCTCCCATTTCGCTTCGGCTGGACGGCAAAGCATACCGGCTGGGCGAAGCCAGAGTGCTAAAGGGTGACGTGCATCAAAAGAATACATT
>JAEZJP010000172.1 GCA_023415715.1 Bacillota bacterium
CGGTCTACGGGAAAGTGAAGGCTTTTTCCGTTTTCGTCATAATACCAATCCTGCGAGCCTTCCGCTGTGAAGATGGGGTGCTCCGCTGAAAATACGAAGTCCCCGCCTGCTATAAGGAAATTGGAAACCTTTTGCACGATTCCTTCAAACGATGCGATGTAGTGCAATGCCAGGGAGCTTAGCACCACATCGAAGGAACCAGGTTCAAAATCCGCTTCCTCCATAGGCATATGGATATAAGTAATGTTTGGGGCGCTGTGTTCCGCGCGGGCTTTCACCAGCATTTTTTCGGAAATGTCCATACCGGTCACTTGAGCCGCACCGTGTTCAGCAGCGTAACTGCAATGCCAGCCGTAGCCGCAGCCCAGATCTAGCACGCGTTTGCCTTTGATAACGGGGAGCATGGATTGAAGGGTTGTCCATTCGCCGGCACCTTCCAGCCCCTTTTGGGACCTGGTCATCTGGCTGTATTTCTCAAAGAATACCGGATCGTCATACTTATTCTGTTTCATGAAACGTCCCTGCCTCTTAGATACAAATAACCTACAAATTATACCATTGTGCCTTAAAAGCGGCAAGAAATAAAAAACTTTTCATCTCAATGCCTATCTATTGCATTATGGGCTTGACGTTGGGCAGTGAAAAAGGCTAACATAGTATCAGAATGATCGGCCATAAAGATGCGGGTATTTTTTACTTGCACATAAGTATGAAAGGAGCACGTTATGAGCTTAAATCAGGAGATTTCGGAGAATTTGCAAAAAGGCAACGCGAAGGGCGTAAAAGCGCTGGTGCAGCAGGCCATCGACGAGGGGCAGCCGGCTAAAAAAATACTGGAAGAGGGCCTTCTGAGCGGAATGAGCATCGTTGGGGAAAAATTCAAAAATAACGAGATATTTGTTCCTGAGGTGCTGGTGGCAGCCAGGGCGATGAACATGGGCATGGCACTTTTAAAGCCTTTGCTAGTTCAGGCAGGGGTCAAAGCCAGCGGAAAGGCATGCATCGGTACCGTGAAGGGCGACCTGCACGACATTGGCAAGAATCTGGTGAAGATGATGATGGAAGGCAAGGGCCTGGAAGTCATAGATCTTGGCACCGATGTAGCTCCCGAGACCTTTGT
This sequence comes from Bacillota bacterium, assembly GCA_023415715.1. Taxonomy (GTDB): domain Bacteria; phylum Bacillota; class Clostridia; order Christensenellales; family Aristaeellaceae; genus JAEWAH01. The sequence goes on from JAEZJP010000172.1 coordinate 1,121, forward strand.
GGAAACAGCCGCCCGGGAAAACTGTCAAATCATCTGCCTGAGCGCTCTTCTCACCACCACCATGAGCTGCATGGAAGACGTAGTGAAAGCGGCGGAAGATGCCGGAATTAGGGATAAGGTCAAAATCATGATCGGCGGGGCGCCCGTGAACGAAGCATTCTGTAAAAAGATAGGCGCCGACGCATACACGCCCGACGCGGCCACCGCCGCGGAGCGCGCCTCATCATTTTGCCTGGCAGGCTGAGGAGGAAACAGCATGACCCCCAAGGAGATCCTTTTGAAGGTGCTCCATCATGAGAAGACCGATACGGTTCCCTGGGTTCCCTTTGCCGGGGTCCATGCGGGCAAACTGACCGGCGCAAAAGCAAAAGCTGTGCTGACGGACGAAAACGCGCTGTTTGACGCGCTGATGGCCGTCAACAAGCTGTACCAGCCGAGCGGCCAGCCGGTGATGTTCGACCTGCAAATCGAGGCTGAAATCCTGGGCTGTGAACTTTTATGGGGTGAAAACGGCCCGCCTTCTGTAAAGACCCACCCGCTTGCGGAAACTGCATCTGTTCCTTGCCGGTGCACCCTGCCTGAAACAGAGGATGGGCGCATCCCCATGATCCTAAACGTCATGCAGCGCATGAAAAAGGCCGTGGGCGAAACCACGGCTTTGTACGGGCTTGTCTGCGGGCCGTTTACGCTGGCTTCCCACTTAAGGGGAAACGACCTTTTCATGGACATGTACGATGATGAGGAGTACGTGCATGATCTGCTTGATTATTGCGCGGAATGCTGCCACCGCATGGCCGGTTTTTATCTTCAAGCGGGCATGGATGTGATTGCGGTGGTGGACCCCCTGGTATCCCAAATATCCTCGAGCCATTTTGAAACCTTTCTTTCAAAGCCTTTCTCTAAGATTTTTGCAGCCATACGGGAAAAAGGCGGCCTTTCCTCCTTCTTCGTGTGCGGCGATGCTTCCAGGAACATCGAGGTCATGTGCAAGACGGAGCCGGACAGCATCAGCGTGGATGAGAACGTCGACCTGCCTGCCGCGAAAAGGATCACCGACCGGTACAATATTGTCATCAGCGGGAACATTCCTTTGACTTCCGTCATGCTACACGGCACCCAGCAGGATAACATGATGTATGTGCTGGACCTTTTAGATAGGCTTGACAGCACACAAAACTTCATTCTGGCTCCCGGCTGCGACATGCCATATGCGGTTCCTGTGGAGAACGGGATCGCCGTGGCCCAGGCGGTGCTTAGGCCTGCAGCCGTGCGGGAAATGCTGAAAAATTATGTGGCGGCTAAGGCTGATGTGGTTGTTGCGCTGCCTGATTACGCGCATCTTACAAAGCCGTTGGTGGAAGTGTTCACGCTGGACTCCCTTACATGTGCCGCCTGCACCTACATGATGGGAGCGGCCAATGTGATAAAGGAGCAGTTCGGGGACGATATCGATTTGGTGGAGTACAAGTATACCGAAAAGGAAAACATCGCCCGCTGCATGAAAATGGGAGTTGCGCACCTGCCTTCCATTTATATCAATGGGGAATTGAAATTTTCCTCCATCATCCCCAGCAGGGAAGAGCTTCAAAAAGCGATTGAAGAAGTTCTATGAGCAAAACCGGGCTGATCCTGGTCACGGGCTTCCTGGGAGCGGGCAAGACCACTTTCTTGAAAGTATTTTTGATGCGCTTTCAAGGAAAGCGGCTGCATGTGATCGTCAATGAGTTTGGCAAAGCCGGTGTGGACGGGACGCTTTTATCTGAGCTTGGCGCAACAATAAACGAGATCAGCAACGGTTCCATCTTCTGCGCCTGCCGGCAGGACCGCTTTGAGGAAGCGCTATGTGACGCGCTTGCAAAGGAACCGGATATGATCCTTACGGAGGCCTCCGGGCTTTCCGATCCGACAGCCATCCGGAAGATTCTTGACAGGTATCCCGGAATAGAGTATATGGGCTGCATCGCTTTGGCGGACGCTGTTCATGTGCACAAGGTGCTGGAAACGGCGCGGGTGACTGCCAAGCAGTTTGCTATCAGCGATGTGATATTACTGAACAAAACGGACCTGGTGGAGAAAGATCAGGCGGAAGCAACATTAAGATTGCTTGCGGAGCGGTTCCCGGATGCCAAGGTGTACTTAACGCAGCAGGGAGCATTCCATGACGAATGGCTGAACGATTTGAAAAGTGCCGCGAAGACGAGCGGGACGGAAAAAGGCCATATAAAGGACATCACGCTGCAAAAGGCATGCATCACCGTAAGCAATGCAATGACCAGCCATCAATTGAAGCATTTTATCGCTTTGTTTGCCGAGGATACCTGGCGGGTGAAGGGAATCGTAACGCTTGGCGACGGCATATTTCAGGCGGACTGCATCGGCAGCCTTGTTCAGTTGCAGCCGTATGCCGGGCCGCTGCCATTGGGGGGCAACCAATTGACCGCGCTGGCCGTGGCAGGCATGCAGCTTCACAGAAGCATCCAAAAGGCGCGGGAATGGTATCCTGAGCTTGTCACAAAGGTGGAATGAACCATGGACGTAAGCACCATCATGGAACTGGCGCTTAACCTTGGGGCCGGTAAGGCGGCGTTTCTATTGGTGAAGGATATCGTGTTTGACACAATGTTCCGAGATATATGCAAAAGCAACGGCTGCGGCAATTACGGCAAGTGTTACATGTGCCCGCCGGACGTGGGCGAGATCGGGGAATTGATTGAAAAAGCAAAGGCTTATGAAAATGCGGTGATGTACCAGGCGGTTTACGCCATTGAGGATTCCTTTGATTTCGAGGGAATGCAGGCGGCGGGTAATGATTTCAATCATTGCTCCCGCAGGATCCATGAAAAGGCAAAAGAAATGTTCCAAGGGCCCTTTTTGCACCTGGCGGCGGGCGGTTGCCGCGTTTGCGAAACCTGCGCCAAGCGGGACCATCTGCCCTGCAGGTCGCCAGGTGAGGCGCTGGCTTCCCTGGAAGCCTATGGCGTGGATGTATACCGCACGTCAAAAAGTGCGGAGCTAAAATATACAAACGGCGAAAATACGGTGACCTACTTTGGGATGCTTCTTTTTTAGGAGATCATTTTATGCCCAGGCTGATTGTTAAGCAGGGGAACAGTGCCACAGACATCCAGTTTGAAGGGATGCCTGTGCTTTCTTTTATCCTTTTGCAAAACGGGATCCTAAACGAAACGCCCTGCGGCGGCAAAGGCGTTTGCGGCAAATGCAGGATGCACGCAGAAGGCAGTCTTTCGGAACTTACTGAAAGAGAGAAGGAGTGCCTGACCTCCTATGAAGTCGGGCGGGGGACACGTCTAAGCTGCCAGGTAAGGCTTTCTGGCGATGCTTTAGTGACCATTCCCAAACCGGCAGAGCTGAAAAACATCCAGGCGGAGGGCGAACTGCCTTCGTTTGCATATCACCCTATGGAAGGCAGGTTTGGTGTGGCGGTGGACATCGGCACCACCACCCTGGTCCTTCAAATGGTGGATTTGGTTAAAGCCCGGGTGCTTCATGCTGTGTCTTCTGCCAATCCCCAGGGGAGCGTTGCCGCGGATGTGATCGGCAGGATCGAGGCGGCCTTGAACGGGGAAGGCGGACGGCTGCACGGGTTATTAATGGGGGAGATTGAAAGACTTTTGGTGTCTCTTTGCCAAAAGTGCATGGTATCTGCGGAAGATATCGGGCCTATCGTCATGGCCGGCAACACGACCATGCTGTATCTTTTGACAGGGAAAAGCCCGGCTGCACTGTCCCATGCGCCCTTTCACGCGGACTGCCTGTTCGGTTCATGGACGGACTGCGCTTCCATAGGACTTCAAAAAGCGTCAAACGCCAGGGTTTACCTTCCCGCCTGCATCAGCGCCTTTGTGGGGGCTGATATCACCTGCGGTGTGCTGGCATCGCATATGTGCAACCTTCAGGAAACCGCTCTGCTGGTGGATTTGGGAACCAACGGAGAGATCGCTCTGTGGCATGGAGGAAAGCTGTACGTATGCGCCACGGCGGCTGGGCCTGCCTTTGAGGGCGGCAGCATCCGCATGGGCGTCGGCAGCATTTCAGGCGCCATCGACCGGGTATGGGCGGAAGATGGAAAGATCCGTTATACCACCATCGGAAAGAACGAGCCTGTGGGCATTTGCGGTTCAGGGCTGATCGATGCTGTGGCAGTGTTCATCGATCTTGGTCTGGTGAACGAAACAGGCTTGATGGAAACAGGTGAGGTTTTTGTCAGCGAAAAAATCAGCCTTACCCAAAAGGATATACGCAATGTACAGCTTGCCAAGGGCGCCATCGCCGCCGGAATCAAAACCATATGCCATCATGTGGGCATTCCCATATCTCAGATTGATACGCTGTACATTGCAGGCGGCTTCGGCAGCCATGTTGACATCCAAAATGCCGCCGCCATAGGCCTCATACCAAGGGAGCTTAAGGGAAAAGCCGTTGTTTTGGGTAACGCGTCCCTTCATGGAGCGGTCATGCTTCTATTGCAGCGGGACTTCGAATCTGATACTATGGTATCAGCTGGCCGCGCTGTTACCGTTCCCTTGGGAGGCAGCGGCATATTTGCGGAATACTATATGGAATGCATGTTGTTTGAAGAGAACACTGACGAGAAAGGCTGCTAAGTTTTAAGCAGCGGAGGGATCACATGGAAAAGCGCATACCGGAGTTTGACAATATGCTCTGCGTACTCAGGCGGGGGAGCCCTAAGAGGCCTACGCTGTTTGAGCTGTTCATGAATATGCCTTTGTATGAGGTTGTGAATGGCCGCAAGTTTTCAGGCACGGATATGCTCAGCGAGCTTAGCTTTACCGCCGAAGCGTTCGCGAAGCTCGGCTATGACTATGTGACTGCGCATGCCAGCCGCATGGGGTTTCCAACAAAGGAGCGGGCGCACCTTGACACGGTTTCTCTTAATGAAGGCGGGCTTGTTTCCGATTGGGAAAGCTTCAATAACTATCCCTGGCCCGATCCCGACAGCTATGATTACAGCCATCTTGCGCAAATAAAGAAGTATCTACCGGGGAACATGAAGCTGATGGTGATGGGCCCGGGCGGCGTGCTGGAGAATGTGACAGCCATCGTGGGGTATGAAGACCTGTGCTATATGCTCTATGAGGATCCTGATCTGGCAAAAGCACTTTTTGACCAGGTGGGCCAAAGGCTTTTGAAATACTATGAGCGCGCGTTGGAATATGACGCCGTCGGATTTATCTGTTCCAACGATGACTGGGGCTTCAATACCCAAACGTTTTTATCGCCCGCGCAGATGCGGGATTACGTTTTCCCATGGCACAAGCGGTTTGTGGATCTTGCCCACGCGGCCGGCCGCCCGATTTTGCTGCATTCCTGCGGCAATTTGCGGGATGTGATGGAGGATGTCATATCCATGGGCTATGATGTGAAGCATTCCTTTGAGGACGGCATTCAGCCGGTGGAGGAAGCTTATGAAAAATACCATGACCGCATTGCCATCGCGGGCGGCATGGATGTGGATTTTATCTGCCGGAAAAGCGAAGAGGCTATCAGGGATAGAGTTCGGGCGATGATTGAGCGCACGGATTCGCGCGGCGGATACCTTGTCGGCACAGGCAACAGTGTGCCAGCCTATATGCCCCAAAACAAGTACCTGGTCATGGTGAAGGAAGCGATCGGCTATGACCCCTTGGCGTAGCGCAATGGCCTAGTGGAACTATAACTACAGAAGATGTGGAATACAGGTGATGGTTTACTGCCTTGTATTCCAAAGAAGATGCCATAGAAACAGTCAATGTAAACGACCAGAGGAGGCTTCCCCTCGAGGGGAAGCTGTCGACGAAGTCGACTGATGAGGTGTTTGGCGGCAATATTTCCGTCGTAAAACCACCTCATCCGTCGCTACGCGCCACCTTCCCCTCCAGGGGAAGGCTCATGATGTGCATGGAACAATCACCATTTGGCAAGTGCAGCTTTGGTAGCGGAAGATTAAAAATGAAACGTGATTTCTGTAGTTGAAAGTCCACAAGGAGGGGTTTTGCGTGATTGAAAAAGAAATCCGGCCCGCCCGGGATAAATGGAAAGGCACCATGACGGATAGGGAACGGTTCAACCGGCAGATGCATTTTAAGCCGGTAGACCGTACGTTCCATATGGAGTTCGGATATTGGGACGAATTGTTTGACAAATGGGAAATATTCCGCGCCCATAACATCCGCTCGAACGAGGAGGCGGATGTGCTTTTCTCCTTTGACCGGCTGGGATACGTGGGCGGCCAGCTTTTTCTGTATCCGCCCTTTGAGGAAAAGGTGATCGAGCAGCGGGCCAAGACAAATATCATCATCAACAGGGACGGCCTGACAGCCGAGGTACCCAAGGACAATCATGATACCATTCCGCACTTTATCCACTCCTCCATTCAAACGCCGGAGGATTGGAAACGCATTAAGGAAGAACGCTTTCAGGTTAACGACCCGCGGCGCCTGCCCGACATAGAGAAATTGAAGAAGCTGTATCCGGAGGAAAGGGATGTGCCGCTGGGGATTGACTGCGGTTCCATGATCGGCCGCATCCGGGACCTGCTTACCTTTGAAGGCCTGTGCTACGCGGTGTACGACTATCCGGAAATGCTGGAGGACATGATCGAAACCACCTGCCAGATCATTGAGCGCTTTCTGGATCATGTGCTGCCGCATTTCACATTTGACTTTGCTTCCGGCTGGGAGGACATCTGCTTCAACAAGGGGCCGATTTTAAGCCCCGCCTATTTTAGGGATGTGATTGCGCCCAGGTACAAGCGCATTCATAAGAAGCTTACCCAGTACGGTATCGACGTGTGGTATACCGACTGCGACGGCGATGTGCGGCCCATCCTGCCCATATTGCTGGATTGCGGCATCAATTGCCTGTTCCCCTATGAGGTGAACAGCTGCGCCCATCCGGGACAGCTGTTGGATCAATACCCCGGGCAGCTGCGCATCATGGGCGGCTTTGACAAAATGCAGTTGATTGAAGGCAAGCAGGCCATCAAGACTTATATGGAATCTCTCGTGCCTTATGTGGAACGCGGCGGGTATATTCCGTTCTGCGATCACAGGTGCCCGGCA
>JAEZJP010000211.1 GCA_023415715.1 Bacillota bacterium
ATGTGGAACAGTATAAGGCCATCGCGGTTATGGCCATGAAGGAATTCCCGAATATCAAGCGGGTGGCCATCACCCTTCGGGAAAGCAAGTCGGCCAACCATAACGACTGGAGCGCCTGCCTGTATAACGGAAAAGACTTCCTTCTCTCCCGCAAGTATCAAATCACCCACATCGTGGATAGGGTAGGCGGCGGCGACAGCTTCGGCGCCGGGCTTATTTACGGCATCAATACCTACGGTGACGAGAAAAAGGCGCTGGAGTTTGCCGTGGCGGCTTCTTGCCTGAAACATACCATCAACGGGGATTTCAACCGTGTATCCGTGGCGGAAGTGGAAAGCCTCATGAAGGGCTCCGGCTCTGGCCGGGTACAAAGGTAACCGACATCCCCGTGGAAGAAACGGCTGCTTCTTCTACGGGGAAGCAATTCATAATGCAATTATTGAACCTAGGCCTTTCGTATTGGATACAATCTGGCGTGAGATATGTAATGCCGCCCCGGCTGTGACTTTATAGTAAAATCCTGGGTCGGACAGGTGCCGGCAATTGGAAAGCAAAGGTTTCCAGTTGTCACCACGCCGTAATTCATGGTATGATTTATACAGAAAATCCGTAATCGTTTCTGCATATATTATAAAACGCTTTTAGTATATTGCCATGGATTTCTCGCCGCAGCATTGCGGTGAAGGATAAAAATTCTATACGGGAGGTACCTTGGTATGAAAAAACTGGTTTCTCTTATCCTGGCCCTGGTAGTTGTGCTGGCTTTTGCCTCCAGCGCTTCCGCCGCAACCGTCCTGAAGCTTGCCGAAGTGCATGCTGAAGGATATCCCACCACGCTGGCCGACCGCGAATTTGCCCGCCTGGTAGAAGAAAAGACCGAAGGCCGCATCAAGGTGGAAGTATACCCCGGCGCCGTGCTGTACGCCAACGAAAGCGAATCCATCGAAGCCCTGCAGTTGGGCGATCTGGCCTTCACCCGCGTATCCGCTTCTCCCGTAGCCAACTTCGTTCCCTCCATCAACGCTATCCAAATGCCTTACCTGTACAAGAACAAGACTCATATGTGGGCCGTACTCAACAGCGAACTTGGCCAGAATCTGCTTGCCGGCATCGAAACCGGCGTGGACAAGGATGGCAAAACCTCCGGCTTGGTAGGCTTGTGCTACTATGATGCAGGCTCCCGTTCCTTCTACCTGACCAAGGAAGTCCATAAGCCCGCCGATATGGCCGGCTTGAAGATCCGCATGCAGAACAACACCATGATGCTGCGTATGGTGGAACTGCTGGGCGCCACCGGCGTGGCCGGCATTGGCCCCAACGAAGTGCTCAACGCCATTACCACAGGCGTGGTAGACGGCGCCGAGAACAACTGGCCTACCTACCAAAACATGGGCGACTACAATGCTGCCAAGTTCTATATCCTTGACCAGCACACCCGCGTGCCCGAGATCCTGCTTGCTTCCAAGCTCACGATGGATTCCCTGAGTGCGGAAGACCAAGCCATTATCAAGGAGTGCGCCAAGGCCGTTCAACAGTATGAAATCGATCAATGGGAACTGAAAGAAAAATCCTCCGAGGAAATCGTCCGCGCCGCCGGCACCACCGTCATTGAACTGACCCCGGAAGAACAGGCTGAGTTCCAGGCCGCCATGGCCCCCCTGTATACCGAATTTGGCGCCGACTATACGGACATCATCAACGCCATCAAGGACATGGGCAAAGACTTCTAAAAACAAGCTGTTGCCCGTGGGGAGGGATCATGCGGGGGTCCTCGCGGATCCCTCCCTGACTTTATGACGGAGGTGAATATCTGTCATGGCGAAAGTGCTTCGCGACATCAACCGCTGGATGCACCATGTGATTTTGCTTCTGGCTGAAATCGCTCTTGGCGCAATGGTTGTCATTGTCATTATGACGGTGATTTTGCGCTATTTCTTCAATACCGGTATTGCCTGGGCTGAGGAAGTTCCGCGGCTTCTGGTGGGGTATTTTGCGTTTTTTGCCTGTGCCATGGGTGTGCGTGACCATACGCATATCACAATGAATGTTTTTTACAATCTTACGCCAAAGGGCGGCAAGGTGAGAGCATGCTTTGATTTCTTTGCAACTTTAGCGGTTCTGACATGCGGCCTTTTCATGTTGTACTATGGCGGGGCGCGCATACTGCTGATGATGTCACGTTCCGGTACACTTCCCATTACACGCTGGCCTAATTGGGTGCAGTATGCCGCTGTGCCGGTTGTGGGTTTTACCATTCTCGTTGATTCCTTGTTGTTTCTTACCGGTGTAATCAAGCCCAATGATCTGCTCTTTTCTGAACCGGAAGTGGACTATGCGGCCCAGGTCATCAGAGAGAAAAAGAAGGGAGGAAAAAAGTAAATGGATACCGCAACCCTTGCTACCATTGTACTTCTGGGCGGATTTGTCGTTCTGATGGCGTTGCGGGTGCCTATTTCCTTTGCACTTTTGCTCTCCACCTTGGGAAGCGCACTGGTAAGCGGTACAAACCTTACCGCCATGATCAACCAAATGGTCAGCGGAGTGTCCAGTTATGCGCTGCTTGCCATTCCATTCTTTATTTTGATGGGTGAAATCATGAGCGCCGGCGGTATCTCAGAAAAGATCGTGGACTTCGCCAATCTTCTGGTGGGCCGCTTTCGCGGCGGCCTGGCGTATGTGAACTGCCTGGACTCCATGTTCTTTGGCGGTATATCCGGTTCCGCCGTGGCGGATGTATCCTCCCTGGGTTCTGTGGTGGTTCCTATGATGAAAAAGCAGGGGTATTCCCCTGAATTTTCCGTTGCGCTGACGGTGACCACATCCTGCCAGGGTGTATTGATCCCACCTAGCCATAACATGATCATCTATGCCTTGGCTGCCAGCGGGCTAGCTAGTGTGAACATAGAGCATTTGCTTATGGCAGGTTTGGTGCCTGGCGTTTCACTTGGTTTATCCCTGATGCTGCTATGCTTTTTCATGGCGGAAAAGTACAAATTCCCCCGGGGCATTGTTGTTCCCAAGCAGGATCGGTTTAAGGTTCTGTTCAATGCCATTTTGCCATTGCTGACTTTAGTCATCATCATGGGCGGCGTGGCGGCGGGCATCTTTACCGTAACCGAATCCGCAGCCTTTGCCTGCTTGTATACCTTCCTGCTGACGTATGTGGTTTTCCGCTCGGCAAGGATTCGTGACATAGGAAAGGTTTTGAGAAACACACTCAAGACACTTGCCGTTGTGCTTACCCTTATTGGAACGGCAAAGGCCTTTGCTTATATGATGAGTGATCTGCGCATTCCGGATCAGATTACCGCAGCATTGCTCAGTGTTACTCAAAACAAGTATGTTCTTCTGCTGATCATCAATTTGCTGCTGCTGTTGTTGGGTTGTTTTATGGACATGGCTCCGCTGATCATGATCATGACGCCGATATTGCTGCCGGTGGTGATGAGTCCGGCAATTGGCATGGATCCCATTCACTTTGGCGTGATGCTTATCTTCAACCTGGCTGTCGGTCTGTGCACTCCGCCTGTGGGCAGCGCATTGTTTGTTGGCTGTGCCGTGGGAAAAACCACCCTTGAAAAGACTTCGAAAGCAGCGCTCCCCATGTTTGGGATGATGTTTATCGTGCTGATGTCGGTTACCTACATACCTGCCATAACCATGTGGCTGCCGGGTGTATTGTTTGGAAGATGAACGCCGGACGGCATCCTTCCCCCCTCCCGATGCAAGTTGGGAGGGGATACGCATTTTCATGGGCTTGCCCATTTTTTCACAATGAAAAGATATATACATATGAAAGGAAAGAGGATAAACCATGAGGGAAATAAAGGCAATACATACCCGCAGGCCCCGGCCCATCCGTGTATTGCAATATGGCGAGGGCAATTTTTTGCGCGCCTTTGTGGATTATATGATCGACATCGCAAACGAAGAGGGGCTGTTTGACGGGGATGTGGCGATCGTAAAGCCCATAACCTACGGCTCCCTGGATTCGTTCAGGAATCAAAATAACCTGTACACCGTATGCCTTAGGGGCAAGGCGGGAGGTCAGGTGATTAGGGAAAACAGAATCGTGGGCAGTATAGGCAAGGTTGTGGATGCTTATGATGAATATGAATCCTATATGTCATTGGCAAAGGAAGAAGCATTGGAGTTTATTGTTTCAAATACAACGGAAGCCGGCATTGTGTTTGATGCATCGGATGAGTTTGATGCCTGTCCGCCCCGTACCTATCCCGGCAAGCTGACGCAGTTTTTATACCGGCGGTTCGAACACTTCCATGGCGCCACAGAGAAGGGACTTATCCTTCTGCCGGTGGAACTTATTGAAAACAATGGCGGCAAATTAAAGGAATGCGTGCTGCGCCTGATAGAAGCCTGGCATCTTTCGGAAGCTTTTAAAGCCTGGGTGGAGGAAAGGTGCGTGTTTTGTTCCACGCTGGTGGACCGAATCGTCACAGGGTATCCGAAGGATACGGCGGGTGATTATTGGCAGGAACTTGGTTATGAGGACAGGCTGCTGACCGTTTGCGAGCCTTTTGCATTATGGGTGATCGAGAGCCCCAAGGATATTTCCGGCCGCTTGCCTCTTGACAAGGCCGGGCTGCCGGTGGTATTTACAAAGGACCAGCGCCCTTATAGGGAGCGGAAGGTTCGCCTCTTAAACGGCGCCCATACGTCCACGGTCCTTCATGCATACCTCATGGGAATGGACATCGTGGGGGAATGCATGGCCGATCCGGATATACGCAAGTTTATGGAGAAGGCGGTCTTCAGCGAAATTGCGCCCACCGTTCCACTGCCTAAGGAGGAAGTGAAGGCTTTTGCAGACAGCGTGTTCGAACGGTTCGAAAATCCGTTTATCCGCCATGCGCTATTGTCCATTGCACTGAACTCCGTATCCAAATGGAAGTCCCGTATCCTGCCATCCCTTCTGGATTCCCTGGAGAAGATGGGGAAGCTGCCCAAATGCCTTACCTTTTCCTTTGCGGCCCTTTTGGCCTTTTATACATGCCAAAGGCAGGCGGACGGGTCCTATGCAGGTTTGCGGCCCGGAGGCGGGACATATCCCGTGCTGGATGACCAGCAAGTCCTGGAGTTCTTTGCGGTAAGCAGCGGAAAACCCGTGGAGGAATATGTGCAGCTTGCCTCATCCAATACGGCTTTCTGGGGCCAAGACCTGACAGCGATTCCAGGGTTTGTTAAGAAGGCTGCCCGTTATCTCGACAATATCCGGACCATGGGGCCAAGGGCTGCCATGAATCAAATTAATGAGGAGTAGTTATGCAAAGTTATTTGAAGATCCATCCCAACGACAATGTAGCTGTTGCGGTGGAGGGCCTGAAAAAGGGAGCACCCGTTTCGTTGGATGGCAGACTTATTATTCTAAGGAATGAAATTCCTGCAGGGCACAAGTTTGCGCTTCACGATATCCCATCCGGTGGAAAGGTCATAAAGTACGGCTTTCCTATCGGCCATGCAGCGGAGAATATCTCTGTTGGCAGCCATGTTCATACTCAAAATGTGCACTCCGACCTGAATACCCTGCTGGAATACAAGTATCATCCTCAATTTACAGAGCTTTCTCCGATCCCTGCGCAAACTTTCCGCGGCTTTAAGCGCCCGGATGGCCGGGTGGGCATCCGTAACGAAGTGTGGATCATCCCCACCGTAGGCTGCGTCAATGGTATTGCCAAGCAAATCGAGGTGGAAGCACAAAAGTTTATAAGGGGCGGGCTGGAGGCGGTGGTGGCCTACAGCCATCCTTACGGCTGCTCCCAATTGGGCGGAGATTTGCTCAATACCCAAAAGGCGCTTTGCGGCATGATCCGCCATCCCAATGCCGCAGGCGTGCTGGTGCTGGGGCTGGGCTGCGAACATAACCGCATCTCTGAATTGAAAAAAGTGCTTGGCCCCTATGAGGAAGAACGGGTAAAATTCCTTATCACCCAGGATGTGGATGATGAAGTAGAGGCTGCGCTGAGCCTTTTGAAAGATCTATGCGGCCGAGCCGCCAGGTGCGTGAGGGAGGAAATTCCCGCTTCGGAGTTGGTGGTGGGCTTAAAGTGCGGCGGTTCCGACGGCTTTTCAGGCATTACCGCCAATCCGCTGGTGGGCAGCCTTTCCGACAGGCTGATCGCCCAGGGCGGAAGCACCATTTTGACCGAGGTGCCGGAGATGTTCGGCGCGGAAACGCTGTTGATGCAGCGCTGCCGAAGCCGGGAAGTTTTTGATAAAACCGTTGCCCTCATCAATGATTTCAAGTCGTACTTTATCAGCCATAATGAGCCTATTGATGAAAACCCTGCTCCAGGCAACAAGGATGGCGGCATCACCACCCTGGAAGACAAATCCTTGGGCTGTGTGCAAAAGGGAGGCACTGCGCCTGTGGAGGATGTGCTTGCCTACGGGGAGCCTGTAAGTAAAAAGGGCCTGAGCCTGTTGCAGGCCCCCGGAAACGACCTGGTGGCAACAAACGCACTTATGTTTTCAGGGGTGCATTTGGTTTTATTCACCACAGGCCGCGGCACGCCCTTTGGCTGCGCGGTGCCCACGGTGAAGATCGCTAGCAATAGTGATTTGGCCCACCGGAAAGGCAACTGGATCGATTTTGACGCCAGCCGCCTTCTGGAGGGGGAATCCATGGAATCGCTCACCACAGAATTTTTGCAGCTGGTGCTGGATATAGCTTCCGGAGAGAAAAAGGCCAAGTCTGAAGCGCTGGACAAGCGGGATCTGACCATCTTCAAGGACGGCGTAACGGTGTAACCCAAGGGCTCTGCCCTTGGGAATCCCGCCAAAGGAAAAAATTCCTTTGGAATCCTATTGTTGGAATGGTTGCACTGGTAGACTGTAAACTACAGAAGCAACGAATTGTATAATCCCCGGCGGAGAAGTCAATAAACAAACAGCGCCATAGGGGCGATTAATAATCGCCCCTACGGCTTTCAGGAGAAGATGAATTGATTTTTCCAAGCAATCATGATGCCTTGAGATGGAATTGATAATGCAGCTTATACGCCTGCCGGATTGCCGTATGCCAATTCCCCGATCAAGGCAGTGACCTGCTCTTTCGTTCCTTGTATAAGATTCACGCCAACCGGGCGGTTTCTGGTGCCCGCAATACTGGATATGTGAAATTCGTGAATCAAATTATCGATCAGCCGCATTTTTGCGGCATTTTCTTTTGCCTTTTCCCAATCG
>JAEZJP010000217.1 GCA_023415715.1 Bacillota bacterium
GCCTTAGCCCCACATACCGTATCTCCACCGGCGGCGCGGCAGGGTCGGCATACAGCTGAACCATGCGTTCCGCCAGTTCCCGTATCTTCATGGGTTCCCCCATATCCAGCACGAATAGCTCTCCGCCGCGGGCCATGGAAGCCGCCTGCAAAACAAGGCTGGCCGCCTCCGGAATGGTCATGAAATAGCGTATGATGTCCGGATGCGTCAGCGTCACGGGGCCGCCGGCCCGTATCTGCCGTTCAAACAACGGCACCACGCTGCCATGGGAGCCCAGCACATTGCCAAAGCGCACGGCTGTAAACTCTGTTTTGCCAAACCCCTGCAGCGACTCGATCACCATTTCCGCGGCACGCTTCGTGGCCCCCATCACATTGGTGGGATTCACCGCCTTATCGGTGGAGATCATCACGAACCGCTTCACATTGTGGGCCATGGCACACTGGGCTGTATGCATCGTGCCGAACACATTGTTCTTTACCGCCTGCTCAGGGCAGTCCTCCATCAGCGGAACATGCTTGTGGGCCGCCGCGTGGATGACAATCTCGGGTTTTACGGCGCCAAACACGGCGTCCAGCCTGCTTCTGTCCTGAATGGAGCCCACGCAAAGCTCCACCGTGTTCTTGACAAGTGGGCCGAACATTTCCTGCAGCTCAATATACAGATCGTGCATGTAGTTTTCGCTGATATCGTATACCGTAAGCCTTCTTGGCGAAAACCGCATGATTTGCCTGCACAGCTCCGATCCGATGGAGCCGCCGCCTCCCGTGACAAGCACGGATTTTCCTTCAAAATAGGTGCTGGCCTCCGTCATGTCCAAGTGCTGTTCCGTCCTGCCCAGCAGGTCTGCAATATTCACATCCCGTACGGGGGACAAAACATCTTGCCCGTTGTTAACATTCTTAAGCGCCGACACCATCTTCAGCCTGCACTTGGTGGCCAGGCACTTTTCGATAAGCGGCCGCATCTGTCCCTTGGGCGTTAAAATGGCGATGATGATCTCGTCAATTTCAAACTGCTGCGCATACTTCTCCACGTTTTCCGTACCCAAATATACAGGCACGCGGTTGATTTGCGTTCCCTTTTTGCCTGGGTCGTCATCCACAGCCAGGATGGCATGACTCTGGCCATATCGGCCGGATTGAAGCTCCCGGATTACGGAAGCCCCGGCCCATCCGGCGCCCACCACCATCACCCGCGTCCCCTTGCGCCCTCCAAAAAAGGGCAAGCCTGTCTGCCCCCACTGCCCGGCCAGCCGCATGCTGAAGCGGGAACCGCCCACCAATATCACAAGCAAAAGCCAATCGATCAGGTACACGGTGCGGGGCATCAAAAACAGGTTGGGATCCGGCGATATGGTATAGGAAACCAGCGATACAAGATACGTTATTCCCGATCCCATCAGCGTTCCCATGCCAATCTGCAAAAGCCCATCCACACTGGCATACCGCCATATGCTTTTGTACATCCCCACAGCAAAAAAGCTGCCGATGGTCAGCACGGTCATAATCGGGGCAACGTTCCAGAACTTGTGGATATGACTCCACGCTTCCTCCTGCATGTCAAAGCGGAGCTGCAGCGCCATGATCATGGAAGCATTGGTGAGTATGACATCCAAAAGTATCAGTAAAACCGTTTTGATTTTATTTCCGTATTTCTCACTGATTTTTCGCATGATTTTAGCCATCCTGAATCGTTATCCTGTATGGTACTTCATTTTATCATACAAGCGTTGAAAAATCCAGCTTTGCCAGGATTGTGAAAAAGGGTTTCCGTGTTTATGATGCGAATGTAAGTATGTTACCCCTTATGGAGGAGGTTCCCGCGGATGAAGTGCCCACATTGCGGCCATTGGAATAAAGCCTCGCTGCCACGCTGTTTTCAGTGCGGCCAGCCTTTGCCTACCCAGCCCGACTATGAGCGGAATCAGGGCCCCGGCTGGCAACAGGAGCTGAAAGCAGATGCGCCAAAAGTTTACATACGTGCCGATGAAACGGGTGAGGCGGAATCCCTGACCGACAAAAGGGAAGACCTGGCCCAGGAAATGGTGGAGCTGAGAGCCCGCAAAGCAAGAGGCGAAAAGCAGCAGCGCCAGTTGCGGGAGGAAGCGAGCCGCCGCGGCTTTGCGCCATCCAGCATGACGGTTAGGACGAATACCACCCGTGAAACTGTTTTCCGTGTAAAGGATGACCCGGAGACCGCGCTGCGCCCCATGCCGCCGGAATTGGTGGAAGGTGGCGAAGTGGATTCCACAGCCAGGCTCGCTTTCACTTCCAGGATCAAGCGAACCGAACAAAAAGCTATGGAGCAGCCGGATGACGAGGACGTTTTCCCCGGCGCCCAGCCCACCAGCCAATGGGTACCGCCATCCGGGAAAGTTGCCGCCTCCCAGCCGGTATACGACGGTTTCAACGATTCCGGGGCTTACGAACCCCTTTGGGGAGATACACAGGCCAGTGATCTTGCCCTTAACCCGCTTTATGCGGCTGGGCGGTCTATGCCAAAGCGTGTGCGCAGGCACAGGTTTTTACGCTCGATTCTTGTTATGCTTTTATCCCTTGTAGTCATTCTGACAGCGGCCGTGGTTATTTCTGCATGGCAGCGGCGGCAGGCCGAGGAAGCGCTTAAGAACAAACCCACCGTGGTGGCCTCTATCGTCAACGACCATGCCGCCCATACCATCACCATCCCAGGCAAGGATGGCACGCAGATATACGTCAAGGAACTGAGCAACACATTCGTCATTTCCGGCGGCGTAGCCGTGGTGGAGATACCCGATTACATCTGGTACAACGATTTCGAAGAATACCTATCCGACACCATGGATGTGACGCTTACCCCGTTTATACGCACAAACTCCGGTGAGAACCATCCCATGGAGTCAATTTCCTATCAGGTGCAGGTTCCCCTGTCCCCCATTGAATTGGTCACGCCGGACAGCAACTATGTGGAAGTATCGACAGCCATGTATCCCATGAAGTTCCGCGTGCGCGAAGGCAGCACGGTGATCATCAACGGAAGCGATTATTCCGACCTGGTAAACCAGGAAAAAGGCGATGTCACCTACAACGCCACGGTACAGCCCATCGGCGAAAACAAGGTCACCATCAGGGTGCGCAGCCAGTACTGCCGTGAAAATATAATGGATATCATCCTTTACCGTGCGGTGCAGGAAGTGCCTTTGGACCTGGTTTCCGACCAAACGTACACCAGCTCCAAAAAATTTATGAAGATCACGGCTACTACCATCCCAGGCGCCGATGTCAATGTGCTAACGCCGCATTCGGATCTGAATATCACCAATATCGCATCCGACGGCACGTTCTCCTTTTTTGCTGTGTTTGACCAGATCGGCAATAATGAAGTTACCATCCAGGCTGAAATACCTGGCCGGCAGCCCTCGGTTCTCGATTTTCAGGTATACTATGTGCCCCCGGCGGACGAGTATACCAAAATAGCCTGGGGGATGGATGCCACCAACTATGCCGACCTTTTGTCCAACAATGCCCAGCGGGTAAAAAGCACGCAAATCTATTTGTGCACCGGCGTCATTACGGAAATCATCAGCACCAAGCCGCAGCTTGCCATTATGAATACGGGCACGGCGGAAAAAACGCAGTACATCATGCTTGAAAACTCCACCAAGACCACCTGGGAAGTGGGCAACTCCTACAAGATCTTCGCCGACGCTTTCGGTATGTATGACGACATGCCCAGACTTGTGGCGAGGTATACGTACAAGCAATAACAATGTCTTTATATACAGGAGAGCGTCAATCACTTAATAATATATCGGATTTTCCATATATGCCATTTACCATTCGGTAGATGGCATATACTTTATCGCAGATTTATATAAGTATGGGGATAACCTGTCCGTCCTTCCAAATATTAGCTGGATGAAAATATACAGCAGGTGCAACCTAAAGAAGAAAAAAAAGGAGGGGAACAGGAATGGGCATTGTAACAAACACCACAGACAAGTATCAAAAGTGTATCGATGCCTGCACCCGCTGCGCGCAGGCATGCCACGAATGCGTCGGGATGTGCCTGAACGAGCCGGATGTAAAGGCAAGAAAGCAATGCATCAGCATGCTGATGGAATGTGCCTGCATCTGCACGGAAGCAAGCGGGTTCATGGCGATGGATGCGCATCACGCGAAGGAGCTTTGCACACTGTGCGCAACGATCTGCGACAAGTGCGCGCAGGATTGCCAGATGTTCAAGGATGATCATTGTGTAAAATGTGCAAACGAATGCAAAGCATGCGCCAATGAATGCAGGATGATGTCGCAAGGTAAGCCGGCCGGCACGGGTGGCTACCCGGCTTACGCATGAAGAATAAATGAGAAAAGGCATGCCATGATTTGCGGCATGCCTTTTTAAGTACCCGTCAAAAGCAACGCAAAGAGCTTTGTCGCCCTAGTACAGAAGTTACGGAATATTGCAATTGCAAAGAGCACACCTGTAACGTCCCGGATACCAAGCCGAATCGTGATTGATATGTGCACCTACAACACAGTATGCTTGTTAGCTTCTCTGCCGGGGGTATTGGTTGCTTGGCAAATCTATTCATCTTCGCCTGAACGCCGTAGGCGTCGTTTGCTTGTTGGCTTTTCTACCATCAGTCGTGATTGCTTGGCAGATCAAGATGAATTTCGCTACTTCTGTAGTTGTCAGACCACTAATACGGCGCTTTTTCATTCAAATCCTTGTGATCAAAAAGCGTCTTCCCGGCCTGCACATCCGCAAGTGTCTGACCGGTGCCAAACAATAGATACTTGTATGAGCAAAGCCCTTCCAGCCCCATAGGTCCTCTGGCGTGCAGCTTGCCCGTGGCAATCCCCACCTCAGCGCCGAAACCGTAGCAGAAGCCGTCGGCGAACCGGGTGGAACAGTTATGGTACACGCCGGCGCTGTCCACAAGGCTCATAAAGGAGTGTACCGCCTGTACATCCTGCGCCACAATGGTATCCGTATGGCCTGACCCGTAATGGTTGATATGGCGGATGGCCTCTTCCACGCTGTCAACCACCTTGACCGACAGAATATAATCCAGATACTCCGTAGACCAGTCTTCCTCCGTGGCCGCCTCACATTGGATGATGGACCGTGTTCTTTCGCAGCCCCGCAATTGAACGTTCTTTTCCGCAAGCGCACGGGCTGCTAAAGGTATGAAAGCCTCCGCGATGTCCTTATGAACCAGCAGCGTTTCCGCCGCGTTGCACACAGCCACATACTGCGTTTTGGAATCCACCGTCACCTTGACCGCCATATCGGTATTCGCCGAAGCATCCACATACACGTGGCATATCCCGTCCGCATGGCCCAGCACCGGAATGCGGCTGTTGTCCATAATATAGCGAACAAATTCATTGCTGCCCCTGGGGATGATCAGGTCAATGCAGTCGTCCATCTTCAGCATGTCCCGTACTTCTTCCCTTGTTGTAAGCAGTGCCGCCCAGCCGTCCGGCATGTTGGCCTCGCGTGCCGCTTCCAAAAGGGCATCCATCAGTGCACGGTTGGTATGCTCCGCTTCCCGCCCGCCCTTTAAGAGCACGGCATTCCCGCTCTTTAAGCACAGGGAAGCGATTTGCACCAGCGCGTCGGGGCGGCTTTCAAAGATCACACCCACCACGCCGATGGGGCATGACACGCGGTAGAGCTTAAGGCCCGGCATCAGTTCCCGGGCCAATTGCGTATGATTCAGCGGATCAGGAAGCTCCGCCAATGCCAACAATCCCTTCTGAACCGCAAGCAGCTTTTTTTCGTCAAACAACAGCCGCTTTTTCAGCGGCGATGCCAAACCTTCCTCGTCCGCCTTCTTCATATCCGCTTCGTTGGCGGCGAAGATCTCCTTGCTGTGGCGCTTGAGCGTATCCGCCATCAGTTTCAAGGCGTTGTTTCTATCGTTTATGGGCGTCGCTGAAAGCGGAATTGCCGCTTCCCGGGCCGAAACTGCCATCGTTCTTGTATCCTGCATCAAGCGCGCCTCCCCTTAACCATTCGTGTTCATTCCATTATAAACAAAAATGCGGCTCATTGCAATCAAGGTGCAATTGTGGTATAATACATTGCTACCGGCAAAAACAAAGGAGGGGTTTGCATGCCGCACGCAAAGGGCATCAAGCCCGTAGCCCAGAACAGGCGCGCCTACCACGATTTTTTCGTGGAGGAAACGTATGAATGCGGCCTTTGTTTGCAGGGTACCGAAGTGAAAAGCATCCGCCAGGGCCGGGTCAACCTTAAGGAAAGCTTCGCCATGGCGCGGGGGCAGGAGATTTTTGTGGAAGGGATGCACATCAGCCCCTATGAGCAGGGCAGCATTTTCAACCATGATCCCCTGCGACCCAAGAAGCTACTCATGCACAAGAGCGAGATCCGCAAGCTCTCCGGTCAGGTACAGCGTCAGGGGTATGCCCTTGTTCCCCTGCAAATTTACCTGAAAGACGGGCGGATGAAGCTGGAACTGGGTCTATGCAAGGGCAAGCAACTTCACGACAAGCGCGACGACGAGGCCGACCGGGATGCAAGGCGAGACATCCAGCGGGCCATGCGAAGCCACGACCGGGGCGAGTAGCCATTACATGGGGGTGTTCCGGTTTCGACGGGGGTTGTCGAGGGTTTGGTAAGCGAGCCGTGGACCCTGGCCACGTAAAAACGGGGAAAAACAATAACTGACAACAACGAACTCGCTTTCGCGGCTTAATGCCGCGACGTCGGACCGCATCTCCCGCGAGTGCGGAGCCCGGCGTCATTATCGCGGGGCACGGGCCCGTTCAAGCTTTGTGACGAAGCCGGCATTGATGAAGCTACCGAAACCGTAAGCCCGCCTAAGGGCGTACGGCAGGGGGAATCCTAAAACTTAGGCTGC
>JAEZJP010000276.1 GCA_023415715.1 Bacillota bacterium
TTGCTTGCAGATTTCCCCAAGCTGGGGTACAATAAAACGTACTGCGCGCCCTTTGCCGCGAAAAACGCAGAAGTTTGAAAGGATGGACGCGATGCGCGTATATCATCCGTTAGGAATATATCAGGGCCTGACACCGGAGAACGTGTTTTTCGTTATGGATGACATGGATATCCAGCAGGGCACAGGCTATGTAATGCCATTTTATCAGCCGGACATGTTTCCGCAGCGGCCTATGCACTTATATATGCAATTGGAAGCACCGCCCGCCTGCCAGTACATGCTTTTCGGAGCGCTTTTGGCCCGTATCAGCCAACTTCGGGAACAGAACCCCTACGTTCCAACAAGACTATATACGCAGTTGTCGGTGGAAGATACGCGGGGTATGGAGTTTTTTCTGAACAACGGGTTTTTGCTGGATGACGCGGAGGACTTGGTGCGCTTTCCTATTCCCGATGGCGGAGATACCATCCCCATGGGGTGTACGGTGGCCAATATACCGCTTCGCAATGAGTTTGAGCAGCAGGCCATGCTGAACCGGCTCAATCTAAGCCGCATTGCCCCGCTGGACCTGAACGCTCTGGGCCAATGCATGCAGCGGCCTCACTTTCTGGCGCTGGGCATCTATCGGAACGATGAGCCGATGGGGGAAGTACTCCTTTCAGGAACAGGTGACAGGGCTGCACTCGCTGCTCTGTATGTCCGCTCCACCTACAGGCGAGCCGGGTTGGGGAAAGCCCTTCTTACAAGGGCGCTGCACATGTTAAGGGATGAAGGCGTTACCCAGGCGGAAGCACTGGTACTGCGCCGCAGCGCAGCCCAATGCGCCATGGCCCGCAGTTTTGGGGCACGCTTTATCAAGACTACTTGCTTTTATCCGGGTATTGATATAGGCTGAATAAGCTGATACAGGTGTATGTGATATGGGGATCAGTCGCGCAGGTCTCAGGCCGGACTGGTCCCTGTTTTAATGAACTGCACCGTGGATAGGTTCGATGAAGGCAGTTTGGGTTCCGGGCCTGGCGATTGCGCCCGGAACGCTTTGGGTGTCATTCCCCGCAGTGTCATAAAGGCACGATAAAATGTACGTTCGCTTTCAAAGCCGCAGGCTTCCAGAATATCGGGAATGGTAGCGCTGGGATTTACCAGCAGCGAGCATGCCCTGTCTATTCGAATAGCATTGATATAGGTTCTCAGGCTGCAGCCGATGCGCTGGGAAAAGAGCTTCGAAATGTAATACTTGTTCAGATATAGCGCCTTTGATAACATTTCCAGGGAAATGGGCTCCGAAATATGGGTGTCGATGAATGTCATCAAATCCCTGAGGGAATCGCTGCCCAAGGCTCGCTTGCGCTCGCCAAGAGGCAATTGCTCCAGCAGGCGGCCGGCAATGACGTTAAGATATGCCCGGCGAAGCAGTTCGCTCATGCCAGGCGATCTTGCCAAGGTGTCCAGGCAGTGCAGAACATCCGGATGCACTTTTTCCTTGTTGAGATATGGTTGAAGGCAGTCGTGCTGTGTAAAAAGCTGTGCGTACTCATGAATCAGGGACATATCCACTATGCCAATTAAGTAACCGGTTTGGGACATAGCGGTATAACTGTGCACATGGTTGGGCCAGATGACTGCCACCTCGCCGGGCGACAGTATCTTTTCCTTGTCCTCCACCGCAACTTTTGTCTGTCCATCCAGACAGTAGAACAGCTCAAGGCTGGAATGAAAGTGGGAATAAAAAGTCAAGTTCTGTCCGTAATACACGCGCAGTGCCTGACGGTTGATCTCGTAAAAAACGCTGTTGCTCATAGGTTATGTGCACCTCTTTTCTGCTGTTTGCAGCTGCGATTATCATAGCATGGTTCTTTGGCGCCTTCAAGTAAAGGAACAGGACGGAAACAACCATGAGAGCAATTTTTGGCATTCTCTTTATGCATTTTGTCTTACCTGAATGAAATGCATGTGCTATGATACTGTCATTAGCCGTAGGCCGATAAAGAAATAAAATTTGCTGAAAGCGGGGCGTTGCCATGAAAATCGCGTATACAGGCTGGACGTGGCTTGTTCACCACAAGGACAACTATCAGTATGAATTTGAACAATCCCTGAAAGAGGCGGCCGATTTGGGCTACCAGGCTGTGGAAAACTTCGCCTTCATTACCAAATATTTTGACAATGACGCGGCTGCGGTGAAGGCGCTGCTTCACAAATACGGCTTGGAAATGGCCAACCTCTACCTTCATTATTCAGATGACCCGAAAAAGGATTATGAGAACGCGGTAGCTTACGTTGATTTCATGAAGAAGATCGGTGCAACCTATATGAACCTGCAGGGCGTGATGTGGCGCGAAGCTCCCAACGACCGACCTACCGATCATGAAGCCATACGCAAGTATGCGGAGCTTTCCAACCGCATCGGCGCGCTGTGCCATGAAAACGGTCTGGTGGCCTGCTTCCATCCTCATGCCAACACGGCCATCTACTCGCAGGAACAGATCGACCTTTTCCTTTCGCTCACCGATCCCAAGCTGGTGGGCTTGTGCCTGGATACGGCCCATACCACCCTGGCCGGTATGGATGCCGTGCAGGCCGTGAAGCATTTTGTATCCCGCATCCGCTATATGCATTTGAAGGATGTGAATCCGGATGCAAGCGTATCCCCCGAGTGGCCCATGGCGCGTTTCCTGCCGCTGGGCATGGGCACGGTAGACTTTAAAGGCGTTGTGAGGGAACTTAAAAACGGCGGCTTTGACGGCGTGCTCTGCGTGGAGCTGGACAATCCTCCCGTTTGCAATTATCACGCGGCCTTGGTTTCCAGGCAGTATCTGCACAACGCGCTGGGATTTTAGGAGGCAAACGTATGGCAGTTAAAGTGGCAATGATCGGCGTAGGCGCCATCAGCGGAATTTACCTGAAAAACATCACCGAAACATTTCATGAGCTGGAGCTTTACGGCGTTTGCGATCTTGTTAGGGAGCGGGCGGAGAAGGCGCAGGCGGAGTACCATGTTCCCAAGCTGTATGAGACCATGCACGACGCCTTTGCCGATGAGGAAGTGCAAATCGTACTGAACCTCACCCGGCCAAACGAACATTTTGAGGTGACAAAGGCGGCATTGCTTAACGGAAAGCATGTGTACAGCGAAAAGCCCCTGGGTGCGGATTTTCAAGAAGGCCAGGCGCTGGTGAAATTAGCCCAGGAAAAGGGGCTTATGCTGGGTGGCGCGCCGGATACATACCTCGGCGCCGGGCTGCAAACCTGCCGCAGGATGATAGACGACGGCGTCATCGGCGATGTGGTTGGCGCTGCGGCGTTCATGATCTGCCGGGGCCACGAAAGCTGGCACCCGGACCCGGAGTTTTACTACAAGCGGGGCGGCGGACCTATGATGGATATGGGGCCGTACTACGTGACTGCGCTTGTGAACCTTGTGGGCGGCGTGAAGGCCGTGACCGGGGTCACGAAAGCCACCTTCCCCCAAAGGCTCGTTACCAGCGCACCGAAACGCGGCCAGATCGTAGATGTGGATGTGCCAACCTATACAACCGGCATGATGGAGTTTGACAGCGGAGCCGTGGGTACCATCTTCACCACCTTTGATGTGTACTATCCCGGCCAGGCGCGGCTTGAGATTTACGGAACCCGCGGCACGCTGTTCGCGCCCGATCCCAATACGTTTGGCGGGCCTGTTTCCCTGTTTACGCCGGAAGAGCGTGTGGTAAAGGAAGTGCCCCTCCTATACGATTACAAGGAGAACAGCCGCGCCCTGGGTCTTGCGGATATGGCCAACGCTCTTCTAAACGGCCGCCCCTTCCGGGCCGACTATCATCAGACGCTGCATGTGCTGGAGATTTTGACCGCCTTTGAAAAAAGCAGCGATAAACATAGCCGCGTGGAACTTTCTACAAAGTACCAGCGCCGTGCCCCCATGGGCCGCGGCGGCATGCCGGGAATCGTAGGGTAAGATTTATTCGCCGGGGTGATGATTGTCATCCCGGCGAAAATGATGAAGAGGGTGATTCTCATGTCCCGCATCGGGGATAATCTGGAGAAGCTGTTTTCTCTTCACGGCAAGGTTGCGCTGGTAACGGGAGCCGGCGGCGGCATCGGCGCGGAGCTGGCCAGGGGTTTGGCTGCCGCTGGTGCACAAGTGGCTTTGTGCGATGTGAAGCCGGAACCACTGAAGGATGTACAGGCCGAAATCGTGTCGGAAGGCGGCGCCGCTTCCTCTCACTTGATGAATGTGGCCGATAAGCCTTCTGTGGATGCGGCGGTGGAGGATATCATCAAGGCGTACGGCCATATCGATGTTCTGGTCAACTGCGCGGGCATCAACAAGCGGGAAGGCTTGCTGGATGTTGAGGAAGAAACCTACGACCGCATCATGGATGTGAACCTGAAAGGAGTCTTTTTGGTAAGCCAGGCCGTGGGGCTGCACATGATCAGTCAGCACTCCGGCTCCATCATCAACATCGGCTCCCACAACACGGGGGCGGTTCTGGGCGGCGTGTCGGTCTATGCGGCCACAAAATCAGGCGTGCTGGCGCTTACCCGTTCCATGGCTGTGGAATGGGCTAAGCACGGCGTTCGTGCCAACTGCGTAAGCCCCGGCCACATACTGACGCCTTTAACGGTACCTACCTGGGAGCATCCGGAACGTTCCAAATACCTTAAGGAGCGCATCGCTATGCAGCGGCCGGGCGAACCCAAGGAGATCGTGGGCGTGTGCATACTGCTTGCCTCCGACGCGTCCTTATACATTACCGGCTCGGAATACAGGGTGGATGGCGGATGCCTCGCCGGCGGCACACCGTGGCCTTACGATACCAAATACTGAAACTGACAAATGTTTCAAATCCTGCTTGACAAAGCGTTGTGCGGCGCATATAATGCGTACAACAGAATACAAACCGTTGAGTAAGACGAGTACGCACGGAATGCCTTTTTCAGAGAGCCGCAGGCGGTGAAATTGCGGCAAAGGAAGCTGTGCCGAATGGACTTATGAGGGCAGGGCGAAAGGAAACGAGTAGTACCTGACGGGAACTCCACCCGTTATAAAGGGAGCATATATGTTTGTATATGGAGTGAGTGGGCGTTAAGCCAATTTGGGTGGTACCGCAGGAGTTCATG